>JAFGTX010000132.1 GCA_016938815.1 Clostridia bacterium | reverse complement strand
TCGAGCCACTTACAAGCTTTATTCAAACTGGTTCTATAGCGTTTATACCGTTTTCTAGCCCAGCGTACTAATCGACAACGTAAAAGATAAAATACTTTTGAAAGTTCATAACCTCTAAACTTACCGTAGTAATTAATCCAGCCTCGAATGTAAGGATTAAGCTTTTGAGCGATACCGACAATACTCTTAAAACTCATATTAACGATGTCTAGTTCTTCGAGTTTGTCGGCTAATCGCTTCCTTGAACTTATACTTATTGCACAATCGTAACCAAGAAATAGTTTCCCTGTTCGTTGCGACTTTGCGGTTCGTGGTTGGAATGAGTATCCTAGAAAATCAAACTTGACAGTATTATATGTTCCTCGTCGTTTGAAATCTCTGCAATAAACAAGCTTTGTTTTGTCTGGATGCAATTCCAAATCACATTCTTTCATTCTTGCTTGCAATTGTTTCAGAACTCTCTCCGCATGGTCTTTGCTTTGACAGTGAATTATAGCGTCATCGGCATAACGTGCGTATTTCACTGTTTTAGCATTTTGTTCTAACCATTTATCGAATGCATAATGTAGAAACAAATTCGCTAGCAGTGGACTTATTACACCTCCTTGTGGTGTGCCTTTTCCTTGCTTTGCTCTTAGTTCTCCACTCTTTAATTGTATCTGCATATTTAACCATCTCTGTATATACATACATGCCCACTTTTCCGGAACATGTTTATGTACGGCTTTCATTAGCTTTTCATGGTCAATATTATCAAAGAAACCTTTTATATCAAGATCAATCACCCAATCGTATTTCCAACAGTTTTCCCGAACACTTGACAATGCCTGATGGGCATTCTTATTTGGTCGGTAACCATACGAATGCGTACTGAATATTTTCTCAAATCTTGGCTCCAAATATTCTTTAATTGCCATTTGTGCCACCCTGTCGGCTATTGTAGGAACACCCAATTTACGGACTTTGCCGTCTTTTTTCGGTATCTCTACTTCCTTTACAGCTGGTGGAAAATAGCTGCCCGATGCCATTCGATTCCAAAGTTTGTACAAGTGCTTGCTACGGTTAGTATCGAACTCGTCCATGCTTATCGCATCTACCCCTGCACTCCCTCTGTTGGCTTTCACTTTCTTATAGGCCTGCCAAATCATTTGGCGGCTTATCCGTATTGATTTTGTCTCATTCCATAAATTCATCCTCTTATGAGTTGTTAAATGTTATGATACTGTATAACCTGCCACCTTCGCTCCTCTTCCATTACAGTTGTATCTACACTACTATGAGGCAGTCCGTCTCTGTGCATCACTTTGTTATTTGGCCTCTAGCTTGATTCTATTGTACCTTTCACTTAGCATTGATGCGCAGATTCCCAAGTTCCTTAATTAAGCCTATATAAAGTTCATGCCATCTAAATGACGCCAGTCGTGTAACCAATAAACAGGTAACCGTTACACTAATCACCGCATTCATACCTCTACGGCTTTTGACTGAGAGTTCCACTTTCTCGACACTTCAGCGATGGTTCACTTTCGTTCATCTCCTTTATACATACCTGACAATCTCACGGATTGCCTTTTCCTAAACGCTCAGCACCATAGCTCTTTACCACAGCACCTTTAGGTGGTTTGAAGCCCTCTCCTGTAAGACGACTTCGGTGGGTCTAATCCACCATCTTAATTAAAGCATGCAGTACTGTTTATTGCCGATATACTGCTTCTTGGCACAC
>JAFGTX010000131.1 GCA_016938815.1 Clostridia bacterium | reverse complement strand
CCCATAATTTGAATCCTTTCTGGACTGAAATAATCAAAATGTCCAGCCAGTTGCAAACCCACACGGTTTATATCACTGGTCACCGCTTCCAAGTCACCCTTTCCATAATTGATGACCTCTAAAGCGAAATGTTCAATAACTCTGTCTAACTTTACCGATTTCATTCCATCACTCCATTCTCACCCACGTGCTGTTCTTCATTAAAAAATCTATATATTTGTTCTGCAACAGCCTGCGAAATACCCTCTACTGCAAGAATCTCATCCACAGTCGCTTCCTTGATGCGTTCTATGGATTTAAAGGCTTTGATCAACGCAATTCTTCGCTTCTTTCCTACCCCAGGGATTTCATCCAAAACGGAATAGACCATGCCGGTCTTTCTCAAATTTCTATGGTATTCGATGGCAAACCGATGCACTTCCTCCTGCACCCTGCCCAAGAAAGTATAGAGGTTCTGATTGTCCTTGATGGGATAATCTGCCCCTTCATAGTAGAGTTTTTCCGTGATATGGGCATCGTTTTTCACCATACCCGCGACCGGAATGTTTAAGCCTAAGCTGTCCAGTACAGACTTGACCACATTGACCTGTCCCTTGCCACCGTCGATCAGCAAGAGGTCTGGAAATACTGCGAATTTTTCCTGACCCGTCAAGCCAGAAGCCTTGATTTTCTCTATATCTTCAAGTCCATGTCTGAAACGTCTGCCGATGACTTCACGCATCGCACCGTAATCATCCTGACCGACAATTGACTTGATTTTGAATCGACGATAATCTGTCTTCTTCTTTTTGAAATTCTCATAGACCACCATAGAGGCCACGGTAAATACACCAGAAATATTGGAGATATCGAAGGACTCGATGCGGTAGACCTCCTCACCAACAATCGCTTCCAGCGCCGTTTGGATTGCCTTGCGCTCATAGACTTCCTTATCGATGCGCTCCCTGAATTTAGACAGATACTCAAATGCATTGGCCTCTGCCATCCTAAGCAATTTCAACTTCTCACCCTTTTGTGGAATGATAAATTTGACCTTCTGACCCTTCCTATCCGAGAGATAGTTTTCTATCAATTCATAGTCCGCATACCGCGTTTGAATAATAATCTCCTTAGGCAAAAATTCTGCCGTCACATAGTGCTGTTTGATAAAGGCCGAAAGCAAAGCTTGCTGATCGAGTCCCTCCACGTTTTCTATGATACGTTCATCACGTCCAAGAAGTTTGCCACCTCTGATGAAAAAGGTCATGAAGCAAACGTAGTCTTCATCGTAAGCCAGTGCTAGGATATCTTGATTGATATCTTTATTGGTCACCATTTTCTGCTTGGTGTTGAGTTCCTTGATGCTGCTGATCTGGTTACGGTACTCCGCCGCCTTCTCGAACTCCAGTTCGCCTGCCGCTGCAATCATCTTTGCGTTCAATTCCTTGATGAGGGCATCACTGTCTCCCGATAAAAAGTTGATGATTTCCTGTATCAAACCATTATACTGTGTTTCAGATACTTCGGATGCACATGGACCGAGACATCTCCCAATATGGTAATTTAGACAATGCCTTTGTCCCTTAATCTCCAAATTTCTGTTACATTTTCTTACAGGAAACACCTTGTGAATGACATGCAGGGTCTGCTTAACCGCTTCAGCGCTGGTATAAGGCCCAAAATAGCGACTGCCGTCCTTAACGACCGTCCGAGTCATGAACACCCTTGGATATTTCTCTTTCACAGTAACCCTGATATAGGGATACTGCTTGTCGTCCTTGAGCATCACGTTGAAACGCGGTAGGTATTTCTTGATGAGATTGGCTTCAAGAATCAGCGCCTCCATCTCCGTGTCTGTTATGATGTAATCAAACTCATGAACATTGGTCACCATGGCTTGGGTTTTCGGCGGATGGGAATTAAAACCTCTAAAATAGGATGTCACTCTATCCTTCAGTTTTTTCGATTTCCCAACGTAAATGACATTACCATATTTGTCCTTCATGATGTAGACGCCCGGCTTTTCCGGCAATGTTTTCAGCTGTTTTTTGATGTTCTCTATATTTTTCATGTTGTGATCATCACTTTCCTATGGATTATATGAAAGAATCTTAACAGTTATCTTCTGATTTTCCCTGT
>JAFGTX010000014.1 GCA_016938815.1 Clostridia bacterium | reverse complement strand
TATGGCGGTTATTTTTTTAATGGAGCAGATGTAACAGCGGTTGCAGGTGTTGGTTCAAATATAAGTGTAGGGGTTTATGTGCCTTCGGATACTTTATATCTGGATAGTGGGGCCAAACTATCAGCAAACAGTGATTTTGCGCCCTCTACTTTTGGTGCGGTTGCCTATAAATTTACTGCTAAGAACAATAGTCGATTTATGGCTGTTGGAGGAAAAGCCTACAAGATTTCTTCCAGTGATACCAGCTATGGTCTTCAAGTGACGATGCCTGGTTCAGTAACAATTGAGCCTAATGCGTTAATAATTTTGAAATCCAATTTTGAAGCGACTTATCGCGGGGCGTTTAAATACACTTACGCCCATCTATTTACATCGATTGCAGGGAGTTGGAATAGCAATTTTGTTGTTTATGGACCGGATACTTTCAATGTGCTAAAACCGACAACTGATTCTTATGGCTATTTGTTCAACTATAGTACGGAAAATATGGCAGAAGCGGGTATGGTCTATGATAAGGCAACTCATACCTTGACATTGACCAACTGTATCTGCGATGAGCGGTAAAGCTATAGTCGTAAACAATACGATTTATGACTTTGAAAATCACATTAAAGAGTCTGGTGTCTATACATTTTCGGTTACCGCAAAAAGTGATTGTGCACCATATTGCGATAGTGAGACAGCGATAGTTGATAGTGGCTATACCTATTCATCAGAGGGATATGATGTTAGCGGTGAAGTTAAAGATGACAAGAACGTACTTGTTGCTGGTGCTGCGGTTAAAGTGATGAAAGGCAATATCCAAATTGGCGAAACGGCGATAACGGATGAGGCTGGGATTTTCAGAGTAAAGAATATTCCTTCTGGAGAATACAATCTTGTAGTTTCAAAAGGGACAACCAGAAAAGTGGTGCTCTATATTTACGTTGCTGATGCTGATGTGGCAACGGGTACGATTATACTATCAACGGGCACAAAAAATACAGTGCTGGAAATTTCAACGCATGCACCAAACATTGTTGTTAAGCAGTTGAATGAACTGTTTGATGAAGCCGATTTATATACGAGTGCAGATAAGAACATCGTCAATGCTAAGGGCTCGGTAGAATTGAAACTACGCATTGACGAAGGGGATAAGGCAAGCCATTCTGATGTTGTTCAGGCGGCGATTGACCCCAATAGTATGGATATTGGCATGATAATGGAAATGAGTATCACAAAGTTAGTAAAGACATTCTCAAATCAAGTTGTTTCAGATGAAATCATCAATGATGTAAAAACCAATTTGGTTATTATTATTCCATTAGAAAAAGACATGCAAGGCAAAGAGAATTATAGGATCGTGCGAGCGCATGATTATGGCAGCGGGATTGTAACGGAGTTTATTACGACAAAGCCTAATAACAACATGGAATATATTACGGTTAATGCTGCAGCGGATACCCTTACCCTTTATTCAAGATATTTTTCCACCTTTGCTGTTGCTTATGATGTCTCGGTTGTGAAGCCATCTATCAAAAGCAATCGAAATACTAGTTTTAGCAACGATGATACGCCTCTTGTTACACATGATGCTGAGAAAGAGAAACTCGTCTTATTGAATGGTCAGGCGGTAATTGGTGGAGATAAGTCTCTTGAAATAGAAGAGCAAGATGTGGTGCGTTCTGTTATTGCTGTTGACCAGTCGAGTCTTTTCAGAGAAATTGGAAAAGTTGAGGACGGATTGCTTATCACTGTGCCATTTGACGACGGTGCAGATGAGGTTATTGGTAGGTTGAATGGTCATGAAGTCAGAGTATTGTCGGAAAGATCCGCAAACATTGAAGTCAAAACAAAGGAAGCCAGCTATCTAGTGCCGGCAAAAGAAATTAAAATAGAAAGTCTAGTAGAAGCATTTGGTGTGAATGTGGACTTGTCGGATGTTGTCGTTGATATTGAAATTTCTAAATTGGTTGATGGTTTTGAAGAAGAGACCATAGCACCTAAATATGCCTTTAACATTGATTTGCATTATCATGGTAGCACTGTCTCTGTCAATAACTTCGACCAATTCGTGGAAAGAAGGATACAGTTGCCAGATAATGTTGATCTTCAGCAAATAACAACGGGTGTTGTCATCGATGAAGATGGGAGAATGAGGCATGTGCCAACTAAGTTCCTTGCAGAAAACGGGCGTTACTATGCTGTGATGAATAGTTTTGAAAATGGCGTATATTCGGTGATATGGCACGATTATCTTTTTTCTGATACACACAATCACTGGGCAGAGGAAAGTCTAGGAGATATGGGTGCAAGAATGGTAATCTCTGGGGTTGCAGATCATAAATACGAACCGGATCGACCGATTACAAGGGCAGAATTCATGGTTATGGTAATTCGGGCGTTTGGCCTTAAGCCTCAAGGTCTATCTCTTGATTATTTGGATGTTGAATCAGGGGACTGGTTTAGTGGCTATATTGGTACAGCAAGGCAGTATAACCTGATTGCTTCTAGATCGGATGTTTCCTTTGGAGCGCAGGAAGCCATAACTCGAGAAGAGGCGACGGTCCTTGTTGCTGGCTACATGAAATTGACTGGTTTGGATTTGAAGCTGCTTCCAGAAGAAGTTGATGAAATTTTGGAAGTGTATTCAGACAAGAATGCAATTTCAGATTACGCTAAATATGATGTGGCAGTGTGTGTTAAATCTGAATTGATTATGGGAAGAAGTGAGATGAGTTTGGCACCGAAAGCTTATATGACTAGGGCAGAAATGGCAGTGATTATAAAAAAATTATTGGAGAAATCTCATTTGATTTCATAAAATCAGGAATAATTGTTAATGGAGGCAGGTGACCTGAAAAGAGGCACCTGCTTTTCATTTGGTATGCAAGTGTGTCAAGCTTGTGTGATTAGGAATGACTTAGTATAATTGTAGAAGATATATGTGTCTCCGCATGGATGCATAGGAGAAATGATGAGGAAAACTATGATAGATAGAAAAAATATAAAATCTTATCTTATATTGATGCTCACCTTAATAATGGTGGGCATCTTAGTTCAAGTCTATATTAATACGAGTCAAAAAGGGATGTGGAAGGCATCGCCCAGTGTCCATGAGGGATCTGTGGTGGTGTCGGATGAGCTGCTAAGTAATTATAAGGTGATTCCGCTTACTGGTGAATGGCATTTTTATACCAGCAGCTATCTGATGCCGGATCAAATGACTGATATGTGCTATATGCCTAATTTAAAGGGTGTATACGGTGTGGATGGATTTCTTCAGAGAGAGGAAGTGGACAGCGCGTCTTATGGAACCTACCATCTGACTGTTACCAACCACTCGGCATACAAACGGCTTCAGCTTTATTTTCAGATGGCGATGGCAGATGCCTACAGTGTGTATATTGATGGTGAAGCGGCATTCAAAATCGGTGATGTTGGTATAAATGCTGAATCGACGGATGCTATGTACGATACCTATATTCTCGATGTAGAGGTGCCTGAATCGGTAGAGGTGGTCATCCAAGCAGCGTCGTTCAGCCAGCTTTCAAACGGCTTAAGGAAGCCTATTATACTTGGCATACCTGAAAACATTCAACGTTTAAAATATTTCAATTATGGTAAGGACATTTTTGTACTGGGCATACTGAGTATGTTCATTTCATATTTTAGTTTCATATGGGTGAAAAATAGAATCAACGGCTTTCCAATACTATGTTTCATTTATGCATCGGTGATTTCAGCTTTGTATGTATTGACGAGTAATGAAATGCTGATCCAGTCATTTCTGCCCAACACCACTTTTAGAATTCAGGACATAATGCAATACATGTTAGCTCTTAGCGGTGGTTGTGTCTATGTCTTATTAATTTATCATCTTTATCGTGAAGAAAGTAGCTATAGCGTTGTGAAACTGAGTTTTATCAAGACACTGCTGTTTGTGATGGTTAATATTGCTTTTTCACGGCATTTGGTGATGAAATACATTTTAGCTTTCAGCTTGATTACTCTGTTGGAATTTTTATTTGGAATGTATGTATTGACCAAGGCCCATGTGAATAAAAAAGAGGGCACCATACCTTTACTTTTAGGGACTATGGTGCTTTTGTCGGCCATCATATATGATCGATTGTATGTCTTGAAAGTGATCTATTCACCGTATGGTGTCATTACACCGCTGGCGCTCTCTGTTTTCATTTTGTCTTTTGCTGTTGTCGTAGCAAGACAGTATGAAAGATCATTTCAAGAGGTACGTAACCTCTCAGAACAACTGATTGAGAAAGATCAAGTGAAAGATCGATTTCTGGCGAATACATCACACGAGCTAAAAACGCCTATTAATAGTATGATTGCTTTAACACAATATCTTATCAATGACGGTAATCTTGAAAGTTCTGATTTAGCATCTTTGGAGATTGTTGCAGAAAGCGGCATGCGCTTAAAATATTTAATCAATGACTTGTTGGATTATTCGGCAATAAAGCAAGGCCACTTAAATCTGGTCAAAAGTGACTTTCATATTGAACCGATGCTGACTACTTTAGTTAAATAAATGACGCCGCTAGCTGCGGCAAAGAATATCACTTTGTCATTGGAGATTGCAGATGGGATGCCCATTTTATATGGTGATAAGTATCGCTTGATACAGGTCTTCTATAATTTAGTAGGTAACAGCATTAAGTTTACAGAGGAGGCGGGATTTGTCACAATATTCGCTTATTGCGACAAAGAAACCGTGTGTATCGGTGTGAAAGATACTGGCATTGGCATTCCCGAAGATATGTTAGAACATATTTTTCAGCCCTTTGAACAAGTGGAACAAGGGTTTTCTAAAAATTTTGATGGTCTGGGTTTAGGGTTGAGCATATCCAATGATATCATTACAGGTCATCAAGGGTGTATTACTGTAGAAAGCCATATTGGCAATGGTTCTGTATTTACAGTTTCATTACCTGCGTCGAGGAATGTGGAGCAATTGCCAAGATTAGATGGAAATTTTTTTGAAATTGTTGATGAAGGAAAAATGGAGAATTGGAGTCAGGATAATTGTGTGGAATCTAAATCTTTGGTGATCCAAGGCAAACTGAAAACGACTATTGTTGTGATTGATGACTATTATGGCAACGTTGTTTCTGTGGCTAGTATTCTTAAGGCAGATGGCTATACTGTCAAAGGGTATGTCGATGGCGTAGCTGGGTTAGATGAAATTCGTCTGAATCCTGACGTTGCGGCGGTTATATTGGATTTAATGATGCCGGGTTATTCGGGCATAGATATTTGCACTGAGATTAGAAAAGACCTAACGATGCTGGAATTACCTATACTAATGTTGACGGCACGAACACAAATGACCAGTCTTGTCGATAGTTTTAAAGCGGGAGTGAATGATTTTCTATTTAAACCATTTGAACCAGAAGAGTTGCGTGCTAGAGTGGCTACTTTGGTAGAACTTAAAAATATCGAAGAAAAGGCAATCGAACATGAATTGGGAAAACTTTATGCTCAGATTAATCCACATTTTATCAGTAATGCGATGATTGCTGTCTCTGAATGTTGTTATAGAGATGCAGAAGCGGCATCCAATATGATTATGGATTTAACTGATTATATAAGATTCAGTTTTTCTTACGACCATAAAATTAAGGAAATTGAACTTACTAAAGAATTGGAATTGGTTAGACTCTATCTGGAAATTGAGAAAATGAGATTTGGGGATGAGTTGACTTATCGATTTGAAATGGAAGAAGAGGGAAAAGTTAAAATTCCACCCTTCTTTTTACAGACATTGGTTGAGAATGCGGTTAGACATGGAATAAGGCAAAAAGAGGGCGGTGGGAGCCTTTTAATTAAGGGCTATAGAGAAAAGGCAGCTTATTGCCTTCAAATTATCGATTCTGGTATAGGTATGTCGGAATCGGATATCAATTTGGCTTTATTGGGTCAAAAATCCAGAGGAACGGGTACCGGAATGGCATATGTTAACAAGACTCTGAACAGTCTTTATGGGACGCAGTTGATGATAGAAAGTCAGTACGGAGAAGGCACACAAATCAGTATGCGCATCAAGGAAAGGACGGTGAACCGTGCTTAGAGCGATAATCGTAGACGACGAAAAAATGCCTATAGAACAATTATCACGTGCCGTGGCAGCGTTTGACTATATTGAAATTATAGATAAAGTCACTCGACCTTTGATGGCCATCGAGGTAATCAAAGAGAAAAAGCCGGACATTGTATTTTTGGATATTGAGATGCCACAGATTAACGGATTAGAATTTGCACAAAACTTGTTAGATATTGATGTAGAGCTAGAGATTATTTTTGTAACAGCCTATAATCACTATGCTTTGGAGGCTTTCGAAGTATCTGCAATAGGGTATTTGTTAAAGCCGATTAGAAAGGACAAACTGGAAAAGGTTTTAGAACGTGTGTTGAAAATACGTGGTGAGAATATTAAAGATCATATATCGGTTCAAGAAGACCTTTCATATAGTATTCAATGTTTAGGCAGATTAGATATTATAAAGCATGGTGAACCGCTGGAAATAACATTTAGAACAGCAAAGGCAAAGGAGTTGTTTGCGTACTACATTCATAATAGAAAACGGATGATTTCAAGAGATGAGTTGCTTAATATGTTTTGGAGTGATATGTCTTATGAGCGAGCATTGGCAAATTTCAATACGACAAATTATCAACTGAAACGACGCATATTAAAATCAACTGAAGGGCGGATTAATATTGCTTATCAGAGTGGTTATTATCGATTGGTGTTGGAATCGGTTGTATGTGATGTCGATATGATTGAAAATCAGCTATTTGGAAATCCACTATGCTTTGATCAGAATCAAGCAATGTGGCTTGAAGTTATCGAACGATATGGAAACACCTATTTTGAAGGTATTGATTCTGTTTGGGTTGAAGATGAACGCTACGTTTTGAGCCAACGATACATCATTCAATTAAAAAAAATGATTAAGCATCTATATGAAATGGGTGACTATATTCATTGTGTAGAACAGTGTCGCCGACTCATCAGAAAAGAAGAGGAAGATGAGGAAATTTTACAGATATTATCTAATGCATTACAATGCACAGATGACACGCTCTTAGATGAAAATTAAATTTAGAATGTAAAGAGTAAGAAGGCTAAGATGCCCAAAATTAATAAGCCCATTAGATTGATTTTATAAAAGTAATTCAAATAAGGTCTGCCTTCGTGCTGCTTGGCGTAAAGCTTATAGGCGATCAGATTTGCCATAGATGCGATTAAAGTCCCCATGCCACCGATGCTGACACCTAAAAGAACGGGGGCATAGGATTCGGATACGCCGCTTAGTGCGACGGCCGCTGGCACGTTACTGATGACTTGGGAAAGTAGCATCGCCAAGACAAACAAATCCCCCTCTCTTAGGGTCTGCTTCGTCACCCAAGAGACAAAAAAGGGTAGACGCGTGATGTTATCAATAAGCAAGAAGAAGCCAACGAATGTTCCTAGTAAATAGTAGTCCACATTAAGGAAGAGTTCCCGGTCGAACAGAAAACATACAATGACAATCAGGGCCGTCGCCAATATGTAAGGTATCATTCGAAGTATGGACGCGATGGCTAGCAATAGAAGCAGAGCATAGACCGTTATCTTGACTGGATTTTTTATGATGACAGGCGTCATGTGGATGGCGCGTTTCGTGTCAGGTAGCTTTCTGACCAATAGGAAAAGATAAAGAAGACCACCGATGACAAAAGGACCCAGAGTCGAAAAAAAGGCCAGAGTCGGGATATGATAGGTGGCATAAAGGTAGAGATTTTGGGGATTGCCAAAGGGTGTTAAGCTACTGCCGACATTGGCGGCAACTGTTTCAAGGGCTACCAGTCTTAGGGGCGCTCTACCGAGGATCTTACCCATTAGCAGGGTTAAAGGTACCATTGTCAGCAGAGCCACATCATTGGTTAAAATCATGGATAGGACCGCTGTAATACCTATGAGGGCATAGCCCAGTTGTTTTTCACTATGGCAGCGATTCAACAATTTCAATGCAATATAGTCGAGAAAACTGTGTTTTTCCAGTGCCAGTGCAATCAGCATAAGGTTGAAAAGGGCCGCAATCACTTTGAGGTCGATAGCGGCAAGATTAGGTTTAACAAAGAAACTAGTTGCTAAGGTCAGTATAGAGACGATGACGCAAATTTTTTCTTCAAGTAATTTATTACGAATGACGCGAATCATAAAGCTCTCCTTCGATTATAATAATCCTCATCAATCATAGAGCATGGCTGCTACGGCGTCAATGGAAATCTATAAAGAATGGACAAAAGGGACAATAAAGGACAAAATAAGACATTTACATGTCTATTATTGTGTGCTAAAATAAAATTACAGCTAGAATACAAATAATATTTGTGGCGAAAGGAAGGTTATTATGAAAAAAACATTGTCTATCGAAGGCATGTCATGTGGACATTGTGTTCAACATGTGAAAACAACATTAGAAGGTATCGATGGCATCAGTCAGGTAACCGTGGATTTAGATTCTAAATCAGCTGAAATTGAGGTGTCAGAAGACGTGTCAGATGCGGTTATTGAAGCAGCTATTTCAGAGGCGGGTTATACCCTAGTCAGCATCGGTTAAGGTGTATAAAAATAAGAAATGTATTGAGGTTTGAGAAGGTGATGGAATGGGTCTATATCGTTAAGGAG
>JAFGTX010000130.1 GCA_016938815.1 Clostridia bacterium | reverse complement strand
GTTGGCATATAATCGTAAACCATATTCAAGAGAGTATGAAGACCAATGCCCTTTTCAGCAGAGCCGATGAGCACCGGTACGATATCACCCGCAAGGACACCTTTTCGAAGGCCGGCATGGATTTCTTCCAAAGTAAACGCTTCACCTTCAAAGTATTTTTCCATCAGAGATTCATCACTTTCAGCAACTGACTCGATAAGCATGTCTCGGATTGGGTTGATTCTTGGTTTTAGCTCTTCCGGTACAGCCACATCAACACATTCTTTACCATTATACTCTCTACCGATTAAATCAACCACGTTGACAAAGCCTTTGAAATCGTCTGCATCGCCGATAGGAATTGCAAATGGCGCAATTTTCTTTCCAAAAGTGTCTTTTAAATCTTTTATAATCTTAACGTAATTTACGTTTTCCTTATCCATCTTGTTGATGAAAATGATTTTAGGCATGGCTCTTTTTTCTGTAAATGTCCAAGCTTTTTCCGTACCCACCTCAATACCTGCTGTTGCATCCACCATAATCACCGCGCCGCCAGCCACTCTTAAAGAACCAAATACTTCACCTACAAAGTCAAAGTACCCCGGAGTATCTAAAATGTTATACTTCGAATTATTCCACTCCACTGGAATAACAGATGAGCCAATGGAAAAGCCACGTGAAATTTCTTCTTTATCAAAATCGGATACCGTATTGCCATCTGTAACTTTACCCATCCTGTTCACAACATTTAGATGGAATAAAATCGATTCTGTCAAAGTTGTCTTTCCACTGCCTCCATGTCCTAGTAATGCAACATTTCTAATTCTGTCAACTTTATAATCTTTCATGATACTCCTCCTCTAACTTATGCTTTTTAAAATTTTGCAATTTTCATATAATTTATAATATTCGCTCTTTTTGGCAGTATTCCTCCTACTTTTCTTTAAAAAGCAAAATTTTTTTTTTATTCTTTTACTGTAAAAAAAAATCGACTCGATATCTCAAGTCGATTTTTACAATCTACAATATGCCTGACATTTTTACAACTTCCAAGCCTTCTTTTTCCCATGCCTCGATAATGGCATTTAGACCGATAGAGTCACTTGGCATATGTCCGGCAACAATTACGTTACCAATATTTTGCTCGTTGACAGCCTTGATCACGTCCTCAGGCACATGCATACACACAATGGTGCCAACGCCCGCATCAAAATAAGACTTATAGACCTCAGAACCACCATTTGTACCGCCTGCATAAAGCACTGCAATCTTACCCGCATAATCCGATGGGCCACCCACACGGATAACAGGACTTGCTAAGGCATTTTTATAAATCGGCAGTTCATTGAGAGCGTCCACGATATCCTGAAGCGTCGCTTTAGGCACAGCTTCAAACTTCTCATTCAAATAACCTTGGATGAAACGTTCGCCGATAAGGTCTGCCGGCATATGGATATTCATATAAGGCATTCCTAACAACTTGGCCGCAGAGGCGTCTTTGTCGTAATTACTGACATGACGTCCAATCTCAACGGTTTTCTGCTTTTTACGCAAGGCCTTTTGAGCACGGTTAATCGGTACGCCAAACTCCACCATCTTATCTATTTGCACATCCATAACTTTTGCAAAATCCACCATAGCACTTTCTGCCTTAGGATGATGGCTCACTACTGCGTCAAATTTAAGTTCCTTGGCCAGTAGGAGTTCAGGTGCTTCCATATCAATGCCCATCAACACTCTTTTAATGTCATCACCTTCCACGGTAATGGTCGTATCGTAAGGCATCGCCTCTAGGCCTGCCAGTTTGAGTGCTATATCCATCATTTGTTTAGTGTTCATAATAATATCCCTCCCGATATCATCATACACCAATTGATTCATCCCTTAAACCTATTTATTCGCCCAGTTCGAAGCGCACCACATTGCTTGTAACCCGCTCATCATCATAGAGAACGGTGATTGACGCAAAATATGTTACATTTTCTTCAATTTTCTCAAAATCGCCACCGTTCGGTTGATCCCCTAAGTTGATTGCATAATCATGGTCCGTCGCATCTGTGATGTAGACCATGTAGCCGTCATTTGGGTATTGAGGTGTTGCATTGCCTCTTGAAACGACCACTTTGTAGCCTTGAAATTTAGGATGATCGATTTCTGTCCATTTCAGTTTGATTTGATCGTCCGATTTCGAGTCGATGGTCACCGTTGGGGTAATTTTTGCCTGCTCCTCTTCCTCGGGTGCTTTGAGTTTAAAATTCACCGTATTGGAATAGGTCTTGCCATCTTTATAAAGCACAGTAATGGACGCATAATATTTTCTATCGTAATCAATACTGCTAAAGTCTGTGTTGTAGCCCTTCATGTCCGCTTTGACTTCAAAAGAGGTTTCATCCTTATTGGTGATATACTTCATATAGCCATCATCCGGGTATTTTGGTGTCGCATTGTCATCTGAAATAACAACCTTGTAGCCTTGGAAATCCGAATGATCCATACGCGTCCAATTCAATTTAACGGAATCACCGTTTTCCTTCACTTCTAAGGTAGGCGTTGCATAACTTTCAGCTTCTTCTGCATCCAGCATGAATTTAACCGTGTTGCTTACAGTATTTTCATCTTCATAAAGCGCAGTAATCGCCGCATAATACCATTTGCCACTTTCAAGCTTCACGAAATCTGAATTATAGCCCTTGCTGCCTACCGCCACCTCATAACTCGTATCGTCTTTATCGGTGATATAGGTCATATAGCCATTATCTGGATAGCTTGGCGATTTATCCGATGCAGATACCACCACTTTGTAGCCCTTGAAGTCGTCATGGTCGATCTTGCTCCAATCAAAAAGCACGCGATTGCCTCGGCTGGTCATCGTCAATACCGGCGTCATATAAGCTTCTTCATCATCTACTTCTTCAACCAATTTCATTCGAACCACGTTTGAGGTCAGTACCTTGTCCTTATATACCGCTGAAATACTGACGTAGTAAACCTGATCTGCGGTGATTTTTTCAAAATCACTCTCGTTGCCCTTATCACCAATTTCAATTTTGCAGTCATTTTCATCTGGATCTGAAATAACGTACATGTAGCCATTTTCAGGATAGCTTGGCGTTGGGTCCTTCATGGAAACCACCACTTTATAGTACTTGAATTCTGGATGATTGATCTCTGTCCAGAATAACTTCGCTTCGTCCTGATCTGTCTCAATGGTTAAAGATGGTCTGACATAATCCGCCTGTGGTGTCTCACCTAATACAAAGCTCACCACGTTACTGGTCTTCTTGCCATCTTCATAAAGAGCCGTAATCGTCGCATAATAACGTTCACCTGCTTCTAATTTGTTGAAATCCGAGTCAGTGGCACTTTGACCGGTTTTAAGTTGGACACGTGTCACGTCTTTGTCGGTAAAATAACTCATATAACCGTTATCTGGGTAACTTGGCGTCGAGTCGTATTTTGAAACCACGACTTTGTAGCCTATGAAATCTTCATGCTCTATTTTTTGCCATTTCAAATAAGCTGTGTCCTCATCCACCTCGACACTCAAGCGCGTTGCACTGTAATCGCCTTCTTCCAATACGATTTTTTCATCATCGAATACAATTTTTTCTTCTTCGATGACCGACAGCAATAAAACTGCCGCTTCAGCACGCGTTAACGTTTTGGTTGGATTAAAGTACAAACCGTTGTTTTCCTGTGAACCTTTGATGAGTTTCTTTTCATAGGCCATGGCCACATAAGGCTTCAAATTATCGGAAATCTGGTTCTTGTCTTTAAATTGGTTCAGAACATCTAAGTCTGCCTTACTCACGTTGTAATCCAACGCCTTGACAAGAGCCACTGCCATATCCTCTCTTACCGCATCGTTTTTAGGTTTGAATGCAATCCCTGTACTGGTCTTATAGCCAGTTAAATAGCGTTTAGCCGATTCAAGATAAGGCACCGCCCAGTAGTCATCTGTGACGTCCTCAAAACTTGAATCACCACCGCTCTTCCCCAACTGGAGTGCCCGCACCATCATTACGGCAAATTCTTCTCTAGAAACCTTGTTCTGAGGTAGAAACTTTCCGTCGGGATAGCCTGTGATAACGCCATATTGAGCCATGGTCATAACGCCTTCATAGTACCAGCTGTCTTTCGCTACATCATCAAAAGAGAACTGTTCTGCCATAGCAAACGTCATTCCCGTCATGAGTAGAATCAACACAAACAGCATCGATATACTTCTATTTACAAATTTCATAACACCCGCCTCCTAATTTAACCTGTTCGGTCTTTCACCTTCATTATAGTTCGAACATCCGATAAGTGCATCTTTCTTTACAAGCTTGTAAAGGTTTGGTAACCAAACGTAATAAATCCTATTTTTTGACATCCCTTTGTAATATTTATCATCTAATTGACAGATTTGTAATCCTCCTGTAATCTTCTTACCAAGTTCTGGCCTGTTTAAAACAAAGAAGCACCCTCCGCCTTGGAAGGTGCTTCATATCTCGTTTATGAACTTATCTGACTGGACATACGCCCGATTCACAACCATCTGTACCCACATCGTGAACCACTTCTTCTTTTTCATATTTTCCGATTAAAGAAGATCTGAAAGGCTTCATCTCGTCACGTCTTCTCTCGTATTCCTCTTTATCAATCGCCTCATATGGCAACAATTCATAGAAACTATCATCAAGAGAAAGGAAAGAAACCGCCATTAAATCATCCCAGTTTTCCCATACGTACTCTTCTACTTCTTGCCATTCATCATTGCGTACATGAATGGTAATAGAACAGTTATGATCTACATAGTGTTCCATGAACATCTTATAGGTTTCCAATTGTTCTAGAGCTGACACATCATACTTTGTCTTACCTTCTGGTGCTTTGACAGGGAATTCTACGACTTTTGTCGCACAAGTCTCCATATCTTGGCCTACTTCAGGGAAAACAGGGTAGTTTAACTCTTCACAGACCTTCACAAGTGGATCATCAGAACTGATTCTAACGCGTCTGATATAGTATGGTGAATGCGAATAATGCACACCACTAGATACGGTCGGTAATTGAGACAAGGTACCCTCTGGTTTTACAGTTGTCACGAGCAGTGGCACTTTACCACCAACTTCAATGGCATACATTTCCGCTTCTTTATTCGCCACTTCACGCAATTGCTTCAGGATTTCAATCTGCTCATCGCGATTCATTTGCGTCGCATTGATCATATCCTGCCATCCTGTCAAAGAACAGCCGATTAACTTATCACGTTGTTGAACCGCATCCCAAGTTGGTAATTCAAGTTCCACGCAAGTCATACGGTAACCCGCTCTTGCTGACAATCTTTGAGCCTTAAATAAGCCATTCCTATCTAAAGTCCCATCTGGACGTACAAATGCAAACACGTTAATCGTCGTCAAATTACACAAGCCCTTTGAATCCAGTAAGATCTCACCACAAGGGTTGACACCATTAAAATTTGGTCGTCTCTTCAAACCCGCTTCTGCATTTACCCAGCCTGGCTCGCCAGAATAGCGCATACGCTCGATCTGCCACTTTAAGCGTTCTCTTGACGGCTTTGTTTCATAATAAATAGAGTTGTTGCTCATTTGACGGTGGATAATATCCTTATCTACAACCCATTGACCATCTACCTGCTTGTACAGATTTGATTTTGCTTCAATAGATTCCACATCGTCTGCATCCACTAAAACGATCTCTGCCGTTCTTCTAACACCACCGACAACCACATTTTCACCGATAATATTAGCAATATCCAAACAATCAATTGGCTTTAATTTGACTTTCTTAGCGTCTTGTACGACACCTACTTTTTTAATGACCTTGCTGATCTTGTGGAACATATTCTTGATGCTGGAATGACCGCTAGCAGTACCACCGAAGGTTACCAGCTTTTCACCCTTTGGTCTCACGTGGTCGTAATCAATAATGACCGTCTTGATATTTCTGTACTCGTTGCTGTATAAAATCTTGAAGAAGAAATCAAGGGCCTGTACCCAGCCTTCTTTACTGTCACCGATTGTAATTTTAGCCGTTGTATTGTAGAAGAATTCAAGACACGTGCTATCTTCTCTCTCCGAACGAGGAATAGCCGAATAATCTTTATGGATCATTTCGAAGTCCGTACGGATTTTAGGCAATTTGATTACGTCGTCCTTCAGTATTCTAACACCCACACCTGAGCCTACCATCAGCAAATAGAAAATGTCTCTGAAGGAATCAAAACTGTCTATGATTTGAAAAGAACAGTTGAAGTTCGCCATCGGATAATTCTTTGCCACATCCGTGTTTCCAACCCAGAAAGTTCTTCCCGATAAGAATTGTCTTAGATTGAAGATGTTATCGAAAAGATTTTCCGCTTCTGATCTTGGTGTCGATACCAAGCTACAGTTGTATTCTACCGATCTTCTTACAGTTTCCCACCAGTATTCACGACGCTTTTCTTCTGGAAGCCATCTGGAATACGTTCTGTAATAAACAAAATTACCGAGTTGCGCCATTGGCGATTCCATATGCTTGTAGCGGCTGATGAAATCATCCGTCAACAAACGGTCATCACCTTTTCTCAAAGAACGCGTTCTATCCTTTTCGTTTCTATAGATGATGTAGACTTTCGCCGCGTCTTTTCTCATACTGTCCATAAGACAGTTTTCCACCATATCCTGTAGCTCGTCTACAGAAACCTGATTGCCGTTATGTCTCAATTTCTCTTGAATCTGAGTTGTTATCTGAACGCTTAATTCTGAGTCTACACCAGCTTCTGTCTCGGCCATGGCCTGTTCTATTGCTCTTGTAATTTTCTCTGAATCAAACGCAACTATCGAATTATCCCGCTTAATAACGTTTAACATAGTAGCCCCCTTAATTGACTATATTTTGTATGCATTTCCCCCGTAATACACTATATATTGTATCATCTATCCTATTTATCGACAATAAGCACAAGAGAATGAATAACATTTTATATAAATAGACCAAAAAAAAAGAATCTTTTTGTAAAGATTCTTAAAT
>JAFGTX010000129.1 GCA_016938815.1 Clostridia bacterium | reverse complement strand
TATGGGATGCGGATTCTGAAATTCAGCTGAATTACGATCAAAATGCAGTTTATGAACGTCTTATCCCCGTCATTGACAAGGGGTTAGCTTCTAATTTCTTGTTGCATGGCGTCACTGGTAGTGGTAAGACGGAAATTTATATAAAGCTCGTTGAGGCAACCATTAAACGTGGTCGTCAAGCGATGATTCTTATACCAGAAATCTCTTTGACGCCACAAATCGTCGGGAAGTTCTTCCAAAGGTTTGGCGATCGAATTGCGGTGTTTCATAGCAAGTTGTCATCCGGACAGCGCTACGACCAATGGGTGCAAGTCAACCGTGGCGAGAAGGATATCGTCATTGGACCGAGATCGGCTTTGTTCAGTCCATGCCATAAGCTGGGGCTAATCATTATCGATGAATCCCATGATATGGCCTATAAATCGGATAAAAATCCGAAGTTTCACAGTAGGGATGTTGCTTTCGCGCTGGGAAAACTGCATGAAGCGCCAGTCTTGCTTGGTACTGCGACACCTTCCGTGGATAGCTTACGCCTTGTAGAACAAGGGAAAGTGACGTATTTGAGCATTACACGTCGCTATAACAATGCCTTACTGCCTTCTGTGGATATCGTCGATATGCGTCAAGAACTGATGAATGGCAACAAGACTATTTTTAGTACAGAGTTACAGCAGCAAATGGAAGCGGCTCTTGCCAAGGGACAGCAGGTCATGCTTTTCCTGAATAGAAAAGGTTACGCCAACTTCATCAAATGTAAAGAGTGTGGCTATACGTTAAAATGCCCTAATTGTGATATTTCACTGACCTATCATAAATATGATAGTCAAGGGAAATGCAATTACTGTGGTTATTACACCAAGGTGGAAGAAATTTGTCCTGAATGTAACAGCCCTGATTTCAAACAGTTTGGACTTGGGACTGAAAAAATAGAAGAATTGGTTATGGAGCGTTTTCCGAATTATCCGGTAGGACGACTTGATAGTGTGATCGCGTCAAAAAAGGGTATGACAGAGGAAGTGCTCAGAAAATTCCAATCCGGTGACTTGTCCATATTGATTGGCACTCAAATGATTACCAAGGGACTGGATTTTTCAAATGTGACCTTGGTAGGCGTTTTGTCGGCAGATATTCTTTTGAATTTTCCTGATTATCAATCCAGCGAACGTGCTTTCCAACTTCTGACTCAGGTGGCTGGAAGAGCTGGACGCGGGGCGATGAAGGGACATGTCGTCATTCAGACCTATTCGCCGGAACATTTCACGCTGTCGGCGGTTAAAGATCGGGATTTCAATAAATTCATTCAAGAAGAACAGTTGATGCGCAAGACCTTTCACTACCCGCCTTATGTGAAAATGGCGAATATCGTCATATCGGGACCTAATGAGGTCAGGGTAGAAGCGGTTGCCAATCGGCTAGGCAGTAGCTTGAAGGCGGTTGTTGAAAAAAATAATATTGAAATTACCGAGATTCTTGGACCAAACCCTGCTCTTTATAGTAAAATAAAGAATAGGTATAGATGGCAAATTATCTTGAAATACAATCCAGAGCAGTTCAAGGTAATACGCCGCCTGTTGAAATTTTTATGTATTGAAAAATCAGATCAAATTGGACTTGATGACGTTTCTGTGAATATAGATATAGATGCGGTCAAGTTGTTATAGGAGTGAAAAATATGGCAATCAGAACGATAAGAGAAGAAGGCGATCCAGTACTTAGAAAACAATCGAGGATTGTAGATGCGGTGGATGATAAGATTCGAGTAATCATTGATGATATGGTCGAGACGATGTACGAAGCAGACGGTGTGGGTCTTGCAGCACCTCAGATTGGTATTTTAAAACGCATTATCGTCGTGGATATTTATGATGAAACAGGGGTTAAAGTACTTGTTAACCCAGAAATTCTTGAAACCAGCGGTGAACAGACTGGGGTTGAAGGGTGCCTAAGCGTACCTGGAGAATCTGGCGAAGTGAGCCGACCTAATTATGTAAAAATCAAGGGTCTTGGTAGAAATGGCGAGGAAGTGGTTTATGAGGGCAAAGGCTTATTGGCTCGAGCTTTCTGTCATGAAGTGGATCATTTGAATGGTATTTTGTTTATTGACAAAGTAATTGACGAAGGTGGCAAGTAGATGAAAATTGTATTTATGGGTACGCCGGATTTTGCAGTACCTTGTTTGGATATCTGTTATGAAAACCATGAAGTGATTGGCGTTTTCACACAGCCGGATAGACCCAAAGGTAGGGGTAAAAAACTTGCAGCACCACCAGTAAAGGAAAAGGCACTGAAATATGGGCTTGATATTTACCAACCTGAAAAGTTGAAAACTCCAGAAATGGTGACCTTACTCAAGGAACTGGCTCCAGATTGTATTGTGGTTGTTGCTTATGGCCAGCTGCTTTCGAAAGAAATACTGGATATTCCTGAACGTGGCTGCGTTAACGTCCATGCATCTCTATTGCCTAAGTACCGTGGTGCTTCTCCAATCAATTGGTGTATCGTACAAGGTGAAAAAGAAACGGGTATAACGACTATGTATATGGATGTCGGCCTAGATACCGGTGATATGATTCATAAAGACGTTGTGTCTATAGGTGATGACATGTCTTTTGAAGAGTTGTATATGGCTCTTCTGCCAATGGGTGCCCAAGTGTTGGCTAAGACGCTGGACGCCATTGAAAATGGTAGTGCGCCAAGGATCGCTCAGAATGATGAAGAGAGTTCTTATGCACCGCTACTAAATAAACAGAATACGATGATTGACTGGCATAAATCGGCCGGCCAGATACACAATCACATCAGAGGTCTCAATCCGATTCCGGTAGCTTTGACGACTTATGAAGGTGATCGAATAAAAATATTTGTATCTGAGCTTACAGATATGAAAACAGAGCAAACACCGGGTACAATTATTAACGTATCAAAATCTGGTCTTGACGTGGCAACTGGGGACGGCGTACTTCGACTTAAAGAAGTGCAGTTTCCAAATGGCAAACGCCTAGCGGTTTCACAACTGATTTTGGGGCATAACATTGAAATAGGTATTGTGTTGGGGCAATAAGGAGGATATTTATGGCATCGTATTTTTTGTATCATTCAAGTTTTTTAATCATGATACCCTTTATGATTTTGGCTATGCTAGCTCAATCGAGAGTTAAAAGTACTTATCGACGTTATTTGAACGTTAGAAGCTATAGAGGCATGACAGGACGTGAAGTGGCTGAAGCGATCCTGGTAAGAAACGGCATTAACGATGTGACTGTTGAGATGGTAGGCGGTATCATGTCGGATCATTATGATCCAAGGAGCAAGAAGGTGAGACTTTCTCAAGCGGTTTATTCGGGTTCATCCATTGCAGCGCTCAGTATTGCGGCGCACGAAGTGGGACATGCGATGCAGCATGCCAATGGCTATGTACCCTTATCGTTGAGAACGGCTATTTTGCCGGTAGCATCCTTTGGTAGTAGCAGTGCTTTTCTTTTTGTTTTCTTAGGTTTTTTCTTTAACAGCGGAATGATTATGGATATCGGCATATGGTTCTTTATCGCAGCGGTGGTCTTCCAGTTTTTAACCCTGCCGGTAGAATTTAATGCCAGCTCAAGGGCTATTGTGCAATTGAGTGAGAACAACTTTTTGTATGAAGATGAAGTGGTTGGCGCGAAACGTATGTTGAACGCAGCTGCTATGACGTATGTAGCGGCGACAGCCGTAGCGATTGGGCAGTTGATCAGATTGATTGTTCTGAGAAACTCAAGAGATTAGGAATAAAAACGAACTGGTGCGGCTGCTCTTTGAGCAGGCGCACTTGGCATGTATATAAGAATTAAGAGGGATGACATGGAGACAGTAAACATGAGAAAGGTTGCTTTGCAGCTTCTGAATGAGATTGAAACGGAACAAAGTTACTCTAATATAAAGATCAACAGCGCTTTGACGTCATACAATCTGATTGGACAAGACAAGAATTTCGTCTTGAAATTGGTGTATGGGGTTTTGGAAAATAAAATGTTGTTGGACTATTACATTGGAAAAATGTCTAAAACTAGGTTGAAAAAGATTGATCATAGGATTTTAAATATATTGAGACTCAGCATCTTTCAAATTGTCTTTTTGGATAAGGTACCTGATTCCGCTGCGGTCAATGAAGGTGTTAAGCTGACTAAAAAAGTTAATCAGCGTTCAACAGGCTTTGTGAATGGCATCTTGAGAAATTTTATCAGAGAACGTGATAAGATTCAGCTGCCTGATCGGAACAAGGAAAAAGTAAAACATTATAGCATCAAATACTCCTATCCAGAATGGTTGGTTGAGAGATGGCTAAAAGCATTTGATGAGTCTTTTTTGGAAGCATTTTTAGAGGCCAGCAATCAGTCTCCTGCCTTGACACTTAGGGTAAATACCCTTAGGATAGATAGAGGTAGGCTGTTGGAAATACTCAAGGCAGAGGGCGTGACGGCTGTTGAAAGTCCTTTGGTTGATGATGCTGTGCTTGTCGAAGATATTTCGAATCAGCGGATCGATCAGCTGAATGCTTACAAAGACGGTTTGTTTTTCGTCCAAGACGAGGGTTCTATGCTGGTGGCAAAACGCCTTTCTGTAGAACCGGGTATGCTGGTGGTGGATGCATGTAGTGCACCAGGAGGCAAGACGACCCATATCGCTCAATTGATGAAGAATACGGGGCGTATCGTGGCTTTTGATATTCATGAGCATAAATTAGGAAAAATAATTGAAAATGCCACACGATTGGGTATTGATATTATTGAGCCAAAACAGCACGATGCCACAAGGACGGATGAAGCACTCATTGGCATGGCTGACCGTGTTTTGGTGGATGCACCATGCACCGGTTTTGGTATAATAAGAAGGAAGCCTGAGATCAAGTACAATCGGCAACCGGAAGATTTAGACACATTAACGACACTTCAGTATAGTATATTGGAGGCATCAGCCTCTTATGTCAAATTGGGTGGCGTGCTCATATACAGTACATGTAGTATCGACGAAGCAGAAGACGAAGCAATTGTGGAACGTTTCCTTGACGTGCATCGTGAGTTTGTCCTTGAGACAGACGGTATGGAAAAATTATTTCCCCATGTCAATGGAACGGATGGCTTTTTTATTGCAAAGATGAAGAGAGTGAACTAATCAAGAGGTGATTAAGTGATCGTAGCAGCAAAAACGCACAAGGGACTGGTAAGAGATAAAAACGAAGATTGCTTTTTTATTGATGACATTGCCTACAGACTATTTGTTGTAGCAGATGGTATGGGAGGGCACAAGGCTGGAGAAATTGCCAGTCGTGAGGCTGTTCAAATCATCAAGGAAGAATTGCTATCGGGTAAAACGGAAAATTCGGTTGAAGAGACCATGAAATCCGCTTTTCAAAAAGCGAACAAGAAGATATACGATATGGCCTCTGATTCAGAAGAAATGGAAGGGATGGGGACAACGCTTACGGTAATGTATGTGGCGGACCACTTACTTCATTTTGCACATATCGGGGATAGTCGCGCCTATTTTATAGGGGATCAGGCGCTGGAACAAATTACGACAGATCACACACTGGTGGAACAGTTGATTTTGAATGGGACGCTTTCTCGTAAAGAGGCGGCGACACATCCAAATCGTAATGTCATCACGAAAGCAGTCGGGGTAGATAAAACGCTTTCGGCGGATTATTACGTCAAAAACAACGATAACAAGCGTGTCTTGATCTGTTCAGATGGGTTGACAGATTCTTTAAATGACGAAGAAATTTTTGAGATTATCTCAAGAAACGCAACAGCAAGTGATGCGGCAAACGCTCTTGTTGAACAGTCAAATCAAAAGGGTGGCCATGATAACATCACTGTTGTACTCATTGATTTCAATGAAAAAGTTAGAGAGGTGGAAGCATAATGGATCGATTCGTAGGGAGAATGTTGGGAAACCGTTATGAGCTATTAGAGAAAATTGGAGAGGGTGGCATGGCTTATGTTTATAAGGCAAAATGTCATCTGTTAAATAGATTGGTTGCAGTAAAAATACTGAGACCGGAATTTGTAACCGATGAGGAATTCATCGCAAAGTTTGAGCACGAATCGCAAGCGGCGGCAAGTCTGTCCCATCATAATATCGTCAATATCTATGATGTGGGTGCAGAGTCTGAAATCCGATATATTGTTATGGAATTGGTAGAAGGGAAAACCCTCAAACGTTATATCAAGGAACATGAGGATTTTGTCAGCAACGAGGAGATATTGAAGATTTCTTTGCAGATTGCAAAGGCACTTGAACACGCCCATAGCAATCATATCATTCATCGTGATATCAAACCTCATAATATTCTGATTGATGACAAGGGCATGGTTAAGGTGGCGGATTTCGGCATCGCTCGTGCCATTACGTCTTCAACCATCATCAATACGACGGAGATGATTGGTTCTGTCCACTATTCATCGCCTGAGCAGGCAAGAGGTGGCTTTGTCGATGAACGTTCAGATTTGTATTCTTTCGGTATCTTGCTCTATGAATTGGCAACAAAGCGTTTGCCGTTTGAAGGGGATTCACCGATTTCTGTAGCGCTCAAACATCTAAAAGAGCCGATCGTATTACCATCTACCATCAACAGAGAACTGAACAAAGGCATTGAAAGCGTCATTGTCAAGTCAGTTCAAAAGGATACCGGCTCTAGATACCAATCGGCAAAGGATTTGATTGCCGATATTGAGAAGTTAATTAATAATCCAAGAGAGAATGTGCCTTTCTATATTCAGGATGAGGATTCTCCGACGATTATTTTACCGAATATAGCAGAGCTTTACGCGGAAGATGAAGAAGAGAAACCGAAGCGAAGTAAGCTTGCCATTATTGGCGTTGTAGTGGTAGCTTTATTACTCTCTTTAGGCGTGTTCGTCACGTTGACTTACAATACGATTAAAGACAATCTTAGAAGTACGGTTGTGACGGTGCCGGATACGGTGAATCAACCTTATGAAGAGGCGGTTCAAGTGTTACAAGGCCTTGGTTTATATGTAGATATCAGCGAGAAGAAGTTTGATCAAGAGATTCCAAAAGGCAATATCATTGCCCAATCCGTGGATGAAGGTACGAGTGTTAAAGAAGGTTTTACGATTTCATTGACGGTCAGTAACGGTCCGATTACGACGAAAGTGCCTAATCTTTTGCAAAAGGAATTGTCTGAAGCACAGTTGATTCTGGAAAACAACCAGTTGACGATTGGTACGGTAGATTATGTCAACAATGATTTGCCAAAGGGATATATTTTGGAGCAGGATCCTAAACCGGGCATGAGTACGGCGGAGGACAGTGTGGTCAACCTAGTTGTGAGTGAAGGCAAAGAGATTGAAACGGTGATTTTACCAAGTATTTTAGGGAAAACTTTGGAAGAAGCAAGAACCACGCTCAATCCATTGAATGTTTACGTTGGCAATATTGCTTACAATTATAGTAGTGAATATTCTGCAGATACGGTTATGTCTCAAAGTACACGTGGTGGTAGTGAGGTGAAAGAAGGCGCTTACATCAACGTGGTGATTAGTAAAGGTCGTGACCCTGAATCGGCAGCACCTGAAACGTCAGATACAAGCACGACGGGTGATGGCTCTGAAAACGCAGGTGATAGTGGTAGCACAACAACTGAAGAAGCTGGTTTGATAGAGAAAACTTACATTATTCCACTGACGTTTACCACAGACAGCGCGGTGGTGAGAGTGGAATTGGTTCAAGATGGTGTTTCTAAAATGGTTTATGAGAAGGAACATCAAAAATCAGAAGAACGCATTCGCGTTGTTGTAAAAGGTAAAGGTGTTGCGACGGTCAATTTCTATTTTGGCACGTCTTTGATGAACTCAAAAGTTGAAAATTTTGAGTAGGAGGTTGCATGGTTGAAGGAATTATCATAAAAGGCATCGCGGGATTCTATTACGTTCAAGCAGGTGATACCGTTTATGAATGCAAGGCTAGAGGCAAATTTAAAAACAAAAATGAGACGCCTCTTGTCGGCGATTGTGTTACTATCTCTATGGATGGTGAAGGCAAGGGTGTGATAGAGACGATTGAACCGAGACGAAATGAACTTTTTAGACCGGCAGTTGCCAATGTCGACCAGTCGTTGATTGTCTTTGCGCTTAAAAATCCTGATCCACATCTCAATTTATTGGATAAGTTACTGATTCTAGGTGAATACGTTGGCATTAAGGCCATTATCTGCCTTAATAAAGCGGATATTGACGATATCAATATGTTTGAGCATATTCGGGATATTTACGAACCGATTGGCTATAAAGTCGTTGTCACCAGTGTGGTGGATCAGTCTGGTTTTGATGTGCTGATGGATGAACTTCATGGCAGAATTACCGTTTTAGCGGGACCGTCTGGTGTAGGCAAATCTTCCATACTTAATACGATTCAACCGGGATTGGCGGCTAAAGTTGGAGAAATCAGCGAGAAAATCAAACGTGGAAAACATACGACGCGGCATTCAGAACTGATTGCTCTTGAATCTGGTGGCTATGTGGTGGATACACCGGGTTTTTCATCGATTGATATCGAGTTTGTCGGCAAGGAACATCTAGCGACCTGTTTTCCTGAAATCAGGGAAATGGCGAATGCTTGTCAATTTAATAATTGTATGCATATCAAAGAGCCGAACTGTGCCGTTAAGGAAGCAGTGGAGCGCGGTGAAATACATGAAGAACGTTATAATTCGTACCTGTATTTTATGAATTTATTGGAAGATTCGAGGAGGAAGAAACAATGGTAATGTTGTCACCATCCATTTTATCGGCGGATTTCGGTCGATTGTTGGAAGATGTAAAAAAAGTTGAAGCAGCAGGTGTGGAATACCTTCATATCGATATTATGGACGGTCATTTTGTGCCGAATATTTCTTTTGGTCCAATGGTGATGAATGCCATTAGTGACAAGACGACGCTTGTAAAAGACGTGCATTTGATGATCGAAAATCCTGACCAGTACGTTGAAGCATTCGTAAAAGCGGGTGCAGATATTATCGTTGTGCATCAAGAGGCGTGTCCTCATTTACACCGTTCTATTCAAAATATCAAGAGCTATGGTGTAAAAGCAGGGGTTTCTATCAACCCTGGCACACCACTTTCAGCCATAGAGGAAGTGCTTGGTGATGTAGACATGGTGCTTATCATGTCAGTAAACCCAGGCTTTGGTGGTCAAAGTTTCATTGAAAGCCAACTTGATAAGATCAGACGTTTGCGTCAGATGATTACAGACAGGGGTCTATCAGTAGATATCGAAGTGGATGGCGGCATTAAAATATCAAATGTAGCGCAAGTCGTTGAAGCGGGTGCCAATGTCATCGTTGCAGGCTCTGCGATTTTCGGAGCGGAAGATATCAACGAAGCGGTTAAAGCATTCAGAGAGGAAATTGGTCGTGTCGAAAAATAGCCATGTGGTGATTGTTGCCAATGGCCGAATGGACAATCCATCACAGTTTAAGGAGATTGTCGAGGGTGCGGATATCGTCATCGGTGCCGATGGCGGCTTAAAACATCTAGAGAAGATGGGTGTTGCGCCGACGGTGATGATGGGGGATTTTGACTCTATTGAATCCATTGAGCGCTATCAGGAGATTTTTCCTGGTGTGCCGGTTAAGACATTTGAAGTGAGAAAAGACTATACAGACTCAGAATTAGCGGTTAGAGAGGCCATAAAATACAATCCTAAAAAGATTACCTTGCTTTCGGTGATGGGGAATAGGATGGACCATACCTTAGCTAACGTCATGCTTTTGAAATTGATTTACGATGCCGGCATTGAGGGTGTCGTTATAGATGAGTGCAATGCGATTCGTTATACGGAACATGAATTGGAGATCGAAGCGGTGGTGGGTACTAATTTTTCCATTGTGCCCGTATCGGATGTGGTGACGGGGATTAATTTATATGGTTTCGATTATCCATTGATGGATGCGACGCTGACCCTTGGATCGACGACGGGTATCAGTAACGTCTTCATGAATACAGTTGGTCGGGTCAGTATAGAAAGTGGCCGTATCTTGGTCGTTCAATCAAGAGATTAAATGAGAATCCGGCAACACGTGATGTTGCTGGTTTTTTTCGCGTTCAATACAAATAAAAAGAAAGCTACAAAACCGCACGCGAGTGCCGATTTTATAGCTTCCTTTTGTTTGTGCTGTTCTTGTTCATCACGAAAAGAAAGGATATGAATCTGTGTTCACATCCCGCGTTTTCAAATCCGTTCTATATTTTACGACGACAAGAAGCCCACATCAATGTAGACTTTATTCTCCGATTATAAAGCTCTTTCAACTTTTCCCGAACGTAGACATCTTGAACATACTAGAACTTTCTTAGTGCCACCGCTTACTTTAGCTCTAACTCTTCTTAAGTTTGGCGACCAAGTTCTTCTGTTGTGGTTATTTGCGTGGCTGACAGTGTTACCAGACACTTTGCCTTTACCGCATACCGAACATTCTCTTGCCATTTGCTACACCTCCTTCGAGCGCTTAAACAACAAATATATTCTACCAGAGAATGGAGGTTTGTGCAAGATAAAAATTTATAAAATAAAAATATGTTCTGCAAAAAAAATTTATTATGTATTTTGCATTTATACTTGAAAAATAGTACAATATATAGGTATCCATTGAACATGGGAGGTTATGTAAAATGTCAGTTATATTAGAAAATGAATATGGAATGGTCAACATAAATAAAGATGTCGTATCAACGATTGCAGGTGCATCTGCCGTTGAATGCTATGGTTTGGTAGGTATGGTCTCAAAATCTGCCGGTGATGGCATTGTCAGTTTACTTAAGCGTGATAACCTGAATAAGGGCGTAAATGTTGAAGTTGAAGAAGACGGTATCATCATTGATTTGTATGTGATTATTCAATTTGGCACTAAAATTTCAGTTGTTGCCCAAAACATCATCGATAAAGTTAAATATAATGTAGAAAATCAAACAGGTCTTAAAGTATTAAAGGTAAACTTGAATATTGAAGGCGTGCGAGTACAAGGGTAACGGGGGTAGAAGAATGAGTATTGAAATCATTAATGGAGAGTTGCTGCTAGAAATTTTCAAGCAAAGCACAGCCGATTTAAATAAGAATAAAGCGATCGTGGATGCGCTTAATGTTTTTCCGGTACCAGATGGTGACACAGGCACCAATATGTCACTGACGATGAATTCTGCACTTGCGGAAGCATTGAAGGTATCGGAACCAACTGTTGAGAATGTATCAAAAGCCATCTCCAAAGGTTCTTTGCTTGGTGCAAGAGGTAACTCAGGTGTTATCTTGTCCCAAATCTTCAGGGGTTTTGCAAAGGGATGTGAAGGTGTCGAAGAACTGGATAGCCTTACACTGGTACAGGCTTTTTCAGCGGCTAGGGAAGCGGCATACAAAGCGGTACTAAAACCGGTTGAAGGCACTATTTTGACAGTCATCAGAAAGATGTCTCAATATGGTGAAGAACTGATCAATGTAGAAGATGGTGAAGTCGAACCAACTTTGAAAGAGACGATGGACTTATTGATCAAGAAAGCCAATGAAACCTTAGACAGAACGCCGGATTATCTGGACGTTCTGAAACAAGCAGGTGTTGTTGACGCCGGCGGTAGAGGTCTTATTTGTATCTTAGACGGTTTCCACCATGTCATCAGCGGCAAGCAGGCGGAAGACCATAATGTCGTAGCACCAGTTTCGGCAAGTCAGCCTGTTCAAGGTAAGATCAATCCAGACGATATTAAATTCGCATATTGTACAGAATTCATCATTAGAACAGCAGGCAAACCTGAGGGTTCTGTCAAGGCTGAAATTGAAGCGTTGGGCGATAGCATGGTATATGTTGAAGATGATGATATCATCAAGGTGCATATCCATACCAATAATCCAGGGGTGGCATTAGAAAAGGGATTAAGTCTTGGAGAATTGGTTAACATTAAAATTGAAAATATGAAAGAGCAACACAGCTCTATTATAGAGGGTGCGTCAGAGATGAGCGCTGCACATGTTGCGGCTGAAAAGAAGCCTTATGGATTCTTGGCAGTGGCAATGGGGGACGGCATCAGCAACATCTTTAAGGATTTAGGTGTTGATTATATCATCGAAGGCGGTCAAACGATGAACCCGAGTACGGAAGATATTGTACAGGGCATCAATAAAGTCAACAGCGACACGGTTTTCATCCTGCCAAACAACAGCAATATCATTTTAGCGGCTAATCAGGCCAAGGAAATCAGTGAAAAAGAAATTGTCGTCATTCCGACAAAATCAATTCCACAAGGTGTTTCTGCAATGATCGCCTTTGATGGTACTGAAGACCTTGCTAAGAATGAGGAACACATGGTGGAAGCTATTCAGCTTCCAAAAACCATTCAGGTGACTTATTCTGTAAGAGACACGGTTTTCAACGATATGGAAATCAAAGAAAGTGATATCCTAGGTGTGGCAGATGGTACGATTGCAGCGGTTGGTCAGAATGTTCATGATGTAGCGCTTCAAGTATTGAAGAACGCGATGACGGCGGACAGTGAAATCGTGACGATTTATTATGGTTCGGACATAGATGAAGAAGCGGCTAATAGTTTGGCTGAAGAAATTGAAGCTTTGAATGATGAAGTTGATGTTGAAGTTTACTATGGCGGTCAGCCGTTATATTACTATATTTTTTCTGTAGAATAGGATATAAGCTAAAAGCTGGTGAGAGCCAGCTTTTTTGGTGCACGGCATATAAAAAAATATATTTATGAGCGGGAGGTGTGACGATGTTTTCAGGTACGTTGAAAAGTCTAAAAGGGGTTGGCGACAAAACTTATGAAAAAATAAATAAACTGGGTCTTTTTACAATTCAGGATTGTATTTACAACTATCCGAGAACTTATGTAGACAGAAGCGTCGTCAAGCCACTAAGTGAATTTATGGATGGCGAATTCGGGACGGTCCATGGCATTGTGCAATCCTTTAATTTGGCTGGGCGATATGGCGGACAAAAGGGACTCTTCAAGGTGCAAATCGTGGATAGCAGTATGAAAGCGGAAGTAGTCTTTTTCAATGCCCGCTATCTAAGTGATCAGTTCAGTGTGGGTCAGGAACTCTACCTGTATGGTCAAGTCAAAGCTAGCGGCAGTAAACGCGCCATGTTCCATCCGGAATTCATCGATTTTCACCATAAAGATCGTGATCTCTTCTTGGGTATCAAGCCAATCTACGCTTTGACGAGTGGCGTTTCCTTGAATGAACTCATCAAAATTCAGCGTAAGGCTCTTTCTTTCGTGACACCAGAGATACCGGAAACACTGCCGTCGGAACTTTTGATGAAACATCAGCTGATCAGTATCGATATGGCCTTGAAAAACATCCATTTTCCAGAGGATGAAGCCGGACTGAGGCTGGCACAAAGACGACTGGCTTATGAAGAGCTCTTTAAATTGCAGCTGGCCTTGTTTGCCCTCAAAAGAAAAGTTGGGGATGTTTCTGGAACGGCAATCGAGCCGATGCCGGTAGAGGATTTGTTGAAGGCCTTGCCTTTTAAATTGACGGAGAGTCAGACTCAGGTTATAGAAGAAGTCAAGAAGGACCTCGGTGCTACAAAGAGTATGAATCGTCTGATCCAAGGGGATGTCGGTTCGGGAAAAACCGTTGTGGCACTGGTTGCCATGGTGATGGCGGCCAAACAGGGTTATCAAAGCGTGCTTATGGCACCAACGGAGATCTTGGCCGAGCAGCACTTCAAGTTTGTTGAGCAATATGCTTCGGACTATGGTGTCGCCTTGTTGACCGGTAGTACGAAAGATAAGGAAGGCATTTACGTAAAAATCGCTTCCGGTGATGTGAAATTGGTCATAGGCACCCATGCTTTGATTCAGGATAAAGTGGTTTATGATCGTTTAGGTCTTGTGGTAACAGATGAACAACATCGATTTGGTGTGCGCCAGAGAAACGCCCTTGTTCAAAAGGGAGAAATGGCCAATGTATTGATTATGTCGGCGACGCCGATTCCCCGTACCCTGTCTTTGATTCTTTATGGCGATGTAGATATTTCCATTATAAAAGAACGTCCAAAGGGGCGAAAGACAATCATGACCCATTATATCAAACCACAAAAACGTGGGGATATGTACGGTTTTATAGGGAAAGCTGTAGATGAAGGTCAGCAAGCTTATTTTGTATGTCCGCTGGTCGAAGAATCGGAAACACTGAATCTCAATTCGGTGGAGCAGTTTTACGAAACGGTTAAAAAGAGATATCCACGATATGAAGTCGGGTTTTTACATGGTAAAATGAAAGCTAAAGACAAAGAAGCGGTGATGCGACGTTTTGCAAAAAATGAGATCCAAATTCTCGTAGCGACGACGGTAATCGAAGTCGGCATCGATGTGCCGAATGCGACGATGATGGTTATTTCGGATGCGGACCGATTTGGCTTGGCACAGTTACATCAGTTGAGAGGCCGTGTTGGCCGTGGTGAGACCCAGTCCTATTGTTTTTTGCTTAGTGATAATTTAGGTAAAGTCGCTGTCGAACGGATACAGACCATGTGTCAATCCGACGATGGTTTTGAAATTGCGGATAAAGATTTGGCGCTGAGAGGGCCGGGCGAAATTTTGGGTATAAGACAACATGGGGTACCGGAATTAAAAGTGGCTAATTTATCCAAGAATCAAGATTTGCTGCAGTTGGCGCAAATCGATGCGAAGGAAATCTTCAACGGTTATGATGAAGAAGCGCTCAAGGCGTTTTTAAACCGCTATATCGGAGAAGTCTTAAGAGGACTAACATTGTAAGGGAAGTGAAGTTATGCGTGTAGTTGCAGGGACAGCAAGAGGCATTAAATTGGATACTATCGAAGGTTTGGCGACGAGACCGACGACGGACCGTGTCAAAGAGGCGATTTTCAGCATGATCCACAATGAATTGTACGGTGCCAAGGTACTGGATCTATTTTCGGGTTCAGGCGGTCTATCCATTGAAGCGGCCAGTCGTGGAGCCGAGAAGGTAACCCTTGTGGAAAATAGTAAAAAATGTATTGAAATCATCAAAAAAAACATTCAAAAATCTCGATTAAATGATAAAATTGAAGTGGTTCAACAAGATGTGGATCGTTTTTTGGAGCGATTGCCGGTGGACGCGGGTTTTGACTTTGTCGTCATGGACCCTCCCTATTTAAAAGGTTTTATTGAACCCATCTTATTGTGTATCGATGAAAAGAAGATCATAAAAGTGGGCGGTATGGTTATTGTTGAACACGATATGACAGATGTGCTGGCAGAGACTTATGGCACATTGCAGCTTGAAAAGAAGAAAAAATATGGCAAAACAGCCGTATCGGTTTATAGGAGGCATCAAAATGACTAAAGCAGTATATCCGGGAAGTTTTGACCCAATGACCTATGGTCATCTAGATATCATTACGCGTTCTGCAAACTTGTTTGATGAGGTGGTTGTCGCTGTTTTAATTAATTCCGCTAAATCACCGCTATTTCCAGTGGATGAAAAAGTGGCCTTACTTAAAGAAGCGACAAAGGACTTGAAAAATGTAAAAATTGATTCCTTTGAAGGATTATTAGTAGATTTTGTCGAAAGGAACGGGGTAGATGTCATTGTAAAGGGACTTCGTGCCGTATCTGATTTTGAATCTGAACTACAGATGGCAGCGATGAATAGAAAGCTCAACAGTGTAGAAACGGTCTTTATGATGACAGCGACAGAGTATTCATTCCTGAGTTCGAGTCTTGTTAAGGAAGTGTCGCGTCTTGGCGGAGATGTAAGCCCGCTTGTACCGGATCATGTTAACCAAGCGTTAAAAAGAAAATATTCGGAGGAATAATATATGAATAAAACAGATGCGTTTAGTATGGATTTGAAAGTGCTTAAATTGCTGGATGAATTTGAAAACAAACTTGAGAATGTGGCAACCATTCCTTTGACAGGAAAAATCATGATCGACCGTGAAGATATTCTTGAGATTGTCCGAGAAATCAATATTTTATTGCCTGAAGAGTATCAACATGTGAAATGGATCAAATCTCAGAAGACTCAAATTATCGAAGAGGCGCAGCGCCGTGCTGAAAGTATTATGGAAAACGCTCAAATCGAAGAACGTATGATGCTTGAAAATGCAAAACAACGTGAAGAGGATATTGTCGTTAGCGCAGAAGAGCGTGCGAGAGATATGGTTGAAGGCAGTGAAATTGTAAGACAAGCTAATTTACGTGCCGAGCAGATTATTGCAGAAGCGGAAAGCATTGCATCAGAAATTGCTGAAAATGCTTACGATTATGCAGGTGAATTGCTTAGAAAAGTCAGCACGGATGTGACGGGTGTCCTTAAAACAATCAATGCCAACATTGCGGAATTGGAAGGTTACAAACCGGAAGATCAAGAATAATAGATTTTGAAATGAATAAGTTAGTGCATGATGTAAAACGGATTAATGGCCATTTATGGCTGAATTGATCCGTTTTTTTTATATAAAAGGTTATCTAATGGTAAAAAATGTATGTTATAATAGAAATAGAAAATTATGATGAGAATATACAAAAGATATATATGGGGGAATTAACAATGAAAAAACTAACAACAACATTACTATTATCAAGCACATTACTTATGACAAACTTTGCAGCTGGACTAACCCAGTATGATTTAGCTGAATTGCTGCTGAATAAGGCGCAGGCTGAAAATAGAATCGTCAACAAAGACTATACAGAAGATGAAATTTTATCATTTGTGGCAGATTACAAATTGTACTCAGTGACAGACGCTACAGCCGAGGTAACAACTGTGGAAGTACGACAAGCACTTTCAGATTATGACGCCGTAAAAGAGACAATCGGTAGCGTAGAGAGCATCGATGAAAATAATCTGGTGGTGAGTGATTCTCCAGTAGCAGAAAAGAATGTCGTGGACCAGATGATTGAGAATGCTATGGCTGCCAATATGCTCCAGCCAATCTCCGTTGAAGATTTTGTAAG
>JAFGTX010000128.1 GCA_016938815.1 Clostridia bacterium | reverse complement strand
CTTTTGGCAAAACAAGTGATCAAAAACCTTTGCTCGTGGACAATGTCCTTGAGCAAGGCAAGGGCAGAGTGAGTTAGCAGAAACAATTCAAGGTGATCCAGGAGAGGGTAAGACGACCATGATTTTGGCAATTGCATCAGCACTGACGACAGGTGCTATATTGCCTTTAAGTGAGGAGGCGTTAGAATGTGGCAATGTTATTTATCAAACAGCAGAAGATGGATTAAGCGACACCATTAAACCAAGATTATTGGCAGCAGGTGCAGATTGTACCAAAGTAATGGTTATTGATGAAAGTCATAAGGAGCTGACTTTATCAGATAAGAGAATTGAAGAAGCCATTATAGAGACGAGTGCTCAGCTGTTAATAATTGATCCCATACAGGCTTATTTAGGTTCTGGTATAGATATGCATAGGGCAAATGAAATCAGACCTATTTTCAAAAATCTTTCTAGTGTTGCAGAGAGAACAGGCTGTGCCATTGTTATTATTGGACATATGAATAAGGCTGGTGGCACAAAAGGGCTTTACCGTGGGCTAGGTTCTATTGATATTACAGCTGCTGCTAGAAGTGTTCTCTTAGTAGGGAGAGTAAGAGCAGACCCATCTATTCGAGTGATGGCGCAGATCAAATCAAGCTTAGCATCAGAAGGTAAGAAGGTTGCCTTTAAGTTAGATGAAGAAAATGGCTTTGTATGGATAGGAGAATATGACATTGAGTTAGATGAATTACTTGGTGGTAGTTTAACGGAAAGTGTTCTAAAACGAGCAGAAAAGCTGATTAAAGAAGTTCTTGATGATGGTGCTAAAGCCAGTGATTATGTTGTTGAAAGAGCAAAAGAGAAGCAGATATCTCAAAGAACACTGAAGACGGCTAAAAAGAATCTTGAAGTGAAATCTATTAAAACAAAGGAAGGGTGGAAATGGCAGTTATAAAATTAAGGGTGCAAGGGGGCAATGCTTATAACCTTTGCACGCTTGCACCCTTGAAAGGCAGGTGAAGATATGTTAGGTAAATTATTTGGTGTAGAAGAAGTAAAAGCAGAATTGCAAGAAGCGAGGAAAGAGATCCAAGTACTTGAACATAAGCTTGAGCTCAAGGAAAAGGCCATTAAGCAACTTGAAGATGCTGTGAGGATATTGGAAGAGAATATTAAATCACTGCTTGACGAAAATGACCAATTAAAGGCACGTCCAGATCATTTTGGACGAACATCAAGAGCATCTGGTGAACATATGCGACTTCTTAAAATGTATCAGTATAATCAATTATCCTATCAGGAAATTGCAGATAAAATGACGGAATATACCGGTGAGAAGTGGTCCAAAAGCACGGTTCACTATTTGCTG
>JAFGTX010000127.1 GCA_016938815.1 Clostridia bacterium | reverse complement strand
TTAGAACAAGTTTTCGTTAAGAACCCAGACGTTACAATCGAAGAGCTTCTTCAAGAGAAAATTGCTAAAATCGGTGAAAATCTTTCTATTAGAAGATTCGCTAGATTCGAAGTTGGCGAAGGTATCGAGAAAAAAGAAGAAAACTTTGCTGAAGAAGTTGCTAAACAACTTGGTCAGTAATTATTACTATGAATATCAAGAGAGAACACCATGGTGTTCTCTTTTTATAGGTAGAGCTTTTGTCAGTAGAGATATAAGCAAACAATTGGGTATAAGAAAAAGGAATTAATTGTTCTTTGTAGAATATATATAGGGGAATGGAGGTCGTTTTTTTGGAACCGAAGTATAAAAGAGTCATATTGAAATTAAGTGGAGAAGCACTTGCTGGTCCACAGGGATTTGGTATTGACAACAATACGGTTAATCAAGTGGCAAAAGAAGTAAAGGGACTTATCAATCTAGGGGTTCAAGTCGCTGTCGTTATCGGTGGAGGAAACTTCTGGAGAGGTCGTAGCAGCGAGGAAATGGACAGAAGTACAGCTGATTATATGGGCATGATGGCAACTGTTATCAACTCTTTAGGCTTACAAGAAGCCTTAGAAAGACAGGATTTGCAATCACGTGTCATGAGCGCAATCGAGATGCGTCAAATCGCAGAACCGTATATCAGAAGAAAAGCAGTAAGACACCTTGAAAAGGGTAGAGTAGTTATTTTTGCAGCGGGTACGGGTAATCCGTTTTTCTCTACAGATACGGCAGCCTCTCTTAGAGCAGCAGAAATCGAAGCGGACATCATCTTGCTTGCTAAAAAGGTAGATGCGGTTTACGATAGTGATCCACTTGAAAATCCTAATGCTAAGTCTTTTGATAGACTCACTTTTGCACAAGTATTGGAAAAAGGATTGCGTGTCATGGATACGACAGCGATCACCTTATGTCAAGAAAACAATATTCCAATTCACGTATTCGGACTAAAAGAAACGAATAACATCAATCGTGTTATATTTGGAGAAGAAATAGGAACAATTATTAGGGAGGCGTTTTAATGGCAGCTGAAATTCAAAAAGATATGAATCAAAAAATGGAAAAGACTATAAGGGTCTTAAAGGATGAATTACACAGCATTCGTGCTGGTAGAGCAAATCCTGTACTTTTAGATCAAATTACTGTTGAGTATTACGGTTCAAGTACACCGCTTAAGCAATTGGCGGCTATTTCTGTACCAGAGCCAAGATTATTACAAATTCAACCTTATGATACAACAGTTTTATCGGACATTGAAAAAGCAATTAACATGTCGGATTTAGGTCTTAACCCGCAAAACGATGGTAAAGTGATTCGATTGAGCATTCCTATGTTAACAGAAGAAAGACGTAAGGAATTAACCAAAGCGGTTAAGAAAACTGGCGAAGATGCTAAGGTTGCGCTTAGAAACGAAAGAAGAGAAGCAAACGAGAAATTCAAGAAAATGAACAAAGCCAAAGAAATTACAGATGACGATTTGAAAGCGTATGAAGATGACGTTCAAAAGGCAACTGATAAATTCGTAAAAATGGTCGATGAACTTGTAGCACAAAAAGAAGCCGAGGTTATGGAGGTTTAATTTGAACTTTCCAGATGTGGTCGGTATGTCGATAGATGAAGGGCGTCAACTGGTTTTTGATGCCAACAAAGATATGACGATCGTGATTCGTGAATGCCATTCTTTTAAAGATAAGGTTCTTTTTCCTTTGTCACAGGCTAGAATTTTAAAACAAGTTGTGCGTGAAACGGAAATTCATCTCTATGTCGGTTTTATTGAAACCGCTGAAGCATAAGCGATGGATTTTGTAGCATCACTTGCATCGTGCGATGAGTACGGGGTACATGATGTTTAATACCCCCTCTTTTAGAGGGGGTTAGTTTTTAATGGGTAAATAAGCATGTGTTCGAGCTCGAACAATGGGAGGCACTGTGGAATTAGATATGGAGCGCATTCCAAAGCATATTGCTATCATTATGGATGGCAATGGGCGTTGGGCGAAAAAAAGATTTTTACCTAGGCTTGCCGGTCATAAAGCAGGCTCTGAAACCTTAAGAGAGATTATTGAAACGTGTGGTGAACTTGGTGTTCAACATCTGACTGTCTATGCGTTTTCTACGGAAAACTGGGGACGTCCTGACGAAGAAATCACAGGCCTTTTCAATTTGTTGAGAGGCTATTTAAATACAGAAATTGAAACCATGGATCGTGAAGGCATTCGGATCAACGCCATTGGCGATTTGACTGGGCTGCCAGAGGATTTGAGAAAGCAAATTGCTGCTGCCATGGAAAAGACGAAAATACACAGCAAACTGCAATTGAACATCGCCTTGAATTATGGCGGTCGTGACGAACTACTTAAAGCCGTTCAGCAGATTGCATCCGAGGTAAGAGATGGTACTATGGCCTTATCGTCTGTAACGGAAGAAACAATTGATGCTCATCTCTTTACAAAAGGGATACCTGATCCGGAATTACTAATCAGAACAAGCGGAGAATTGCGCCTCAGCAACTTTTTGCTATGGCAGCTGGCTTACAGTGAGTTTTATTTTACCGATGTCTTTTGGCCGGATTTTAAGAGAAATGAACTGATCAATGCAATAAAAGAATACCAAAACAGAAAAAGAAGGTTTGGTAAGTTATAGGAGAGATGATATGCTTCAACGTACTATTTCAGCATTAATTGCATTGCCAATATTGATATTCGCCATTTACAGCGGTGGTTTGGTCATGGATATTATGGCGCTTGTCGTGAGTTTAATTGGCTTGTACGAATTCTATCATTGCTTTAAAGAGATGGGCATATCACCGTTTAAAGTAATCGGTTATGTATCCACCGTAAGTGCTTATGTGTGTCTTATGTGTGATTTGGGTGTCACTTTCCTCTACATGACGTTCATGATTTTATTGTTTATGACCATGATTTTCTATGTGCATAGAAGGACGGAGCACAGCTTCTATGAGGCGGTCATCACAGTATTTGGCTTCACCTATATTACCATATCCCTGATCCATGTACCCATGCTGGATCGCTTAGATGGGGGGATCATCATCTGGTATCCATTTATCATCGCTTTTGTGACGGATACCTGCGCCTATTTTTCAGGTCGATTTTTTGGCAAGAACAAACTGATTCCAGACGTTAGTCCGAAAAAGACAAAGGAAGGCGCCGTAGGCGGTGTCCTTGGCAGTATGGTGGCATCCACGCTGTTTGCCTATCTATTTGACCCATCGCTTATGATGTTTGCGGTGGTCGCAGGATTTTTGGGCAGCATATTCTCCCAATACGGTGATTTGCTGGCGTCTAAAATTAAGCGTTTTGTGGGTATCAAAGATTATGGCAATATCATGCCGGGACATGGTGGTATTTTGGATCGATTTGACAGTATTATCGTGACATCACCTTTTGTATTTTATGCCTATATTCTTTATACAACTTTATTTTAGAAGATGCATAGCTCTCTTTCAGCGAAAGGCGAAGGAGAGTTTTCTTGTTGTAAGGATAAGTGGCTGTTCATACAATGTTCATATCGCAGAGGTATAATTTTAGACGACACTTTGCTATAATGTTATTAGTATGACAGAAAGGATAAAACATGAAAAAGATTACCATTTTAGGATCGACAGGTTCGATTGGCAAACAGGCGCTGGATGTTGTGGCTTTCAACCCGGATGCATTTGAAGTATACGCACTGGTTTGCAATACCAATATAGATATTTTTGAAGAGCAATTGAAAACTTTTAAACCCACGTATGGTGTGGTTTATGATGAGCAGGCCTATAAGAACTTGCGTGCCCGATTTGACAGTAAGGCAACTACCTTGCTGATGGGTATGGAGAGTATTATTGAGGTGAGTTGTCATCCGACGGTTGACTTTGTCTTAGGCGCTATTGTGGGTAATATTGGACTAATTCCAATGTATCATAGCATTAAGGCGGGCAAAACCATTGGTCTCGCGAATAAGGAGACACTGGTGACCGCAGGGGCCTTGCTTATGCCTCTAGCTGAGGAAACGGGTGCGACTATCATACCGGTGGACAGTGAACATAGCGCCATCTACCAGTGCTTAAAAGGCAATGATCATGGGGCAGTCTCTAAAATTATACTTACTGCTTCTGGCGGTCCTTTTAGAGGTCGTAACAAGGGTGAGTTGGAAAACGTCTTAGCGGCACAGGCCCTTAAACACCCTAACTGGTCCATGGGACAAAAAATCACCATCGATTCGGCGACACTCATGAATAAGGGACTTGAAGTAATAGAAGCAAAGTGGCTTTTTGATGTAGATTTAGACCAGATTGACGTTGTTGTACACCCACAGTCCATCATCCATTCCATGGTGGAATATGTAGATCGAATGGTGCTGGCTCAACTGGGCATGCCGGATATGAGAGGACCGATCAGCTACGCGATGCATTATCCTTACCGCAAACCGGTCAACCACGAACCTCTGGATTTGGTCAAGCTTGGACAGTTGACATTTGAAGCACCAGACAGAACGGCATTTCCTTGTCTTGATCTCGCTTACGAAGCCTTAAAGATGGGTGGTGTGACGCCAACCGTCATGAATGCCGCCAATGAGGAGCTGGTCTATAAGTTTCTAAGAGGCGACATTGGCTTTTATGATATTCCGGACACCATCGCACGCTATATGGCGCAAAGTGAACAGATTGAAGCACCGACGCTGGATCAGATTTTGGCGGTGGACAAAACAATTCGACAAAAGATTAAAATGGAAGTTTAGGTGATAATATGTTGACAGCAATTAGTTTTATCGTAGTGTTTGCAATGCTCGTATTTTTCCATGAACTGGGGCACTTTGCCGTGGCAAAATGGAATGGTATTTTAGTACATGAGTTTTCCATAGGCATGGGACCACAAATTTTTTCTAAGAAGAAGGGTGAGACACTGTATTCTCTTAGGGCGTTTCCAGTCGGTGGTTATGTCAAAATGGAAGGGGAAACAGAAGCTTCAGAAAATCCACGGGCCTTTAATCGCCAAAATCCACTGGCAAGGTTATCCGTGATTTTTGCTGGACCTTTTATGAACTTTGTCCTTTCGACCGTGCTTTTTGTTATTTTATTTATGATGGTCGGTATGGCAACAACAACCATCGATGCGGTTCAATCAGATTCTCCTGCGATGGAAGCCGGCATTATGGCAGGCGATAAAATCGTCAGCATCAACGATGAAACGATTAAAACCTGGGATCAGCTGGTGACTATCATCGGCAGCAGTGACGGCCTTTTAACGGTTGAAATAGAACGTGATCACGCGCGACAAACGCTGCAAATTCTTCCAAAACTCGACGAGGAAACAGGACGTAAACTGATTGGTATTACACCAACGATAGAAAAGAAAATTACAGGTGCCATCGGTGAATCGGTTAAACAGGTCTATTATCTGACCAAGGGAATCTTTGACTTTCTTGCTGATAAAATCAGCGGTGCCGGACAGGTAGAAGGTGAACTTGTAGGACCGGTGGGCATGGTTAAAATTGTCGGTGAGGCGGCAAAACTTGGCGTGCTCAACCTCTTGATGCTGGCAGCGTATTTTTCCATTAACTTAGGTATCATCAACTTATTGCCACTACCAGCACTTGATGGGGGTAGAATCGTCTTCATTCTGATTGAACTGGTTCGCGGAAAACCTATCGATCAGGAGAAAGAGGGTTTTGTGCATACCATCGGTTTTGTCTTGCTGATGCTATTCATGGTTTATATGATATTCAGAGATATTGGCATGTAGGGGAGAGCTTATGATAAACAGAAGAAAAACGACGACGGTTTATGTGGGGGATGTTGCGGTTGGAAGCGACCATCCCATCAGCATTCAGTCGATGACGAATACAAAAACGGAAGATGTTGTGGCGACGATTGATCAAATTAGAGTCCTTGAAACGGCTGGCTGTGAAATTGTGCGCGTAGCAGTACCCACATTCGAAGCGGCTAAAGCCATAGGAGAAATTAAGAAAAAAATCAAGACACCCATCGTTGCGGATATTCATTTTGATTACCGGTTGGCGATTGCGGCGATGGAGCATGGTGCAGATAAAATACGCCTCAATCCGGGCAATATTGGTTCGGAGGATCGCGTGCGCAAAGTGGTGGAAGTGGCAAAGCATTATGCCGTACCGATTCGCGTCGGTGTTAACAGCGGTTCGCTGGATAGGGCGATTATCAATAAATACGGCGGCGTAACAGCGGAGGGACTTGTTGAAAGCGCCCTCGAACATGTGCGTCTTCTTGAAAAGAATCATTTTGAAGAAATGATTGTGGCCATTAAATCTTCTAATGTGCAAATGACGTTAAAGGCTTTCGAATTATTAGGTAAGGAAGTGCCGTATCCATATCATATTGGTATCACAGAAGCAGGGACCTATTTTTCTGGTACAGTCAAGTCTTCTATCGGCATCGGACATTTGCTTCTCAACGGTATGGGGGATACGATGCGGGTGTCATTAACCAGCGATCCGGTCAACGAAATCAAAGTTGCTAAAGAAATACTGAATGCTTTGGAACTGCGGACCTTTGGAATCAAAGTGATCTCCTGCCCAACATGCGGTAGAACCAACGTGAATATTGAACATATGGCAGAGGCGGTACAAGAGCGTTACAGCCATGTCAATGCGGATATTTCCGTAGCGGTGATGGGTTGTGTGGTCAATGGGCCTGGCGAGGCACGTGAAGCAGATCTTGGTATTGCTGGCGGCCTTGGTGAAGGTTTGCTTTTTAGAAAAGGGGAGATCATCAAGAAGGTCAAGGAAGAGGATCTTTTAGATGCGTTGTATAAAGAGATTGATGCATTATTGGAGAGTTTGAATGGATAATATGGATTTATCACAGATTATCGTATCGGAACTGGATTCGGTGGTCTGTCAATTATCGGGGATTAAATATTACAAATCGAAACGTGCTCTTGAGATAGATGTGATTCTACAAGAGCTTGTTTCATTTCAAAAGCTAAAGAGCTTAGAATGCGCAGTTCTTGGTAATTTGCCGTTTTTGAGTGAAGTGAAAATCAAAAAACGCTATACGTTAGACCGAGAGACTTTCTGCGATGAGTTTGAAACGTATTGGAATTATATTTCGGACCGTTTGATGACGAAACATCCATCCCTTTCTGGGATTTTAAAAGGCGCTAAAATCATTCACGGTACCGAGGGCGTAGAGGTTCATGTGCCGGATACCATTGGACATATGCACCTGGTCAATAAAGGCATTGATCGCGGCATCAAGCATATGATCAGCACGGAATTTGAATTTCCTTTTGAAATTCAATTTATTTGTGATGAGGATGCTTCCATGGAGAATCTTATCGCTTTTGAAGAAGAAAAACAAAATATCATTGAAGCCAAGGGCAAGGCGCTTAACGAGGCGGCAGCCAAAGCGACACCTAAAGCAGAACCTGTTAGCGACTATAAGAGTGGTGGTTCGACTTCTGGTGGCTTCAAGCGTCAAAAACGAGAAATCGATGAGACCGTGATTTATAAATATAAGATTAAAACCAGACCAACACCGATTGATGAAGGGATGATTGAAGAAAGCCAGCAGTGTTTTCAAGGTGAGATTTTTGACATTGAAACCCGAACACTTAGAAATGGCAAAATCCTTATGTCGGTCTCTATCAGCGATAAGACCAACTCTATTGGCGTGAAGGCCTTCTTGAAGCCGGAAGAGGCGGAAACGGTTCTTGACGAACTGAAGAAGGGCATGTGGATTCTTGTGGATGGCAATGTGCGTTATGACACTTTCGAAAAGGAACTTTGCCTTTACGTCAACAATATCAACACGGCAGAGGCGCCACCTGTTCGATCGGACAATGCGGAGTTCAAGCGGGTCGAACTGCATATGCATTCCAATATGAGCGACATGGATGGGATTACGCCAATCAAGTCGCTGGTTAAGCGCGCCGCAAAATGGGGTCATCCCGCCGTGGCTATTACAGATCACGGGGTGCTTCAGGCTTTTCCGGATGCTCAAATTGTGGCGAAGGATTGCGGTATCAAGATGATCTATGGTGTGGAAGGCTATCTTATCAACGACAATTCCAAGTTATTCGACGATGATCTGATGTATCCGCTAACGGGTGCCTATGTCGTATTCGATATAGAGACAACGGGTTTTAGTCCAATGAATGATGGTATTACCGAAATTGGTGCGGTGAAAGTGGTAAACGGTAATGTTACCGAGCGCTATTCAACTTTTGTTAACCCTGAGAAGCCGATACCAGGAAAAGTCATTGAATTGACGGGTATCACCAATGACATGGTCATGAACGAGCGTCCTATCAGTCAAGTCTTGCCTGAATTTCTGGAATTTTGCGGGGATGCGGCACTGGTTGCCCATAATGCCAATTTTGATGTATCTTTTATCAAAGAAAAGGCCAGAAACAACCAGATCGAGATTCAACCGATTGTCGTCGATACACTGGCGCTGGCTCGATTATTGCTTCCAGATTTAAAGCGTCATAAATTGAATCAGGTGGCAAAATACCTGAAAATTGATTTGGAGAATCATCACCGTGCGGTAGATGATGCCAACGCGACTGCTGAAATTTTCATCAAGTTCATCCAAATGATGAAAGATGAGGGTATCTCCGTGCTTAGCGAGTTGAATGCACTTTCAAGGGAACGCATGGATTATACCAAGTACATGACGGACCATATCATTATTCTGGCAAAAAATCAAAAGGGCATCAAAGACTTATATAGACTGGTGTCCCATTCAAATATAAAGACATTTTATAAAAGGCCAAGAATTCCAAAGAGCTTATTGGCTGAGATGAGAGAGAACCTTATCATCGGATCGGCTTGTGAGGCTGGCGAACTATTTAAAGCCGTTTTAGCCGGTGCGACAGACGATGAGCTTAAGGCGGTTGCCGAGTTTTATGACTATCTGGAAATACAGCCCATTGGCAATAACAAGTTCTTGATTGAAAAGGGTATTGCCAAAGACGAAGAGGATTTGAGAAACTATAACCGTAAAATTGTGAATCTGGGTGCGGCCATGGGTAAGCCGGTTGTAGCTACTTGCGATGTCCATTTCATGGAGCCGGAAGATGAAGTTTACAGAAGGATCCTCATGGCGGGCAAAGGTTTCGGTGATGCAGATGATCAGCCGCCACTATACTTTAGAACGACAGAAGAGATGCTTGAGGAATTTGCTTATCTGGGTGATGAAAAGTGTAGAGAAGTGGTTATCAGTAACACCAATCTTGTTGCGGATATGATCGAAGAGACCAAACCGGTGCCGGATGAAACTTTCCCACCGGTTATCGAAGGCTCTGCAGAAGAATTGAGAGAGATGTGCTATGCCAAAGCGAAACGTATTTATGGCGATGAATTGCCTGAAATCGTAGAGCAACGTCTTAAACGGGAACTGGATTCCATCATTGGTAACGGTTATGCCGTGATGTATATCATCGCTCAAAAGTTGGTAACCAAATCCCTTGAGGATGGCTATCTTGTTGGCTCTAGGGGTTCTGTAGGATCTTCATTTGCAGCGACTATGAGTGATATTACCGAAGTAAATCCACTGGCACCCCATTACATCTGCAAGCAATGTAAGCACTCTGAGTTTGTTTTAGACGGTAGTGTCGGAAGTGGTGTCG
>JAFGTX010000126.1 GCA_016938815.1 Clostridia bacterium | reverse complement strand
GCTCGCTCCGTTCGCTGCGCTCACTTTCACGCCGCTGGACACCCTCTTTCCTCTCTATTCGCTCGGCGGGTGTCTTCGTGTTCGAGCCCGCACTTTTTACGCAATAAAAAAGATACTACGAAAAACTCGCAGTATCTTTTTTATTGGTGCGCAATGAGGGGCTCGAACCCCCAACCAACTGGTTCGAAGCCAGCTACTCTATCCGATTGAGCTAATTGCGCACATATTTTGTGCTACATAGGTATTCTAACACGTTCAAGCGGATTTGTGAATCTGTATTTAGATGTTTTTCATACTTTCTTTCAAAAATAGTCCATGCTCTGTGCAGTAATAGTACAGCTTTCCCCCAAATATTCTAGGAAATCTGAGAGAGGGACTTTGCTCTGGATAAAGCTTCATCAACAAGACACTGCTCGGTGTAACATAGCTTACAAAGCTGATATAGTGTCCCTTAGACATAGGATGATCAAAGCTAAGGAAGTAGTCGTTTTCGATCTCTTCTACCCTTACGCCGTGATTTTCTTCCGCTGACTGCGCCTCCAGCGGCGAAAGCTTTCTTCCGCAACACGATGGCGTCATCGCGCTACTCGACAAGAGAATGTTGCCACAACTCTTGCATACATAAAAAGACGTCTTCTTCATATTACCAACCTCCGGTGTAGACGGTTCTAAATCGCCCAATAAAATTTTTTCTATATCTACCTTAAATACACTGGAAAGCTGACCTAATAGGGAGACATCCGGACAACCCAAGCCCCGTTCCCATTTGGAGATTGTTTTATCGCTAAGATGCAGCGCTTCCGCTAGCATTTTTTGCGTCATCTTATTTTCTTTTCTCAAATCCAGTATGAGTTTACCTACCTTTTTACAATCCATAGATCATCACCTCCGTCTACTATCATATAACCGATGTTGCTTTCTATCAATCGACGCTCCGTAGAGTTATAGTTGGATACGGTTATAATAAATTGCCGTCTTCGGCAATACCTCTTTTTGAACGCCTGTCATCGCATCAAAAACAAGGGTATAGATAGCACCGTTACTCTTCATGTATACCCAGTACACCATTTCGTCATCCTCTGTTCTGACCAATACCGATTTTTGTAGCCCAGTTCCTTTAACAGAAGACACCAGCGTTTCTTCCGAAATGACGCTAGGAATATGGATCAGTTCTTCATTGAAAGTTTGGTCAAAAGAATCTAAATAGCCATAGTTATCCACGGTCATTTCTATGTGTCGCGTTTCATCATAATAAACGCCGTCGTAATAAACGAACTTGTAAGAGACTTCTTCCAATTTACCATCTTCAAAAGCTACCTCTCGGTCATATAAGACGTATTGCTCCGGAATCAGAGCCTCTATATACTTGTTTGCTTCCCGGTCAATGGTGGCGTCGTTATAAGCACCGCCTCCCATCTTATAACTCAAATAGGCCTGTAGCCAGCACCCATCTTTGTCAACAGAAACGCAATAAGCACTGTCATCTCCAAACGTCGTGTCCTGCAATTCGAATTCATAAGCCAGGCGTTCTTCTTCCAGCTTCAAATCGGATGATTTTCCCGTCGCTTTTTCAACGAATGCTTCGGCTAAAACCCTTGCTTCTTCTGCCGATATCACCGCCTCATTTTTCACCTGCGCCTCTACAGGCGCTTCTTCTACTTCAAAATCCTTCATCCTCTGATAAGCATCACTCATAGCAATGTCTCTTGCGCGCTTTACAAACTCTTTATAAATACCGATTACCTTAGGTTTATCCTCATAGCCAATCCTAAAGGAAACGCCCTGTTTATCGATAATATCATAATAAGCATCGATCAGCGCCTGATTAACATAACGCACATCTTCGATATACTGCAAATCCATCTCATTTAATTCCGCCTTATCCGACAGTTCCTCCAGATCCCACGCGGCAAATTCCAAGGTCATCCAATCGAAAGGTCGATGTTCAAAACCCAGTACCGCCTCCAGTTCATCGTCAATACTCAAAATTGGCTGAATCCCCTCAAATGTCATTTCAAAGTCCTCTGGAATCTGCCCCTTCATATAAGCGCCGAGCAGTATCGCGTTATTTTTTTGGAGTGACTCTATGCCTTCGGTCATGTTATCGCGCAAAAGTTCAACGACCATCTCCTCATAGACTCTGTCTTTGGAAAGGCCGTTCACTAGGAATATCATCAAAACGATGCATAAAATCTGCAAGAAAACCGTGTGATTATAAAACTTCTTCAAGGCCATCACCTCCTACTTCGTTTTTCATCGGTAATGCCTTAAGCAAGTACATGGCACACGCTGCATAAAAAGGCATCAACAGAAAGTTGAGCGCCAGATTGACATACACGCCCTTCTGGATCATCATCAATATAGCATTCACATCATCATGTCGCGAAAGCGTCATCATGCCAAATGCAAATACCTTGAAAAAGCCCGGTAGAGATAGGACCAATAATGGTCTGATAACCCCACGGACAATTTGTGTATTTGCAGCCATAAAGGACTGCTCCTTATCAAGGATGCCTGCAATATAAGGCAGTAGGAAAAAGTATACCCCATAAACCGCACCGATCGTAGCCAGCAAACCTATAGAAAGATAAGTCCAAAGCTCCGGTAATTCAGAAAACGCAATGTAGGCAAAAGCAATCGCGCACAGCAGAACGCCCATTTCCTGTACAATAGACGCGCCAATCAGACGGCCTATCTGCGTCTTTGCATATGCCCAGCTCGTATCAAAGTCGGTGTCTTCACCGATATGGTCGCACAGCACCTGATGATACAAGGCACCTAAAGCACGATAGCCAAAGTAAACACTCGCTGCAATGGCGATCATACCCGCCATAGTCGATTTGAAATACTGCTGCAAAAACATGAAGATTGAGAAAATACCGCTGTAAATATAATAGCTTCTGTAATGAGTCTTAAAGACTGAGCAAGCAGCTTTCAACATATCTACAGTCGATCTGTCATCCGAAATAACCACATCATAAGTCAGCAGCGTCTCTTCCTGCACATACACCTTAATACTGTCATGCAACTGATCCGCGTCATGGTAATGTCTTGTAGCGATATAGACGTTCTCTTTCCCGCCATAGCCGTTTTCAGTCGTAATGCGAATACCCGTGCTACCGACTAAACCGTGTATGCCCGTTCCCGCACCTATATGTATTGCCTTCATCGCCATCCAAGGTTGCTGGACAGAGGGCTTTCTTCTAAACACCGAATAAAGGCTTATACCCTCTTCCGAAGCCACAATCTTCCTTGGCCTCAAAATATAAAAGAGCCCTACCATACCACCACTCGCAAGCAGAAAAGTTCTCGCAAGCCTTGAATGGTAACGCCATAGAGCGCGTTCATACTGATTTCTTTCCAGATAATTGGTCATATCAAACCCATCCGTCTGATAAACCGGTACTTCACTTTGCTGTATAGTTTCTTTGTATGGCCTCGTCTCCTCTATGGATACGAATACAAAGGTTCCCAGGACAATGCACCATATAAGTAATGCCACTAATTTGAATCGCTGCTGATACTGAAATGTATACGTCACCATATGCCTCCCTATCTAAGGTCAAAGACCCGCTTCTTGTCACAAGCACTATAATAAACCATTAAATGGAATCAAACAATAATTTTGGCAACTTTGTCACACAACGTTAAGGGTTTCAAAAAAACAAAAAAAAGAAACACCACGACAATCGTGATGCCTCTCTTATTTGGTGCGGGTGGAGGGACTTGAACCCCCACGAACTAGTCACTAGATCCTAAGTCTAGCGCGTCTGCCAATTCCGCCACACCCGCATGTGTGGTGACCCATCCGCGACTCGAACGCGGGACACCCTGATTAAAAGTCAGATGCTCTACCGACTGAGCTAATGGGTCATACTGGCTGGGGATACAGGACTCGAACCTGTGAATGACGGAGTCAAAGTCCGCTGCCTTACCGACTTGGCTAATCCCCAAAAAAAAAATTGTGAATCTTTAAATGGGGCGGCTGATGGGGTTCGAACCCACGCATGCAGGAGCCACAATCCTGTGTCTTAACCACTTGACTACAGCCGCCATGTATAAAATAAAAAATGGTGCACCCAAAGGGATTCGAACCCCTGACACCCGCCTTAGAAGGGCGGTGCTCTATCCAGCTGAGCTATAGGTGCTGGTATAAAAATTAGTGGTCGGGGTGGCAGGATTTGAACCCGCGACCCTTTGGTCCCAAACCAAATGCGCTACCAAACTGCGCTACACCCCGATT
>JAFGTX010000125.1 GCA_016938815.1 Clostridia bacterium | reverse complement strand
TATTGTAAAATTATAAAAAAAGCGTCGTTTTGTATTTACGACGCCTTTCCACGCTCTATATAATGCATTGCTACAGACCTTCCAATTCGATGGTTTCACCTCTAGATCCTTGTTTTAAAAGATACCAGTGTTTCACTCTCCCTGCCACAAAGGAAAATATAATCAAGCTGATGAGAGTACCCTCCCGAACATAAATCGGCAACTGATAAGACCGTGAGACCACAAGGGATACACTTATGGAAAATACATCTACCATATACCTGAGAAAGGTGAAACTACGGTTAATTTTTTCAGAAACCACCACACATACGCTTTCTACAGGAAAGGTGATGACGTTGTAACTCACGATCATACCAACTGCAACCCCACCGATGGATGTACCCGCTGTGATAGCCAGTAGGCGCAGCGGATAGTATGCGATGACCAAGTCTCCCAATACCACGTAGGTGAAAAAGTTGATCACCGTGCCAAAGATCAGTACGGAAATCATCTGAATCACATATTTTTTCTTCAACTGGAACCGCGTGAACCACATGTAAGCGAGTAAAAATAAACTATTGATGAAAATGGTCACCGTACCTACCTTGACATCAAAAGCGTTGGCAAAAGCCAAATTCATAGAATTGAAACTGCTGACACCGACATTCGCCTTAATGGTCAAACTAATGCCAAACGCCGATACAATATAAAACAAATAGGATTTTAAAAGTTTTTTCATGTCTATCATACATTGATACCTCCATCACTGAACCGTCTTGCTAAAGCTAGTATAACGGAGTATAATACACTAAAATATGAGATATCTCACATTTTGGAGGTGAAAATGAAAAATTATACCCTTGAAGAGGCAAAAGGCATACTGCTTAAGGATTTCAACATCGACCTGCACGAGCATATAGCTATTTTTCAATCGGTCATTAACCACGTAACGGTCAGCATTTTCGATAATCGAGATCACATCGTCAGAGCCAGCGACACCATCACACGACTCCATATTTTGTTATACGGCACCGCTAAAATCAGCCTTACTCATGAAGACGGCGGCAGTTCCATCATCTATTTTCTGAAGCCCAACGAAATGATTGGTGAATTGACACTTCTAGGCATCGAGCAGAATCCAAAGGACGTCATCGCCATTGGCAAATGTATCTGTCTCTCCATCCCTATGGATATTGCTGAAATCACCTTGCTACATGATCCTCAGTTTCTTTTGGCCGTCAGCCGTTATATCGGCACCAAACTTCTAGATAGGACATGGTTTAGTGTCAAACAGCAGCATTACAGCCTTAAACCTAGACTTGCCGCTCATATCTTACTTTGCGCATGTGATGGTCTTTACAATGAAAAACATACGCAAACAGCAGAATACTTGGCCGTAAGCTATAGGCATCTCTTGCATACCTTTCGCGAACTCCGAGAAGAAGGCCTCATCACCAAAGAAAAAAAGGGTTACTCTTTTAATCGAGAATCCCTAGAACAACTAGCCAGTCAGCTTGACTAACTCGCTATTGAATATGAACATAAAAAAACGTCCCTGTAATAACAGAGACGTTTCTATTTTTGGTGGTCGATGAGGGACTCGAACCCGCGACTTCTACCACGTCAAGGTAGCACTCTACCAGCTGAGTTAATCGACCGTGCCTGAATTCTATTATAAGCTAGAATCCAGCATTTGTGAAGAGTCTATTTTAAATCTTTGTACTGACCATATTTGTCCGCTGCATCCATGAACATTTTAACCTTCTCAATCGGCGTATTCATAGGAATTTGGCATCCCGTACTCAATATGTAACCCTTTGGCGAATCGTAACCAATTTCAATACATTCCTTTACCGAAGCTTCAATAGATGCTTGATCGCCAAGGTACATGGCAGATACCGGTGGCACATTTCCTGTAATGACGACCTGATCGCCCATAATTGCTTTGGCTTCCGACAATTTTTCGATGTCATCGATACTAAAATTGCCAATGCCAGCTTCAACGACGTCTGTCCAAATCGCCTTACTTTTACCGCAAATATGGATGCCCGGCTTCCCGCCTGTATGTTTAATAATCGTTTGTATATTTTGTTTCAAGTATGGTAAGGAAAATTCCCTAAAATGCTTGGGACTAATCAAACTCATCGACGACACTGGATCAGCAAAACCAATACCAACACCTAGTTTCGCCACTTCCTTGATGTAATTATCATTAGATTCTGCAACGACCGCCATGACTTGATGAAGCGCCTTAGGATGTTTGACCATCCACTTAAGCAACTGCTCCGTACCAATCACCGAAGCCGCTACGCTGAAGGGCCCTGACATCGCGGCACCCACATCAACTTGATCGTTGAGACGTTGGTGCGTCAAACGAATTGCCTTTAATAAAGTAGGTAAGTTCCCGTCTTTAAGGGGATTCACTGGCTTTAATCGATCAATTTCCGCAACCGATTGAATCGCCGGCTCCAGCAAGTAAGAAATATTATAATCTGGATACCCTACTTTAGCACCCATGGCCTCTGCAACACCTCTAAGACTCGTCGAAATGCTTACCGAGTCATGATTCAGCTCTTTAAATAATTCTACTTCCAAATCCGCCATCAATTCAGCCGAATGATAATAATCACCCGCTTTAAGCCCCAAAACATGAATCATAGTCACACCCATATCTGGCACCGTAATAACGCGGTCTATTTCCTCACCACGAGCAAAGGCATTCATACGCTCTCTTGGTGTCATTTGGTTTTTCATTCAAAAACCCCTTTCATTTCTTGATAATCAATCGCCTCTAGCGTAACAAAGATACAAATTTACATCAAATAAGAAATTTTGAAGTTAAATCTATATCTATAATTTTTTCAAATAGCAAAAGGCTTCAGCATACTTAAAGGCGTTTGTTGTATAATGAGATAGGAGGTTTCCTATGATAAAAAAAATCCAAAACGCATCTATTCAATTTAAGATCTTAATGTTCTTCCTCCTGATGGGCTCTTTGCTTACCCTGACATTTGGAACGACATTCTATAAAAACACCTTGAACAGCGCCCTATCCAGCAAGGAAAAAGAGATGGTGACACTCGCCGATATCACCGCTAACAAAATTGAACGTTTTATTTTCGAACGTGTGGGTGATGTTCAGGTTCTGGCGCAGTCTCAAATTTTCACTACGCCCGATATCTCTGATGAAATCAAAACCAATTACCTAGACAACGTGATGCATGCCTATCAGGCCTACGATGCCATCTATATTCTGAATAGCACCAGCACACTGCAGTTATTCGCCGGTGATGAGGCTTATCAAACCCTGCCAGAAAATCTATTGTCTGACTTCATGGTAAATGATATTTTCATATCCGATATCATAGAAAATAAAGATGGCACGCGTTATCTCTACTTTTCAGCACCCATCCTTTCTACGGAGGGGAACTTGGAAGGCGCCGTTATTGAACGCATGAACTTTCACGCTATCGACGAAATTCTTGAGAGCATCCAAATCGGCAGTACCGGTTATGCCCATCTGGAAGAAAACTCGCAGCACGCAGTCGGTCAACTGGACATCCTTCGACTGGATGGGACGGAATATTACATAGCGACAGCTCCCGTTGCGGAGTATCCCTCTCAAAAAATCCAGTGGCATGTTGCGATTCTCCAGCACCGTGATGAAGTCCTTGCCGTTAAAAATGAAATCGAACGCTATATCAGCTATATCGTCATGACCTCGCTTTTATTCTTTGTCGGTCTATCCTATCTGATCACTAGAAGAATCACACAACCGATACAAAATCTCATGCAAAAAACCAGCTTTTTAATGGAGAATAATAAATTGTTTGCCTCAGACGTCGTCGTAAGCGACGAGGTTAAGACACTCGCCTCATATTTTGATACGCTACTAGAGGAGTTGCATTTTATGATGCAGCAAGTTCTAGAAAAATCTGGCGAAGCCGCTTATCTTAAAGAAATCAGAAATAGTATGGACACTCTGTTCGATCACATGCCCAATGGAATCATTACCGTTTCCTCATCTGGTCAAATCAGTTCCGTCAATGCTGCAGCTCTGGAAATACTGAACGTCAGTGAAATCGATTTGTTGCACAAGAACATCGCCCAGGATACGCCACAGCACCTATCACCGTTTTTTGACCTAATTCATCACAATTTGACGGAAGAATACAATTACCATAATGAAGTCTTTCGATTTCAACATCAAGATGGCACCAGTGTACCTGTGGTTTTCAACACCCTACGCCAATTGGACTTGCACCATCATCTAATCGGTATCACCAT
>JAFGTX010000124.1 GCA_016938815.1 Clostridia bacterium | reverse complement strand
TATGCCCTAGCGGCCTTTTTGACCGTCTTTCTCGATGAGGTTAAGAGCAGGGGGCATAACCAGCGTTCAATCGGCCAATGTTTGAAAACGCTGTTACAGGATAAGACAGCGCTGTTGTTTGTGGTTTCTATGGCTTTGGTTGGTGAAGTGGTTCACGTCATTACGGTATTCTTGAATCAATCACAATATGTTCGAAGCGGCATTGAGGCAAAATATTTTGGTTTGCTGGTGGCGATGGTACAGTGTGCAAGTTTAATGTCTGTAAAGGCAAGCAGAATAAGTGGGAAATTCGGTAACATGCCGACCATCAATAGCTTTACACTCTTGATCATTCTATCGAGTTTGATTTTAGCGATTACCACGAACCCTGTATTTAGCATCACATGCGTTGTGGTGCTGGCATCCAGCTTGTCTATCATTACGCCGATTGCGACCGATGTTCAAAATAAGAGACTTACCTCTGGGAACAGGGCGACGATGCTTTCGATTTATTCTATGTTAGGTGGTTTGGTAGCAAGTATGGGAGATATTGCAGTGGGCAAGATGACGGACTATTCCTTGCAGGCGGGCTTTCTACTGTGTATGGTTTTAGGCTTAATCGCTTTGAGCTTGTCCTTTGTGTTTTCTATATTTGAAAAAAGGAAAAAAGTTGTTGAGTGTGAAATAGAAACTTTCAAAATATAAAAAGAAAAACTCTTCCGCTTTTGTGGAAGAGTTTTTTGTTTTCATATTAATTACTTGCTGATGCGTTTTCACCAACCGGTGTCCATTCGCCAACTTTCACATCATTTTCGAATACACCTGTCATGGTTGTCGATTGGTCATCAATAGTAGTGCGTTCGGTAAATTGGCCTTCTTTATCGCCAAATTCGTAGGTGCCTTCATAGACTGTGATGAGTCTCTGATTGCTTTCGCTATTAAAACCGCGCATGATTACCGTTGACTTACCATGTAGTAAACCATAGTAGAAATCACCCATAATTTCAGCGACTTGAGGTTCTGCAGGTTTTACTTCATAGTTGATAAACATCTGACCAGGTCCTACCAAGACACCATTTTCAAACTCACCGATCAATTTTATCGTTCTTTTCAATGAGCCGTCCTTGTTGTAATCAAAAATTCTTAAATTGCCACCACCTTGAGGCATGCCATCTTGGACATCGCCAGAAACATAGCCTAGAGCCATGTAAGGAATCTCAATATCGTATTGATCGACGTAAAATTGAGGTACTTCTCTTATTTGGTAGTTTTCAGCGTAAAAAATTTCCGATGC
>JAFGTX010000123.1 GCA_016938815.1 Clostridia bacterium | reverse complement strand
TCTAGATTTGGCATATTCAAATCCAGAATCATAATATCAATATCCTTCTCCGCTTCAATCATCTTAATTGCTTCAATGCCATCTTCCGCCATGCACAGATTATACTCTGAAAGGACACTGGATATCAGAAGTCTGTATGTACTAGAATCATCTACAATTAATATTTTCTCCATTTTCCATACGCTCCATTCTGAGGATACATTCTAACACAATTGCAACCCTCGCCATCCTTGATTCACTATAATTATACCCTTATTCTGCCATATAACACATCCTACAGGCTATCACTTTCCTAATCTTGTCACTAGAAAAGCCTCTGCATAACAGCAGAGGCTTACTACAGCAATATTGCTTTTTTTAATCATCGATACGAAACAAGACTTACCCCTTCTGAGATGGCCTTATTTTTAAAGAGTAACATGTACTCTTGGCTAGGCGTCTTAAAATCATAATCGTCTATGGACAAGTCCAATTTTTCATATTTATAGTTTCCAAACGTATGGTAAGGCAAGAATTCCATCTTTGGCGAAGGTACATGTTCTTTCACATAGCGTATGATCTCAAGCATTTCCCATTCACTTGCATTAACGCCTTCAATCACTGGTACGCGTATAATCAACTCCTTACCAAGTGCTGCGACTTTTTTCACGTTTTCAAGAATCAATTCATTGCCTTGGCCTGTGAACAAACGATGCCATTCAGAGTCCATCAACTTGATATCCATGAAAATGGTGTCCATCATTTCTAAGATATCCCTGACTTGTTCGAAATCAAAATAGCCTGATGTCTCTATACTGAGGTGCAAACCCTCATCATACAAAATCTTCGAAAGCGTTCGAAGCATGTCATCTTGTACCGTAGCTTCACCACCTGAAAAAGTGACGCCACCACCAGACTGTCTGTAGAAAATGCGTTGCTTATCGATTTCACTTAAGATCTCTTCAACGGACATTTTATACACCAAATCCTTTTTTTCCGTCGCGGTGAAGCCCTCCGGATTGGCACACCACTTGCACCTTAGCGGGCAACCTGCAAGGAATATCAGGGTTCGAATACCTTGACCATCGTTGACGGAAAGATGTTGCGGCTGCATAAAATAGCCCACCTTCTCCATAATATCCCTAGAACGTCTCATGAGCGGTCCTTTCGATAATTGCATCCTGCATTTGACGGGAAAGATTGACAAATTGGGTACTGTAGCCTGCTACACGAACCAATAGGTCCCTGTAATTTTCAGGATTTGCCTGTGCCTCACGCAGCACTTCCGTCGAAATTGTATTGAATTGAACGTGGAAGGCGCCTAGAGCAAAGAAGGATTGAATCATGTGACCTAAATTGCTTTGACCCCTCGGCGTCTTGACCAGTTCTTCACTGAGACGCAGATTGAGTAGGGTCCCACCCGAATGAACATCTTGATTGAGTTTTGCCGCTGACTTCATTGCAGCCAGTGGTGTTGAGGTATCCGTTCCGGCAAAAGGCGAAACCCCTTCTGAAAGTGGTTTTGTCGCTAAACGACCACAAGGCGTCGCACCCAGCACTTTACCGGTCGGCAAATAATTGGAAATACCCATAAAGGCAGAGTTGAATGGATTGCCGTTGATGTCTTTATAACTGCGGGTCTTTTTATAATAATAGTTGGCAATCTCAATCGCGATATCATCTACATAATCTTGATCATTGCCATACTTAGGCACCTTAAGGGCTTTTTCTCTCAGAGTGTCATAGCCTACCCAATT
>JAFGTX010000122.1 GCA_016938815.1 Clostridia bacterium | reverse complement strand
GATTTTATCTTCAACAGAACCTTTACCTCCAGAGATGATTGCTCCTGCATGACCCATTTTTTGTCCTTTTGGAGCAGTTCTACCACCTAAAAAGGCTACGAGCGGTTTGGTTAAAATGCCATCTTTGATAGCTTGAGCAACTTCCTCTTCCATGGTACCACCAAGTTCACCAATAATCACTATAGCTTTAGTTTCAGGATCTGCCTCATAAAAAGGCAAAAATTCAGCGAATCTAGTGCCTGGAACAGGATCTCCACCGACACCAATTAATGTTGAGACACCATAACCAGCTTCAACAATCATTGCTGTAACTTCATTTGTGAGCGAGCCACTTCGTGTCATTACACCAATTGATCCCTTCTTATAGACGCGATCAATCCAATAAGGAAAACTGCCCATCATCGCTAATTTTGGAGATATAACTCCTGATGTATTACCACCAACAACTAAGGCTCCGTGAGCTTTAGCAGCTTGTCTTATCATGACCATGTCATGAAGAGGTATACCATCTGCAATAGTTACAATCTTTTTAATACCTGCATCAAGTGCTTCCATGACTGCATCTTTAGTTAATCTAGGAGGTACAAATAGCATAGAAGCCTCAATTTCGTGATTTGAAATTGCTTTTCTAACTGAATTATATACAGGCAATCCTTCAATAAACTGCCCCTCTTTTCCAGGTGTCACACCACAAACAACTTGTGTACCTAGTTCAATCATATGTTTTGTCCAAAAACTGCCTTCTGAACCCGTGATTCCTTGAACACAAACTTTGGTGTTTTGATCTATGAAAATACTCATTGGGCACCTCCGCGAGAAAGAAGAACTGCTTTTCTAACAGCTTCTTCTGTATCAAAGAGAGGTTCAAGACCAGCCTCTTTTAGAATTTTTACAGCTTCAATTTCATTGGTTCCTCTAATACAGGTTACAATAGGACGATCTGGTTTTAGTCTTTTAATTGCATCAACGATACCTTCAGCCATAACATCAGCTCTTGCAATCGTACCAAAAGTGACAATTAG
>JAFGTX010000013.1 GCA_016938815.1 Clostridia bacterium | reverse complement strand
GGGCTTGTTGGAGGTTTGCATGGTAGCAGTAAAGTTCAGCTCACTTGTTTAGATTGTGGTCATGAATGGAGACCTAATTAGATAGCTACATCTCATAAGTGAGATGAATTGACACCAGATTTATAGCGTGTTATAATTCCATAGAATTAAATTTACTATTCTAAAAGAACAGTAGTGAGGATTAGGCAGTCATGCCAATTGTAGCGAAAGTTATAATTGCGTGGACTGCCTTTTTTATTGGAAAAGGAGAGAAAATAATGCCTAAGAGCAAAAGAGAAAGTTTCATTTTTACATTGATGATGTGTAGTTTTATGGTCATGACCATGTCTATGTACACGGTGGGGAGGATAAGCGGTCTACAGGATGATTTTATTATTCAAGTGTTTAAGGGATTTCCTTTAGGGTTTTGTGTCGCCCTTGCTGCCGATTGGTTTCTTGTAGGTCCTTTGGCGAAGAAGATCGCTTCTGGAATTCTAACCAAAGATGATAAACCGCTAAAAAAGGCTTTAGTGATTTCGACTTTTATGGCAAGCGGCATGGTGGTGGTCATGTCACTTTTTGGTGCTGTGATGGCAGTCGGTCTTTCAGATCAGACTGTGATTCAGTGGTTCATCAACATACCGCTTAACTATATGGTAGCACTACCTATCCAGCTCTTGATAGCGGGACCAATCGTTAGATATTTTTTCGGTCAATTGTATCCAGCTTAAGTTTGTTGAATATGTCGGAAGGGAGCAGGACAAGGCACGCATGCCTATAATCTTTTGGTGTCATACCGTACTGTTCTTTAAAGCTTTTGATGAAATAGGAAACGTCATTAAAACCGGACTCATGGGAGACCTCAGTAATCGATATCTCTCGTGTTTCCAACAGGGTTCTAGAGTAATCCAGACGATAGCTCTTGATGTAGGCGAGGGGTGTTTGATGAAGGTGTTTCTTGAAAAAGCGGATGAAGTAGTCGTTGCTGTAATTGGCAATGGCTGCTAGATCTCTTATGGAGATGGCATCCTGTCTATGATCGTAAAGATATTTTAAGACCTTACGTAAGGCTTCTATATCATGGTTCGTGATGGGTGAGTCGCTTTGATTTGTGATGACTTTTGAGTCAAACAAATGGACAAGTAATTCAAAAACGCAAGCTTTGAGTTTTAAGGCATAGTGGGAGGGTTTTTCCTTTTTGAGCGCAATGATTCTTGCATGGCAGTCTTTGATGGCATCATAGCCTTTCAGGTTAGACGAAAAATGCTCGTGGTATGCTACTTTACCCTTAATGATTGGATGGATATAGTCTGTTGTGATGGCATCCAGCATAGTGCTTTCTACAAACCGTAAGTCCAAAATCAAAGTATGACATGTACAACTGCAGTTGGATAGTGGCATGAAGGCGTGGAGGGCATCGGGAGGCACCACAAGATAATCACCCTTTTCAACAGTATATTTTTGCAAGTTTATTGTAAAGGTTCCTCTGCCATCTGCGATATAAACGAATTCCATTTCATGGTGCCAGTGAAGGGGAAATTCACGCAGCTTGGTACCGATGGTCTCGATGTAGATTGCAACAGGGAGTATGGCTGTGCCATGCATCTTATTTTCTTTTAAAGTATCTGTAGTCATCCTTAAAAACCTCAAGTCGATATAGTTATATAAAAAGTCGGAAAAGAGATAGAAAATATCATTTTAAGTCGATATACTCTTATTATAACATAGAAACGAGGTGTAGATCATGTTTACGAGTATTGGGCTGGTCGCTGCAGCGTTGACAACTTTTTCATTTCTGCCCCAGGCGATTAAAGTCATTAAAACACAGGATACGTCCAGTTTGTCATTGGGCATGTATATCATGTTTACTCTAGGTGTCGCTTGTTGGTTAATCTACGGACTTGGCATTCGGGATATCGCTTTGATTGGTGCCAATCTGATTACCTTTGTATTTGCGGTAATCATACTCACGGTTAAAGTAATCAATGTTAGAAAAGGCATTGATCCCATCAAGTAAGGTATTGGTTGCATGGAGGTCTTATGTATAAAATAATCGTTTTTGATGTCGATGGTACCATCATTGACACGGAGAGGGCAACTTTGATGGCTTTGCAGGAAGTACTGAAGGAAGACCTGGGCAAGGAGGTTCCGGAAGAGGAACTGGCTGTATTTTTGGGCATTCCTGGCATCTATGTTGTGAATCACTTTGAATTTATTGACCCGGCAAGTAGTTTGAAGAAATGGGTGCAGCATATGGATAGACTGAGAGGCCATAACCAGATTTTTGATGGTATTTCGGAACTGCTCAGTATAATTGAAAACAGAGGTTTGAGATTGGGCATTGTAACGTCGAGAACCAGATTGGAATGCGATCAAGATCCTCTGCTTAAAAACATGATGGGTCAATTCGAATGTATTATTACCGCGGATGATACGGTACAGCATAAACCCAGTGGTGCACCTCTGATAAAACTTCTGGATTTGATGAAGGTAGATGCTGCGGATGTGCTTTACATTGGTGATACGGTTTACGATCTGCAGTGTGCACGGGAAGCCAATATCGATTTTATCTGGGCTGGATGGGGTAGCAAGCATGATGTGGAAAGTTTTGAGGGACCGGTTGCCATGCATCCGGTGAATTTAAGCAATTTCATAGGACATCGGGTTTAGAACCTGTTATAATCCTATATAAATAAGAAAAGAAACTGCTGGTGGTATTGATCCTCGCAGTTTCTTTTTTACTTTAACAACATTTGTCTTTTAAAAATCGGCGAACCGATTTGAAGCGTTTCAAATAATCCTTGATAACGGCCGAAGCACAGCCTGTACCGACTTTCACTGTAATAGCCGAAGCAGGGCAGTTCATCTGGCAGGCGCCACATTCGATACATTTGTCCTTATGGCTGAGTTCAATGCCTTCCCTCATCTCGAAAACCTGATGCGGGCAAACTTCAAGACAACGTTTGCAGCCGATGCATTTTTCTTTCTCAAAGCTTAAGGTAGCTACATCTAAATATTTCATAGGACCTCCATCAATATACCGACGATTACTGTCAGCGTCGCTACAGCACCCCATTTTAGCATGAAGGGGATGGCCGTGCTCATTTCACGTTCAACGCCCGTTAAGGAGGTAAAGGTTGTAGAACCCGTAAAATTCAAAGTTATAAAACTGGTATAGAGCATGCCAAGCATGACGACGCCAATTGAGGTAACATCAGCCTTTACAAAAGGCAGCAAAAGTGCTGATAGCAGTAAGCCGTTCAAGAAAAACCGCTTGAAAGGCAAAACTGGCAAAAGTACGGGATGTAATACGTTGCCAATGGCGGATGCCGCCAAAAATATCCAGAAGGTCTCCTTTGGCATAAATGGGAGCAAACCCAAGAGATAGGCGGCGCCCATGTACTTTAAACTGGAGATCAGCTCAATCGGCGCAAGAAGCAATCGGTTTTTTAAGTTAAAGGTAACATGTCGCATAGGTTCTGTGATGCCGTGTTCTATGAAGGCATCCATATCTTCGATGCGCACAGGACCGTAGATTATCTTCTTTTTGGTGATTTTAGTGACCAAGTGGCTTTCCACGCCCGGTGCGGCTAGCTGAGGTAAAATAATCTCGTTGTGATTGACCGACAACTTGGTGTTGAGGAGCATCCTAACGACTTCGAGGGTTCCGAATCGCCCTTTACCTGCTGCGCACCATACGTTAACACCGTCTGTGTCGATGACCAGTACCCAGTAATCTTTCTTGAGATACCTTCTAAGATAATCAAAGGTCAGTTTGTAGTTACAGGTGACCAGAACCGGTGAGTCGGCACTTGGTGTACCGAATTCATAGAGTCCGGTAGGCACTTTGTAGTTATTTCTGTTGATGCCAAGACGGATACCCAAGTTCCAAAGGTAATCTATCAGATGCATTTTGAGATCTACCTTGTTGTCTTTGAGGATATGTCGAACATAGCGATCTGAGACGACCGCTCGATGGGTTTGTTTGATTTCGGAGAGAATCGAATAGGCATCCGACCTGGATGCTTTGACATTCACATCTCAACATGAGTTGGTATTTACAGTATTTAGGTTCATAACAACCTCCTAGTTGGGGATATTATACCATTCCGTAAAAACATTGGACAGGATTAATTTATGGGGGTGTGATGACGATGAAATTATAATATTGTGGTATGATGAAATTAATAAAACCATGGCAGGGGGAATACATATGAAATTATTTATCAGTGCGGATATGGAAGGGCTGGCCCATGTCGTAACTTCTAGCGAAGTGAACAGAGAACATGCCGATTATCCTTATTTTTCCGAATGGATGTCCAAGGAAGTGGCGGCGCTGGCTGAAACGGCGATGAAAAAAGGATTTGAAGAGGTCTTCATCAAGGATGGCCATGCTTCTGGTAGAAATATTGTGCCAAGTTATTTGCCATCAGGGAGCAAACTCCTCCGAAGTTGGACGGGTGATCCGTTGCTCATGATGGCGGGTCTGGATAAAAGTTTTGACGGTGTGGCATTTGTCGGTTATCATTCGGCGGCGGGCCATTCAGGGAATCCGTTGGCTCACACGGTGAGTGGTGCAAAAATCAGCCATTTGAAAATTAATGGTCAAATTGCTAGTGAATTTTTATTAAACGCCTATACAGCGGCATATTACGGTGTGCCTGTTATTGCAATTACTGGTGATGCGGCTGTATGTCGAGAGGCAAAGAAGTGGATACCCTCCATCATCACCATACCCGTTAAAGAGGGTATTGGCACCGCTACGATTTCCATGGCGGAATGTGATGTGATTAGCTTCATTCATGAAAGCATGCGTAAGTTGGATATGAAAATTCTCAAGGAATGTCAACTCTATTTGCCGGAAGCCTTCGATATCGAGTTGAAGTTCACGAGATACCATTATGCTTACCAAGCGTCCTTCTATCCCGGTGTGACTCTAAAGGACGATTATACCATCCAGTATTACACTGAGGACTACTACGAGTTTCTCAGAATGTTTATGTTTGTGATGAAGGGATAAAATGCCTGATTTAACGGAAGTCTTCTATAAGGGACTTCCGTTTTCTGATTCTATCAGTCGTTGCATACAGAGTATGGCGACAGTCAATTCCTCGTTAGAGGGTTCCTTGGTCGTAAAGTATTGTTGTAAGAAGTAACCTGCTTGGTCAAAGACTCTATATAGGATATTGGTTTTTATCTTATAGGGCTTTTTTTTCAAAAAAGGCAACAGGCGGTATAAATGAAGATAGGTCACCGATTCACCGCGCAGGAAAAAATAGTGGGCGATAAGCAAAAGTGCGACAAAGGTCAAAGGGACATGCACAAAAATATTTTGGGTGCCTG
>JAFGTX010000121.1 GCA_016938815.1 Clostridia bacterium | reverse complement strand
CTGCGCCCTTCTTCAATATCAAAATCCTGAACCGCATAAGCCGTCTTCAAGAGATAAATCAACTCTTCAAAAGATATGCTCTCCAATCGGCCACCTAGGCCACCGATGACTTTAGCCAGTTCACGTCTCAATTCACTTTCGCTGATTTGTCGCCACTCCTTGAAACCGTCAATCCCGTAGGATTCATAATCCAAATGGTAGACATGCACAATTTCTTTACCGGCTTCATCCGAAAACCGAGCCATAACGCCAACGACACCCATCAATCGGGTATTGGTGGCAAAGGCTTCCACAAAGGTCAAACCTTTCAATATGCAATTGTCTTTCACTAATTTCAATTTCATAACGACCTCAATTCTAAAATATCCTCTAACTGTAGTATTATAACACAAATAACTCCCACGTCATAAACAGTTTATTTCTAACCGATTATCACCTGGGAGTCGTCTTAAATACAAGGACTACAATTTAGACAGAATGTCCGCTTTCAGTTCTTCAAGCCCTAACTGAGCACCTTCCGCCGACGAAGCCTTCACCGAGAAGTAAAATTTCAACTTCGGTTCCGTACCCGATGGTCTTACTGCGACCCAAGAACCGTCTTCCAAAATGTACTTCAACACATTGGATTTTGGCAGTCCCGTTTTTTCAGAATCTAGACAGTCCATAATCTGTTTCACATTTTTGCCGCCAATTTGCTTTAGAGGTTCGCTTCTGAAGGATTTAATGATTCTTTGAATTTCTTCCATACCTTCGACCCCTTTAAGGGTCAATGCATGTAAATCTTCCTTGTAATAGCCGAGTTTTTCGTAAATCTCTTCGAGCCCTTCTAAAACTGTTTTGCCTTGTTCTTTATAGTGGAGGGCCATTTCAATGACCAGCATACTGGCGCTAACCGCATCTTTATCTCTCACCTCTGTACCCGCCAAATAGCCGTAACTCTCTTCAAAACCAATGATAAAGGATTTCGAACCATCTTCAAACTGTCGAATCTTCTCACCGATAAACTTGAAGCCCGTCAGGGTTTCTTCATACTCGGCACCATAATGTTCCGCAACCGCCCGCGCAAGGCCAGAAGTAACAATCGTCGAAATGACTACTGGATTTTTCGGCAACGAGTCATAGGATGCCAATAAATAGTTGGTCAGTAAGGCGCCGATTTGATTACCGTTGAGAGGCACATAGCTGCCATCCTTAGCTTTAACGACAAGCCCCACTCGGTCACAGTCCGGATCCGTGGCAATCGCCAGTTCGGCACCACTTTCCTCCGCATATTTCAAACCCAAGCTGAAGGCTTTCACGTCTTCAGGATTTGGCATGGGTACCGTTGTGAAATTGTGATCTGGCACCATCTGTTCCTTCACAGGAATCAGACCCTTAAATCCAAGCTCATCAAGGGTACGAGTCACCGCCATACCGCCAGTACCATGCAGTGGCGAATAAACCACTTTGTACTCAGGGTATTTTGCAAAAAGCGCTGGCCGTCTTGACATGGTCTTGACCATGTCGATGTAAGCCTTATCCAAATCTTCATCAATCCACTCAAACAAGCCTTGATCCATCGCTTGATTTTCCTCAATCAATTGAATCTTGTTCAGATCGGTGATGCCTTCCACCGCATGAACCAATTGATCAGCTAGATGTGGCACCAACTGACAACCGTCTTCACCATAGACCTTGTAGCCGTTATACTCCGGTGGATTATGGCTCGCTGTGATCATGATACCACCATCCGCCTTCAGACGTCTAACGCTAAAGGAAAGTTCCGGCGTCGTACGTAAATCGGTAAAAATATAGGCCTTTATGCCATTAGCCGCCATGACAAGGGCTGCTTCCTTTGCGAATTCCTTGGATTTATATCTTGAATCGTAAGCGATAACAATACTATAAGATGCTTTCTCAGTGGTTTTAATGTAGTTGGCAAATCCCTGAGTCGCTTTTCGTACGATGTATTTGTTGATCCGATTGATGCCAGCGCCAATCACACCACGCATCCCCGCTGTGCCAAACTCTAGTGGTTGAAAAAATCGGTCCTCAATCTCTTTTTCATCACCGTCAATCGCTCGAAGCTCCGCCTTGGTCTCTTCATCGTAATAAGGTGATGTCAACCACTCTTCATATACTTTTTTATACATATTTTCACCCTTTCTATTGTCGCATGATAATCGTCTTAAATAAGATGTCCATCAACACTTCATCTTTTCTTGCTACATTATAAAGTCCCGTGCTCTTTAACCATTGTCCGAAATAAGAGTCATCTTTTGAGCCAATGCCATTCCATTCCAAAAGCTGCTTTTCCACCGCTTCAAAAAAATCAAGCGTATCATAGACTTCATATCTCTCCATACCCATTTTTCCCGCACAATATTCGTACAGACTGATAAAGAGGTCGCTGTAATCTTTTTTACTACTCACGCCAAGTAACACCGCTAGTTCTGGAATGATTTTTTCAAACAACATACGTTTAGCTGACATCCGCCTAATCCCCAAACTCTTACCCAGCCCAAGGATTTGATCATCAGTCAGTTCTAGCAACCAACTGATAAATACGCTTTCCTCAGGGCAATGATCCAGATAATAGCGCTGTCCCCTCAAATTCTTAAATATTCTGAGCGTATCGTAATAGCCCATTTTGATATTTTGATGTGCCCGATTCTGATCGAATTCCAGAAGTCCGCCCGTATCTTCCGACGGCACGATATGGATCACTTCCACCGATGGATCGTTGATTTTATGTCTTCGACCCGTTCCCTTGATCTCAATTGCAATGATCTTTTTACAGCCTGTAGAGGCAACGAGATTCAGCGGTAAATTATCATGAAAGCCACCATCCAAAAACAATTTATCATCTATGTAATTCCTTTGAAACACCGGCAAGCTGCAAGAGGCCAATATATAATCCCCCAGTTTGCCACGAGGAATATCATCTAGCATCGTCTCAACCGGTTTCATATCCGTCAGATTCACCGTCACCATGCCCAATCGGACCGGCGACTGTCTGATGATATCTTCATCGATGATATCACCAATTAATTTTCTAAGGGGCGAAACATCGAGTCCTCCATTGATGATGACATCCCCGGTAAACTGGACCATCTCATGAAAATCATTGTAATCAAAAGAAAACTTACTGATTTTCTTCAGCAGTTTCGCATCGCCTTTTATAATCATGGATGGATCGATGTTCTGCCATAATTCAAGGGCTTCATCATAAGCATCCATCGCCATCAATGCGCCGTTCAGCGAACCAATCGAACTGCCCGCCACGACATTATACTGAATACCCAGCTCTCTAAGCGCTTTCCACGCACCAAGCTGATAGGCGCCTTTTGTTCCGCCGCCTTCCAATGCTATCCCGTACATAGTAACCTCCTGATTATCACTTCATTTCCCATTATACACCATATCCAATACTTGAATCGACGGTCTTTTACATTATATCGTTTCATCCATCAAATTTTCCTTGGTCGCCTCGACGCCTTCCGGGAATAGATGTTCTCTGACATAGTAACACGATTCGTAATGCTCTCTTAACATCACTTTAAAGGCCTTGTACTTGGCAATATCCGTTGTAAAGTAGAAATATCGACCATCCTTCAGAAATACATGGATGATTCTATAGAGCTTAATTCTATGCTTATGTCGTGCCTCAATGATCATATCGATATCGCCATGCTGGACACCGGTCACTTTATTCCGGTCACCGAAAATAAGACCTTCCTTATAGACATAGACGTATTTATCTTTATAAGTCAAATAAGATTTCAGATAAGTTGACAACATACTATAACAAAAAAGAACATAGCCAATAAAGAGCCATGGCTTTACAATAAAAGTTTGGCGAATTTCGTAAAGACCGTAAAAGGTCAAACATAGAAAGGCGATAAAACCCAATAAATAATGTATGGAAGAATAAAAGAATTTCACTATATTTACACCCCATCCTTTCACATTGACAAAAAACGAGCAATGCCATGCACTGCCCGCTGTTTATGTCATACTAATATTTCTTTACCCTTGATCTGTCAATCCAAACATCAAGGTCCCTTTAACGGCAACTTGATCGCCCACGTAAGCAATCGCCTCGCCTTTACCAATGCCTCTTCTCATAGAAATAATCTCTACCTCCATGCGAAGCGTATCTCCAGGCACCACTTGCTTTTTAAAACGCACGTTGTCTATGCCTGCAAAAACCGCTAACTTGCCTTGATTTTCTTCAACCGACATAAGCGCAATCGCACCGACTTGCGCCAGCGCCTCTACCATCAATACCCCCGGCATAATTGGATTACCCGGGAAATGACCTGTAAAGCATGGCTCATTGAAAGTCACATTTTTAATGGCCACCGCTCTCTTGCCTGCTTCCACTTCCAGAACTCGGTCAACCAATAAAAATGGATATCTATGGGGAATTAGCTTTTGAATCTCTTTGTTTTCTAACATATCCTTACCTCACTTTCCTGACACTCTTTTGTTTTATTCATTACTTATTTTTTACATGCTCATATGCTTAAGTTTCATAAAGGTGGATCCACATAACCATGCACCTAGTCTTAGTACCTAGTGATAATTATATCCTATTTTTTTTCTAAAAGCAAAACTTGCACACTCCAAATAAAAAAGAGTTAACACTCAATTGTCATTGAAGGTTAACTCTTTTGTTCTTATATGTTATTTTAACTATCCCTTTTTCAACTGATTGAACAATACGTCAGCAAGACCGATGCCGCCGCCCTTTGCAAGACTTTTTGAATATTCTTCGTCCAGCATGGATTCAAATGTTTTTGTGCCCTGACTTTTCTCGACAAGATCACTTTCAGGAATGGTTTTACGCATGGTTTGTAGCATCATGTTCAAAAAGACACTTTCAAATTGCTCACAAGCATCCTTTAATTGTTCGTCATCGCCAGATTCTGCAGCCTTTTTCAAGGCCTCTTCAAAACTCTTGTCGCTGACGCTCTCGCTAACTTGTCTTGACTGCTCAATACCAGCCGTTACAGTGGATAAACCATCAATTTTCATTTAAATCAACTCCATCTATCGCTTAAGGTTGTTCGCCACTTCTAATAATCTGTCTGCCGTTTGAACGGATTTCGAATTAATCTCATACGCTCTTTGAGCCGTAATCAAGTTAACCATTTCTTCAACAACCGACACGTTAGAAGATTCGATATAGCCTTGCCAAACCTCTCCACTTGAACCCGATTCATTTTCCGATAAAGTTCCGGAAGCCTCTGTTTCAGTATAAAAGTTTTTTCCGATGCTTTCAAGACCTGCCGGATTAGGAAATTTAACGATTCTTAGTGTGCCGACGTTCTCTGCAGTTTCCTCTCCAGAACGGGTCACTAAAATGTTACCATCATAATCCACTTCGACTTTTTCAACATTTTCACCTAACTCTATATTACCATCTGTGCCCTGTACATAAAAACCATCAGAAGTGACAAGAGAACTGGTCGCATCATTCACTGATAGTTTAAAGCTGCCGTCCCTCGTATATATTTCATTGCCACGGTTATCCGTTACAACGAAAAAGCCATCACCATTGATCGCAAAATCCAACTCATTTTCTGTACTCTGCATATTGCCCTGTGCAAAAGATCTCAAGGTCGCCACAGACATGACACCATGACCTATTTCGAGCGGTACCGGTTTGCCTTCGCCATCTACAAAAGTGCTTTCAGAAAGTTGATCGTATAGCAAATCCTTGAACTCGATTCTTTGTGACTTGAATCCTGTTGTATTGACATTGGCCAAGTTATTTGAAATAGTATCTACCTTAAGTTGTAAGCCCTGCATACCCGATGCGGCTGTCCACATTGCTTTCATAATTATCCCTCCCTACTCTATCCTAGCGTTCCTACGTCTGATATCGCTTTACCTATGGCCTCATCAATCGTTGAAACCACCTTTTGACCAGATTCATAGTTCCGGCTTAGGGAAATCATACGAATCATTTCATTAATGACACTTGCGTTGGAGTTTTCTATATAACCTTGTGCAATTTCGCCGTCAAAATCGACCATTTCCCCTTGCATCTCATTTTTAGCTCTGAAGAAGCTGCCACCTATTTTTACGAGGTCACCTGTGTTAGAAAAGTTGACCAGTTTTAATTTATCTACGAGTGTACCATCGACAATGATCTCTCCCAGCTCGTTGACTTGGAAAGAGTCATTCTCGAGTTTGATCGTTCCATTTAATCCCTGTACAGAGTAACCATCTGATGTCTTCAATTCGCCATTGCCATCCAAATGAAAACTGCCGTTTCTGGTGTATAAATCACCAAATTCCGTCTCTATTGTAAAGAAGCCTTCGCCTCTTATCGCAACATCCTGCGCTCTAGCAGTCTGTTGTAAATTGCCTTGAGTAAAATCCGTAAGGATTCGATTGGCCTTTACGCCCGCTGACATGGTACCGATGACATCCTGATCTGCTTCATAAACAAGAGAAGCCACTTGACTGCCATCCACCATCACTTCACCTGCTTCGCTGATTGTAACCTCACCGTCTCCCACGTAAATTGGTTGACCGTCAGTCCCGACAATCTTGTCACCGTAGTTCCAGTCTTTGGTTCTGTCTGAATTGAGGTAGAAGGTACTGAGGTAACCGTCCGGGTCAACCGTAAAGGCAGCATCTTTATTGTGACTTAAACCGTTATCGGTCGCCACTCTAAAATAGCCCCAGTCGGTTGACACCTTGAAATCTTCACCGTTTTTCTCAACTGTGATTTTATCAAAAGGCAACTCAGCTCGGGCATCCGTGCCGTTAAACTTGCTAATGAGCACTTCGTTGAATCCTTTAGAAGCGTACAAATCCTTTTTATAGCCTGCTGTATCTACATTGGCCAAGTTATTACTTAACACGTCCAATTTATTTGTATTAACAACCATGTTGTTACCAGCGATATACAGTCCCCTAATCATAAAAACCCTCCTAAAGTCGATTGCTCACAATAATTATCGACAGAAAGAAGGGTTTTCTTAAGGCTTTTCTCATTTTTTTATTTATTTTTTATCTAATCGATATAGGCAACGCCAACGCACCCCGGCCCTAAATGAGTACCGATCACACCACCAATGCAGAGTTCATAATCCGGCATCTCATGATAGAGGTCCCCAAATTGTTCTTTGAGGGCATCCAGGTTTTCCAAATCATCACCGTGGACCATGACAAAAGGCTGTGTTCCTGTATTAATTTCATGAGTACGAACCCAGTCAACCACCCACTTCAAACCACGTTTACGGCCACGCACCTTGTCTACCGTTACGATTTCAGCGCCCTCTACTGTGAGTATCGGTTTAACATTGAGCAGATTGCCGATCATAGCTTGACCTGCCGACAGTCGTCCACCCTTGCTTAGATAAGCCAAGGTATCCATCATGAGGATGATTTTAGAATTCTCGATGCAATAGTCAATGCGCGCTAAGACAGCATCAACGTCAGCACCTTCCATAGCCATCTTGGATGCTTCCATAACAATGAGACCCATTTGTACGGTTGACGTTTGGGAATCCACCAAATGAATCCTATCTTGAAGCGCCTCAGGAAAATTGCTTCTCGCAATAACCGCTGAGTTGTAAGTGCCGCTGAAAGTCGCCGCAATAAAGACGCCAATCACATCGTCTCCATCGTCCAAAATCTTTTGGAACATTTCTTCAAATCTTGCCGGATTAACCTGAGACGTGAAAGGTAAATCCTCTGAATCTCTCAATTTCTTAAAGAAATCTTCCGAAGTCAAATCCTCGCCATCCAGATAACTTTCCTCGCCAAAATTCACAATCAAAGGCGCCACTTCTAAATGATACCGTTCTACCAATTGCCTTGATAAATCACATGTACTGTCTGTAACAATTCTAATCCCCATTACTATACCCCCCTAAATACAAAAAAACAGCCCGCACTAGGCGGGCGTCAATTATCTTTTCTTTGATGATCTTGACGAAGATGTCATCATGCTTTTCTCTAGGACATCCAAATGCTCTAAAGAAATACCTGTTCCCTTTGCAACACATGATACTGCATCTTCAGCTATATACGTTGGAATACCCGTACGTTTCTCGAGCAATTTGTTAAGTCCATGTAAAAGTGAACCGCCACCTGTCATTACTATACCCCTCGAGCTAATATCCGAAGCAAGTTCTGGTGGTGTTTTTTCTAAAACAGCATGAACCGCATCGCTAATCGCGTTAACCGGCTCATTTAAAGCATCTAGCATTTCTTCACTCGTTACCGTGATGTTCTTTGGTAAACCGGTAATCAAGTCACGACCTCGACAATCCATTTTGATGGATTTAGGTCTTGGCGATGCTGTACCAACATTGATTTTCAATTCTTCCGCTGTACGCTCACCGATTAAAAGGTTATGTGCTTTTCTCATGTATTTGATAATCGCCTCGTCAAATTTATCACCAGCGACTTTGATCGACTTGCTCACAACGATGCCACCCAGTGAAATGACAGCGATGTCCGCCGTACCACCACCGATATCGATGATCATGTTACCATCCGGCTTCGTAATATCCAGGCCTGAACCAATAGCAGCCGCAATCGGTTCTTCAATCAAAAATGTCTTACCACCACCAGCGTCCATTGTCGCGTCGATAACCGCACGCTTTTCAACTTCTGTAACCCCGCTTGGCACACAAACGATAATTTTCGGTTTAAAAAATCTTCTTTTGCCACATGTTTTATTGATAAAGTAACGCAACATGCGTTCCGTTACTTCGTAATCCGAAATGACACCATCCTTAAGCGGACGGATCGCTACGATATTACCTGGTGTTCTACCCAGCATTCTTCTCGCTTCAGAGCCCACAGCCAATACTCTATCTGTATTTCTGTCGATAGCCACTACAGAAGGTTCTTGCAAAACGATTCCTTTATTTTTGATGTAAACCAGAACACTCGCTGTTCCTAAGTCGATTCCTATTTCAGTTCCAAAACCAAACATTCCATCTCACCTTCCAAAACGTATTTTTTATTCTTCTTCTACACGACGGATGTTTGCACCTACGCCACGTAATTTTTCTTCTATTGCTACGTATCCACGGTCAATATGGTAAATATCACCTATCTCAGTAACGCCATCTGCTACAAGGCCCGCCAAAATAAGGGCTGCGCCTGCACGCAAATCCGTTGCCTTAACCTGAGCGCCTTGAAGATTGCCATGGCCTTGTACCACCGCACTATGGCCCTCTATCTTAATATTGGCACCCATTCTATTCAATTCGCTCACATGCATAAAGCGATTTTCAAAAACAGTTTCAGACACTATACCGGTACCTTCCGTAACCGTTAAGAGCGACATGAACTGAGCCTGCAAATCCGTTGGGAATCCTGGATATGGCAGTGTCGTAATATCAACAGAGCCCGTTAAATTCTTACCGTCTACCCTTAAATAGTCGTCGCCTTCTTCGATTTCTACACCACATTCTCTAAGCTTGGCAATGATTGGTTTCAGATGGCTTGGAACCACGTTCTCAATCATCAAGTTACCTCTTGTCATCGCCGCTGCAATCATATAAGTGCCTGTCTCGATACGGTCAGGAATCACCGCATGCACCGTTGAACCCAAGGACTCAACACCTACAATCTTGATTGTATCTGTACCAGCACCCTTGACGTTAGCACCCAGCTTGTTCAAGAAGTTTGCTAAATCAATGATCTCTGGCTCTTCAGCCGCATTTTCGATAATTGTTGTACCTTCTGCCATCGTTGCCGCCATCATGATGTTTTCAGTGGCGCCAACACTTGGAAAGTCGAGATAAATCGTCGTACCTACTAATTTCTCTGCACGGGCTTCAACAAAACCATGCCCCAGTTCAATCTCTGCGCCAAGGGCACTGAAACCTTTTAAATGCAGATCTATAGGGCGCGCGCCAATCGCGCAACCACCCGGCATAGAGATTCTCGCCACGCCGTTTTTAGCCAATAAAGGACCCATCACAAAAAAAGATGCTCGCATTTTTTGAATAAGTTCATATGGCGCCTCACCTAGTATTTCACCTGAAGGATCAACCTCCATGCAACCATCCTTTAAAGGTGATACTTTAGCACCTAAAGCTGTCAACAACTCACCCATTACCGACACATCTCTTAAATTAGGGATTTCTTCCAAGACACATTTATCAGATGCTAAAAGTGTTGCTGCAAGTATTGGTAACACTGCGTTTTTAGCACCATTTATCTTAATCGTTCCGCTAAGCGGTCCGCTTTTTTCTACTAAAATTTTAGCCAATGCACTGGCCCTCCTTAAACATTTACTACCTATTTTAAATTTCGGAATATTCAAACTTTGTACATGTTGCAATAACTTGTACGGCCTAATCATTACCATTATATATTAAAACTTAATAAACTTCTATAAATGAAGGGTTTTTTTTAAAATCTTTTTTAGCAAAAAATCAACAAAAAAAAACCAATTGTATTATATAGAACATACAATTGGTTTTATGAATTTTTTCTGTTTTTTATCTTTCGTGGTGATATTTATTTTCCACGATATTAATTCTATTCATCGCACGCGCCATACTCGCTTTTGCTCTCAGAATATCAACGTGCTCACCTGCAGATTCCAAGTGTTTTTTAGCTCTTTCAGCCGATGTTTTCGCTCTGTCCACATCGATTTCTTGAGCCCACTCCGCAGCATCTGTGATAATTGTTACCTCATCTTCTGTGATGTTAATAAATCCACCAGAACATGCCGCTTCTTCGAATGAACCACCAGTTTTTTTGATTTTCAGTGAACCGATAGCAAGTGGTGCCACTACTGGTTCATGATTTCTCAAAATACCCATGTCGCCTTCGACAGTTCTAACAATAATCATGTCTACATCGCCACTAAAGAAATCTTTATCAGGCGTCACGATGTTTAGGTTAAATGTTGAAGCCATTTAAACACCTCCATCTAATGCCTATAGATTTCTAGCTTTTTCCAACACTTCGTCAATCGTACCTACAAATAGGAATGCCGATTCAGGAACATCATCGTGTTTACCTTCAAGAATTTCTCTAAAGCCACGAACGGTTTCCTTGATTGGCACGTAACATCCCGCCATACCAGTAAACTGCTCTGCAACGTGGAATGGTTGAGAAAGGAATCTCTGTACCTTACGCGCTCTGTTAACGACAATCTTATCTTCGTCAGATAACTCGTCCATACCAAGAATCGCGATGATATCTTGAAGTTCCTTGTATCTTTGAAGAATTTCCTGAGTTTGTCTCGCCACGTCATAGTGCTCATGACCAACAACTTCAGGTGCAAGTAGTCTCGAGTTTGAGTCTAGTGGGTCTACCGCAGGATAGATACCAAGTTCAGAAATCTTTCTTGAAAGAACGGTTGTCGCATCCAAGTGAGTAAATGTTGTTGCCGGAGCCGGGTCAGTTAAGTCATCGGCCGGAACGTATACCGCTTGTACAGATGTGATAGAACCTTTCTTAGTAGAAGTGATTCTCTCTTGTAAAGCACCCATATCTGTTGCAAGTGTCGGTTGGTAACCAACGGCACTCGGCATACGTCCAAGTAACGCAGATACTTCCGAACCCGCTTGTGTAAATCTGAAGATATTATCTACGAATAATAATACGTCTCTACCTTCAGTATCTCTGAAGTACTCTGCCATAGTAAGACCTGTAAGCGCAACTCTCATTCTCGCTCCCGGCGGCTCATTCATCTGACCGAATACCATGGTTGTTTTGTCGATAACGCCTGACTCAATCATTTCATGATACAAGTCATTACCTTCTCTTGTTCTCTCACCAACGCCTGAGAATACGGATAAACCACCGTGTTCTTTAGCGATGTTGTTGATGAGCTCTTGGATCAGTACCGTTTTACCTACACCGGCACCACCGAACAGACCGATTTTACCACCCTTTGCATATGGTGCGATCAGGTCAACGACTTTGATGCCTGTTTCAAGCATCTCAGAAGATGTTTCCTGCTCGTCAAAGCTAGGTGCTTCACGGTGAATCGACCAAGTCTCACCTTCGTTTTCAAATGGCTTATCGTCAATCGCATCACCAAGAACGTTGAAGATACGACCCAGTGTTTTTGTGCCTACTGGTACTGAGATCGGAGAACCTGTCGCTACTGCGTCAACGCCTCTTACTAAACCATCTGTCGAAGACATGGCAATACATCTAACGACACTGTCACCGATGTGTTGCGCTACTTCAACAGTCAATTTTTCTGCTAAATAATCAATTGTGATCGCGTCATAGATGTTCGGAAGCTCTTCAGCGTTGAAACGAATATCTACAACCGGTCCAATTACCTGTACAATTTTACCAATTGCTTGGGACATATTGAATTACACATCCTTTCATCTAAGCTATTTAAGTGCTTCCGCACCACCGACAATTTCGGTAATTTCTTGCGTGATCGCTGATTGTCTCGCCTGATTAAAGGATAATGTTAACTCTTCAATCATCTCCTCAGCGTTGTCCGTTGCATTTTCCATTGCATTTCTTCTTGCAGCCTGTTCAGAGGCCGAAGATTCAATAAGTCCACCAAAGATTGTACTTTCAATACTCTTAGGAATAAGGTAATCCAACACAACTTCTGCTGACGGCTCAAAGCTAGCCTTTTCATCAGCCACTTCTGCAACTTCCTGTGCAACTGCTTCTACGTCAAGCGGCACCAACTTAAGCCGTGTCGCCACTTGTGAAATCGTACTTTCCATACGCGTATAAACGAGATGCACTTCGTCAACCTTCTCTTGTGAATATAACTTCATCGCAAGACGAGCAATTTTTCTCGCATCTGCAAATTCCGGTCTTTCCGAAATCCCCAAATACTCTTTTTCTATTTCAAATTCATTACGCTTGAAAAATTCAAAAGCCTTCTTCCCGACTGGGATGATCAGCGCTTTTGAAGGATCTTCAATGTGCGCTAATGCAGCTTTAATAGCATTAATATTGTATCCGCCACATAAACCTCTATCGCCCGCTAATACGATATATAGAGATTTACTGATCTCTCTGTTCGATAAGTACTCATGCTCTTCGATGTCTGCATCACGCATGATTTCACCTACCGTTTTCAAAACCGTTTCATAGTACGGCCTCGTCATTTCAAGACGATCTTTGTTTTTCTTTAGTTTTGCGGTAGATACAAGTTCCATAGCCTTTGTAATCTGCATAGTACTGTTAACGCTTTTTATTTTACGTTTAATATCGCGTGTACCTACACCAGCCATAACTTATCCTCCTAGGCTATTCGCCGCAAAAGTTATTCTTCTACAACAAAAATCTTCTTAAATTTATTGATCGCTTCTACAAGTTGATCTTCTACATCTTTTTCTAATTTGCCCGTTTCCTTGATTGTTTTACCAACCATTGGATAACTTTCATCCATGAAACGTATAAATTCTTTTTCAAATTTTAACACAGCCTTCACAGGAATATCCATCAAGTGCTTGTTGACAACCGCATAGATTATCATAACCTGATGTTCAACCTTTCTTGTATCATGAAGACCTTGTTTTAGGATTTCCATGAGTCGCTCACCGTGAGCAAGGACTCTTTGTGTATCTGCATCAAGGTCCGAACCGAACTGAGCAAACGCAGCAAGTTCTCTGTACTGTGCAAGCTCAAGTTTGATTTTACCAGCTACTTTCTTCATCGCTTTAATTTGGGCATCCCCACCAACCCTCGATACTGAGATACCGGCATTTACCGCAGGTCTCTGTCCCGAGAAGAACAACTCCGATTCAAGGAAGATCTGTCCGTCAGTAATGGAAATAACGTTTGTTGGAATATAAGCAGATACGTCCCCGGCTTGTGTTTCGATAATTGGTAAAGCTGTAATAGAACCGCCTCCCAAACTATCATTCAACTTAGCCGCACGTTCTAACAGTCTCGAGTGAATGTAGAATACATCCCCTGGATAAGCTTCACGTCCTGGTGGTCTCCTTAGAAGTAATGACATGGCACGATATGCTACCGCATGTTTCGATAAGTCATCGTAAATAATCAATACGTCTTTTCCCGCAAACATAAATTCTTCCGCCATCGCTACACCGGCATACGGTGCAATGTATTGTAGCGGCGCTGGCTCAGATGCTGATGCTGAAACGACAATTGTATATGCCATTGCACCAGTATCTTCAAGCGTTTTTACAAGTTGCGCTACCGTTGAATTTTTCTGTCCAATGGCAACGTAAATACAAATAACGTTTTCACTTTTCTGATTAATAATCGTATCGATTGCAATCGCAGTTTTACCCGTTTGCTTATCGCCGATGATTAACTCACGCTGTCCTCTACCGATTGGAATCATCGAGTCAATCGCCTTGATTCCAGTTTGTAGTGGTTGATGTACCGATTTTCTAGCAATAACGCCTTGTGCGTTAGATTCGATTGGTCTGAATTTTTCTGATTTGATTGGACCTTTACCATCGATTGGCTGTCCAAGTGAGTTGACAACTCTACCCAGTAGCATGTCACCAACCGGCACTTCTACGATTCTTTCAGTTCTCTTGACTGCATCGCCTTCTTTGATATATGTGTCAGAACCGAATAAAACCGTACCAACACTGTCTTCTTCAAGATTTAGTACCATACCGTAAACTTCGTTTGGAAACTCCAGTAGCTCACCTGCCATGCATTTCGCAAGGCCATGAACTCTCGCAATACCGTCACCAACTTGTATTACAGTACCTGTGTCTTCAACTTGAAGCTTCGACTCATATCTTTTTATCTGTTCCTTTATAACAGAACTTATTTCTTCGGGTCTAAGATTCATGTTTCAAATCACTCCTATTAATTACTACACTATTATTTGCGCTAACTCTTCTTTTAGTTCATTCAATTTCTTCTTAACCGAGCCGTCGATCACCTTGTCACCAATATAGATGACAACACCACCGATAAGCGTTTCATCGACTTTATTTTTGATTAAAATATCATTTCCGGTAACTGCAGCCATACTCTTTACCAATCGCTCGGATTGTGCTTCTGTAATTGGCACCGCCGAAATAACAGTCGCTTCTATAACATTGTTATGTTTATGCACCGCTACCTTAAACTCATCTTTAATTCCAAAAATTTCCGACGCTCTTCTCTTGTCTAACACGATTTTCAGTAAGTTCAACATCTCCGAAGAAATTTTACCCCCAAATACCGATTGAATGGCTTCTTTTCGTTCTTCAATACTGATCTTTGGCGTTTTGAATAATTCCAGAAAATCGGGATATTCCTTGAATGTTGCTTCAATAAACGAAAATTCCTCTAAAAACTGCTCCAAAGAGTTATTTTCTATACCTACTTCGAAGAGAGCATCTGAGTAGGTTTTTGCTACTAGTTTTGCCATTTTGCATCCCCTACCTCATCGATGAATTTATTGATTAAATCCTTGTGGTCTTCTTCTTTCATATCTTTTTCAATTACTTTTGTTGCTGCCAATATTGCAAGACCTGCAATATCGTTTTTCAAAGCATTGACTGCTTTTGTTTTTTCTCTTTCGATTTCAAGCTTCGCTTTATCCCTCATCGACGCCACTTCATGTTCAGCATCTTTGATCATTTCATCCGCATGTCTTTCGGCACGCTTCGAAGCTTCTTTAACTATAGTTCTGCCTTCTTCCTCAGCCTTGCTGATCTTTTCCAAATATTCAGACTTTATTGCGTCTGCTTCCTTGTTTTTTTCTTCTGCATCATTATATGCGCCAGAAATTTCTTCTTCGCGGGCTTCCATAAATGACGTAACCGGTTTGAATAAGAATTTCTTCAAGAATAAAAACAAGATCAAGGTATTTGCTATTTGGAAAACGAACGTCCAGTCAAATTGAACCAAGCCAAGGCGTAACTCGGCAGCTGTTAATCCTACCAACATTAATCTGCCTCCTTCGTTTTTAACAATTTACGTCCAATTCCCTATAACAAGTTAATAAGTGGATTTGCAAACAATAAAATCAATGCAATAATCAATCCGTAGATACCAGTTGTCTCGGCAACCGCTGCACCAAGCAACATTGTTCTTACGATATCCCCTTGAGCTTCAGGTTGTCTACCGACACCCTCAGCACCTTTACCTGCTGCGTATCCCTGACCGATACCAGGTCCTATACCTGCGATCATCGCTAAACCTGCTCCGATAGCCGAAGCTGCTAATACTAATGCTTTACCAGTGATTGGTTCCATATTCTTTTTCCTCCTTATAAACAAAATATTTATAATAGATTTACTTTAATAAATTTACAAGTGGATTCGCAAACAACAATACCAAAGAAATAATCAAGGCATAAATACCTGTTGTTTGAGCAACCGCCTGTCCTAAAAACATTGTTCTAACGATCATCGGCTGTAATTTAGGTCTTTTGCCTACAGCTTCTGTCGCTTTACCTGCTGCATATCCCTGACCGATACCAGGTCCTACACCTGCGATCATCGAGAAACCAGCACCCACAGCTGATGCCATGATAATGATTGTTCCACCAGTCATATTCACCAGCGGATTACCATATAACATAATTAATGCTACAACTAACGCCAAAATACCTGAGGTTTCTGCTACGGCTGCGCCAAGCAGCATAACCATCATACTCTGCTTCCCGCTTTTCGGGTTCTTAGAAACCGCTTCAGCCCCTTTACCCGCAGCATATCCCTGTCCAATACCAGGTCCTATACCTGCGATCATAGCAAGGCCTGCACCTATAGCCGAGCATGCAAGTATCAACGCTTTCGTAGAGATTTGTTCCATAAAATCACCTCTCTATAAACTACTAATCCATTGCCATCGACACAAATACCATTGTGAGCATTGCAAAAATAAATGATTGTAATAGTCCAGCAAACAAGTCAAAATAGACGTGTAAAACCGCTGGAATACCCACTTGGAAAAATGGTATCGAAATGTTCAATAGCATTTCAGTAAAACCACCAAGTGCGCCATATAGTAAACTCATGATAATAAGTCCACCAACTATATTTCCGAATAAACGGAAACTTAGCGAAATCGGGTTTGCCAACTCACCCATAATATTAAGTGGCAATAACAATGGTATCGGATCTAAAAATCCTTTTAAATAGCTGCCGATCCCCTTTGATTTGGCTCCAAAGAAATGTGTCATAAAGAATGTCATTAGTGCCAATGCCATGGTTGTATTAACATCTGCCGTCGGTGGTCTAAGACCAATTAAACCAGCAAGATTGGCAAATGCAATAAAGAACAGCAACATACCTACATACGGTGTAAATCCAACATTTTTCTCACCCATCGTTTGCATTGTCAACGTTCTGACGCCACCAACAATAGCTTCTGTGACCACCTGAGGCCCCTTAGGTACTTTTTCCATCTTTCTCGTTGCTAATAATGTAATAATCATAATGACTGCCATTATAAACCACGTCACGGTAACTGTTTCCGAAACCATAATTTCAGTGCCTGGAATCGTAAATGCTACCCGTGGTCCAAAACCTTCGCTACCCACTATTCCCCCTCCTTTCTCCTTATGATGTTTTTGAAGTATTCTTTATCATTAAACAAATTTGCAAAGTAGATTACAAATTTAATTAATAACAGACCTATGATGGTACCAAATATGTTTATGTATGGTGCTTTAATAGAAATGAAAATAACCACTGCATTGATTAAAAACCGAATAAAATAATGTCTAATTGCATAACTGTGCGCTTTTTTAGGGTGCAACATCACCGACTGGTGTACTGTTCTTGCAAGCTCAAAAAAATTGACCACCGAGATCACGACCCCAAAGGTCAATCCAATTATAAAAGGGACATAGTCTTCTACCCAAAATACTGAGACAGCCATACTGAAGAGATAGAGAACGGCAACATATTTATATGTCGTTTTTAACAACTGCTTTGTCGTCTCCATGTCATCACTTCCTTCTTCTGTCTTTACTTCTTGAAATTGCAATTTTATATAGATTCATAAACGAGGTACCTACCCCAAGTAATATGCCAATTAATAGAAAAATACCACGCGTACCGATTCGTGTGTCCAGCCAGTTGCCGCCATATACGCCGAAAAAAATCGGTAGTGCCATTGAAATACCTATCTGAGAGACAAAAACAAGATTCTGATACATCCCAAGATCTTTCTTACCCATTCCGCCTCCTTTAAACATGTTTAACTTTCAATAATCATCTGAAAATTCAAACTCTTTTGCATGAACTTTCTTGAGGTTCTTCGCCGGGAACGGCTCAGCCTTTCCCGGCGGATTTTTTATATTTCCATTACTTTTAATGGTTCTGCAACGATCAGCTTCGCTTCAGTCGCCTCTTGAACCTGTTCAACCGTAAACTCTGGGTTGATTTCTTCAAGTAAAAGTCCCTTTTCTGTAACGCGCATAACGCCCATTTCAGTTATAATAAGGTCTACTTGACCCGCTGCTGTCAGCGGCAAAGTACATTCTTTCATAATTTTGATGCTGCCTTTTGCTGTGTGCGTCATGGCTACAATTACTTTTTTCGCACCCGTAACAAGATCCATCGCACCGCCCATACCAGGCACTTTCTTTCCTGGAATCATCCAGTTTGCCAAGTTGCCCTTTTCATCGACTTGCAATGCGCCCAGAACAGTTGCATCTAAATGGCCACCGCGAATGATTGCAAAGGACATGGCACTATCGAAAAATGCGGCACCAGGAAGTGTTGTCACTGGCATTGCACCTGCATTAACTAGATTGGGATCAATCTCTGATTCCTCTGGTGCTGGTCCCATACCTACGAAACCATTTTCCGACTGAAGAATAACTTCAATGCTCTCTGGAATATAGTTTGCAACAAGCGTTGGAAGACCGATACCCAAGTTAACTAGGTTACCATCACTGAACTCTTGCGCTACACGCTTAGCAATGATTGCTTTAATATCACTCATTATTTTTCCCCCTTTACGACGATGTTCACAAAGATATTTGGTGTCATAACCATATCAGGAGAAATTTCGCCTACTTCGACAATCTCATCCACTTCTGCAATAACTAAATCCGCAGCCATTGCCATCAATGGGTTGAAATTTCTAGCAGCTTTGTCATAGACAAGGTTACCTTTTTTATCCGCTTTCAACGCTTTAATGACAGCAACATCTGCTTTTAAAGCCTCTTCTACTAGGTATACCTTACCGTTGATTGTCACTTTTTGTTTACCATCTTCCACAACTGTACCCAGTCCAGTCGGTGTCAACACACCTCCAAGACCTGCACCACCAGCTCTTACTTGCTCAGCCAGTGTACCTTGTGGTACCAAGATAACTTCCATTTCATTTTCATTCATTTGTCGGCCAGTCTCAGGATTTGTGCCAATGTGCGATGCAATGACTTTCTTTACTTGTTTGTTGACGACCAGTTTACCGATATTTTGATCCGGGAAACTCGTGTCATTGGCAATGACAGTCAAATCTTTCACGCCATTTTCAATCATCTTGTCAATCACCGTACTTGGAGCACCTACACCCAAGAAACCGCCCAACATTACCGTCATACCGTCTTTAATGTGTGCAGCAGCCTCATCAATGTTCATCAATTTTTTCATACGCTACCTCCAAAAGAAAATACGACTAAATAAACCACTCTATAAGGATATCATATTTTAAAGATTTTGTGGATACCGTACGTTAATTTTTACTAATGGAATTCTGAGAAAATAGGGTTTTTATAGGGGTTGACCTTCAAATTCTTTATAACTAATCCACAAGTCAATAAAATTTCCGCTTGTTAATTTTATCACTAACTATTTCGCTTTGTAAGCCCTTTTGTATCATTTCCGTAATATTTTCAAGGTTATTCTTGATATAAGGCCCATTCTGTGATGATATTTGCCTTAATCCCTTCAATTCGAAAGAATAAACGCGTTTAGAGCTATTTTATGTAAAAGATTTATAAACTTTGTACATATACCTGTACAACCGTATACAATTTCCTTTATATTACATCCCATCAAAAAAACGCTGAATCGCTTGAACAATCTGTTCCGACGCGGTGCCGTCACCGTATGGATTAACGGCTCCTGCCATCGCTTCATAAGCCGAATAATCCGAAAGCAAGGTCTGAACGATATCGATAATGCGATTTCGATCGACACCTGCCATTCGCACTGTTCCCGCCTCTACTGCTTCAGGACGTTCCGTCTCGCGTCGTAGCACCACCACCGGTTTACCGAGTGACGGTCCTTCTTCTTGAATGCCACCTGAATCCGTTAAAATCAGATAACAGCGTTTCATAAGGTTAGCAGATGGCTTGTATTCCAGTGGATCGATTAAATGAATGCGGTTATGTCCCTCGAGGTGCTTATAAGCCACTTCACGGACTTTCGGATTCAAGTGCATCGGAAATACGACTTCTACATCTTCATTATGGTCAACGATATGACGCACAGCGCTAAAGATATTTTCCATCGGTTCACCTAAATTTTCACGACGATGGGCCGTCATAAAAATCACCCTTCGATTTGCGTAATCGATATGGTTTAAAACATCCTGTTCAAAGGTATAAGTCTCTTCAATGACGTCATACAGGGCATCAATCACCGTATTGCCTGTAATACAGATAGCCTCTTTCTTAATGTGCTCCGAGATCAGATTCTTATAATTACCTTGAGTCGGTGCAAAATGAAGGTCTGCGAGACGTCCAACAAGGGACCTGTTAATCTCTTCTGGAAATGGCGATAATTTGTCATAGCTGCGCAGACCCGCTTCCACATGTCCAACTTTTATGCCATTGTAGAAAGCTGCCAAAGCCGCAGAAAAAGTGGTTGAAGTATCACCGTGCACCAGCACCAAATCTGGTTTTTCCTCTTTCATCACCGCCTCTAAGCCTAATAAGACCCGCGCAGTAATCTCGCTTAAAGATTGTCCCGACTTCATGATATTTAAATCGTGGTCCGGCTGGATATCAAATAACGTCAACACCTGATCCAGCATTTCACGATGCTGGGCCGTAACGCAGACAACAGACTCAATACCCTCTGCACGTTCAAGGGCTTTTACCACGGGCGCCATCTTAATGGCTTCCGGTCTCGTTCCAAAAATCGACATGACTTTAATCATAAAACACACTCCTAAAAGCTATAATCTCGTTATTTGTTTAACAACACATAATCAATATAAAGATATAGAAAAATACGCACCTAAATCAGTGCGTATTTCTATTATTTTCTAGTTCTAATTAATCGTTCTCCCGATGCCGTCGTTTGGCTAATCGGAATCATAATCAGCGTAATGCCGATTGCTAAGGCAACCATCGCATTTATAAAGCTTCCAGAAGCAATAAAAGCGCCACCGACACCCAGTAATACACTAATAGAATACAAACGCACAACCGCACCCTTTTGATCAAAACCGATCGTAAGCAATCGATGATGCAAATGCCCCTTATCCGCCTGCATAATCGGTTTTCTCATAATAAGTCGTCTGACAATTGCAAAGGTTGTATCGAAAATCGGCACGCCAAGGGCTAATACCGGTACTGCAATCGTCAATACCGTCGCACTTTTTAAAGTACCCGTTACCGAAATCGTGGACAGCAAAAAACCAAGTAGCAGGGAGCCACCATCCCCCATAAAAATCTGAGCTGGATTAAAATTGTACGGTAAAAATCCGATACAGGAACCTGCGACAATCGCTGTAAGTACCGCTGTATCTGTCCACCCGTTAATCAGAGCCACATAAGCCAGCACAGATGCCGATATCGCCGAAATGCCCGCAGCCAAGCCATCAAGCCCGTCGATAAGGTTCACCGTGTTGGTAATACCAACAATCCAGAAGAGTGTCACCGGATACGACAACCAACCAAGGTGTACATAACCGCTATCGACAAAAGGATTACCAAATCCAAGTATTCTTATATCTACTGCCATAATGACAGACGCCGCTACGATTTGAAGCAGCATTTTAACCTTCGCACTCAATGGATGGACATCATCTACCACACCGGTGAAAAATATAATCGAGGAACCCGCAATAATACCCATCACCTGATTTTTAGGCATGTCTGAAAATAAGACAAACGCGATGATGATAGCCATATAAATGGCAAGGCCACCCAATCTCGGAATTGGTTTGGAGTGCATGCGGCGTTCATCTTTCGGAATATCAATCGCACCGATCTTGTAAGCCATTTCTTTGGCAAATGGCGTAAAACCGTAACTGAATATAACCGCTATTATGAAAGGCAGAAAAATAACATCCATATGTTACACCTCTAATCTCCGTATATACATTAATTTAATTTCCTATAGTATTTTACATGTTAATCAAAGAATTTTCAATAATTTACAGCGTTTTGTTATTTATACTTAACATAATTTTTAATAACCGCCGTTATCTTCTAGGGAATCATCGTAATAAATCCAATCACAGACATCTATGATTCTGAAATTCATCTTGTCATCCCTAATCACCACGTGTTGGATACCCGCATTGATGATGGTACGCTTACACATAGCGCAAGAGTTGGCATTTTCAATGTACTTGCCCGTCTTCTTATCTTTTCCCACCAAATAGAGGGTACTGTCGATCATATCTCTTCTAGAAGCAGATAAACAGGCATTGGCCTCCGCGTGCACCGAACGGCACATTTCATAACGCTGACCGCGAGGGATCTCCAATTTCTCTCTTGTACAGTATCCTAAATCGATACAGTTCTTTCTTCCCCTTGGCGCACCTGCGTAACCCGTCGAAATGATCTCATCATTCTTCACGATAATCGCGCCGTAGTTTCTCCGCAAGCACGTACCGCGCTCTAAAACCGTCTCAGCAATATCCAAATAATAATTTTCCTTATCAATGCGTTCCATGGTATCCCTCCACTATGTATGAAAGTATTTTTTGATGCTTTCCAAGGAAAATTTTATCACACTGCTTGATAGTGTCAAATGGAATGTGTGGGTTTTCACCACAAAATAATACAATATTCCTTTCTTCAAACTTGGCAGGCCTCCATCATCAGAAGCCCGTCAAGTTTGAAATAAATCTATGTTTTTTAACGAAAAATCCCTGAACAAAATCCCCCGTAAAAACCACCAGCACGAAGCAGGCACATCTGCAGCACGTTTCTTATTTTATATGGAAATTTCATGCGATAGGACCGAATGAGCACCTTTGGCTCGTAAGAACAACCAGTGCAAAGTAGGTCCTATCGCGTGAAATTTCCCCAAACAAAATAAAAACGGCACATCCAAAGATATGCCGTCATACGCCTCATAAATTTACTTCGTGCCGTACAATCTATCACCCGCATCACCTAAACCAGGTACAATATATGCGTGATCGTTTAATTTTTCGTCAATAGACGCAATATAGATATCTACATCAGGATGTGCCTCTTGAACCGCTTTTACGCCTTCAGGACAGCCAATAAGACAAGCTAGTTTGATTTGTGTTACGCCTTTTCTCTTGATCAAGTCAATCGTTGCAATCGCGCTACCACCTGTTGCAAGCATAGGGTCAACAATGATCAATTCTCTTTCAGTGACGTCTGTTGGTAATTTACAGTAGTATTCTACCGGTTCTAATGTTTCAGGGTCTCTGTAAAGCCCTACATGACCAACCTTTGCAGCTGGTAACAAACTTAGGAATCCGTCTACCATACCAAGGCCTGCTCTTAAAATTGGAACGATACCTAATTTTCTACCTGCAATCACTTTTGTCATCGCTTTGCATACAGGCGTTTCAATTTCAACTTCTTCCAGTGGCAAATCTCTAGTTACTTCGTAAGCCATCAACATCGAAATTTCTTTGGCAACTTCTCTAAATTCCTTTGCACCTGTGTTCTTATCTCTAAGAATTGATAATTTGTGTTGAATCAACGGATGACTCATTTCATATACTTTACTCATCAGGACCCTCCTACTTGTAATGTTTGTTTTCTATCTGGATAATCTTATCGACGCGATTTGCGTGACGACCACCTTCGAATTCAGTGTTCAACCAAGTATCAACGATTTTAAGCGCCAAACCTTTACCCACAACGCGTTCGCCTAGAGCCAAGATATTCGCGTTATTGTGCGCCTTTGACATTTCAGCAGAAAAGCAATCACTTACGACCGCTGCACGAATGCCTTTTACTTTGTTGGCAGCCATAGAAATGCCAAGACCTGTACCGCAAACCACGATACCATAATCCACTTCCTCAGCAACTACCGCATTGGCAACTTTCTCGCCATAAACCGGATAGTCCACCGATTCTTTTGAATATGTGCCATAATCAACAACTTCAATATCCTTTGATGCCAAGTGTTCCTTGATTGTTTCTTTCAACTCGTAACCACCATGGTCACAGCCTATCCCTATTTTCATTGTACACCTCCGATATACTCAAAACATCAACATTATAACAGGAATCCAAAGCAAGTGCAATCATTTATCGGATTAAACTTCGATCACCTGATTGCCCGCCGCCTTTCTAAGGCGGTTCATGACGGCACTTCCCATGCCATGCTCATCAAAGACTTCAGCTAAAATAATATCTACCCCATGGGCGTCGAAATCCCGCAAGGTCTTAAAGAGGTTTTGTGCAACCTCCTCCAAATTTTGTCGAGATCCCAGCGAAATCACCACACCACAGTTATAGTCCTCTAGATGTTCATCACAAGTCATGATCCCCACACGCTTACCACTGTTCCCAAGGCGCACGCACATATTTTGGATCATCTCCACCATAGGCACTTCTTGACCTTGAATGAGCAGTACTTCCGCCTCTGGTGCATAATGGGTGTATTTCATTCCCGGTGATCTTGGAACCAATTTCTCTTCTTGATGACCCTCAATGGCAGGGTCTACACATACTACCGGCACAACTTTTTCCAGCGCTTCCCGAGTGACGCCACCCGGTCTGAGTATCATCACCGTATCTCCCGTCGCATCCACTACCGTCGATTCCAGCCCCACTTCCGTCTGATCGCCAACGACAATATAGTCGACACGGCCATTCAAATCTTCTATCACATGTTCGCCTGATGTTGGACTTGGCTTACCGGAAAGATTAGCACTAGGTGCCGCTACCGGCACGCCTGACTGATCAATCAAATCCCTAGCAATCGGATGACTCGGCATACGAATTGCCACCGTATCCAACCCAGCGGTCACTGATTCAGGTACAACAACACTTTTTCTGAAGATAATCGTCAGCGGTCCCGGCCAAAAAGCATCCATGAGCTTTTGAGCCACTGGTGAAATTTCCTCAACCAGCGTTTTCACTGCCTCTACAGAAGTCACATGCACAATCAGCGGATTGTCCGATGGTCTTCCTTTTGCTTTAAAAATCTTCTTGATCGCAGTCTCATCCAGCGCATTTGCGCCGATGCCATAAACAGTTTCCGTCGGAAAAGCAACCGTACCACCTTCTGCTAATGCCTCTGCCGCCAATCTCAATAGGGACTTGTCATAATCCGCTTCATCTATTTTAATTATTTTCGTATCCATGGTACACCTCATCCTTGATTTCTTATTCCATCATATCACAGTGGTTCCACTGCAAAAAGCAAAATGAGGGCACGCTCAAACAAAAGTTAGTGCGCTACCCTCCCTATATTTCTTATGATACTGTTGCCTCTTCCGCTTTCTTCACGTGCGAACCTGTAAACGACCATTTTAAAAGCGATGGCGTTATGAGCGTCGTCACAAGAACCATCAAAATCGTCGAAGCCATGACATGATGATTGATGACACCCATTTTAAGTCCCAGATTGGCAATGATAATCGCTACTTCAGCCCGCGGAATCATCCCAAAGCCAATTTGAAGTGCCTCTTTCCTTTCAAATCCGGTCAATTTCGCACCCAAACCACAACCGACGATCTTGCCTAGTACCGCTAGAAGAATAATCACGGAGCCCAGTCCCAAGGCAGAGACCGCACTGTTCAAATCCACACCCATACCGATAGAAACGAAAAACACCGGTGTAAACATGATGGTTGCAATCTGATTGACCTCATGAGAAAGCCTGTGACGATGGTCCGTCATCGAAAAGACCACACCCGAAAAGTAAGCCCCTGTAATTGCTGCAACACCTAACTCTTCGGATATAAAAGCCAAGATAAAGCACACGACAACCGCATAGGTCACAATCTTATCGTCCAAATTGATGACATCGCAACAATATTTCAAGAGCTTTGTCACAACAATACCTGCAATCAAAGTAATTGCAAAAAATAGTGCAATCTTACCTATAACAACGGCTACGCTGCCACCTTCACTAGGTTTGACAATACCAATTGCCAACGTCAGCAAAACAATACCAACCACATCATCTATAATCGCCGCACCGAGAATGGTAATCCCTTGGCGCGTTCTCAGCTTTTCCAATTCTCTCAGTGTTTGTACCGATATGCTTACAGAAGTCGCTGTAGAAATGACACCGACAAAAAGTGCCATCATCCAGTCGCCCGTTAGAAAATAGGTGCCCCCACCGACAAATGCCGCGGGAAACAAAACGCCACCAAGTGCGACAAATGAAGACGACTTTCCTGAACTTTTCAGTTCCTGAACGTCGGTTTCCAAACCGGCAATGAACATCAGAAAGATAACGCCTATTTCACCCAAATCTTCTATAAACGCGGTCTTTTCCATCAATCCCATACCAAGGATAATCCCTGCAATAATTTGTCCAAGCACAGCAGGTTGCTTCAACTTACGGCTGATAATACCACCAACATTGGCTGCCAGCAATATAACGCCGAAATTCAATACATACTCTAAATGTGATCCCATAACCTTAAGTCCTCCCCCTCAAATTGTTTTCCAGTTACTTATGGTTACAAATCACGTATGGTTGAGAAAAACACCTTAACACCCTCTCTCTTTTTCAGACTCTTTTGAAATTTCTGATTTTTCATTTTATAAGTATACTCCTCTACATGACACTTTTCAAGGAATAGAGTACTATTGAATAAAATATATTTGCATACAATTATCCTATTAATAAACAATCGTTTTCTTTTATGTATCTCCACACATTTAAAAAGCGGCACCTCCTGCTGAAGTGCCGCTTCTAGTTTTATTGGATACCAATTTTATTCATTTTCTAAGGCTTTTAACGCTTCCGCTTGGAAGTTCGTAATCAATGCATCAATCATTTCGTCAATATCACCTTCCATATAGGCCGTCAACTTGTAAAGTGTGATTGGGATTCTATGGTCTGTGATTCTACCTTGAGGGAAGTTATAAGTTCTGATTTTAGCACTTCTATCCCCTGTACCGACTTGACTCTTACGCTCTTCAGCGATGGCATCGTCTTGTTTTTGTTGCTCGATATCAAAAAGTCTCGCCTTAAGTACCTGCATCGCCTTTTCTTTGTTCGAAAGCTGTGATTTACCATCCTGGCAAGTTACAACAAGGCCCGTCGGCAAGTGGGTAATACGTACCGCCGAGTCCGTCGTATTAACCGACTGACCACCGTTACCCGATGATCTGTATACGTCGACACGCAAATCATTTTGTTTAATATCAATTTCAACATCATCCACTTCAGGCAGTACCGCAACCGTCGCTGTAGATGTATGAATACGTCCACCAGATTCTGTTTGTGGCACCCTTTGTACCCTGTGAACCCCACTCTCGTACTTCATCCTAGAGTAAGCGCCGTTACCTTTAATCATGACCGATGCTTCCTTGATGCCACCGACACCCGTCTCATTAGTGTTCATCATCTCCACTTTCCAGCGCTTGCTTTCAGCATACCGGATGTACAGTCTAAGAAGTTCCGCCGCAAAAAGACCCGCTTCGTCACCGCCAGCACCCGCTCTGATTTCCACGATAACGTTCTTATCATCGTTAGGATCCTTTGGCAATAAAAGTTTTTTAAGTTCCAGAGCGATATCTTCTACTGAGCCTTCCAAATCAGATAACTCCATCTTTGCAAGTTCACGCATTTCCTCATCTGATTCTTCTTTTATGATTTCCTTGGCTTCTTCAATACCATTTAACGTACTCTTGTACTCTTTGTACTTTTCCACGATTGGACCTAAGTCCGCGTGTTCCTTCATCAACTTCTGCCATAACTTCTGATCTGCAATTACTTCTGGATCAGAAATCTTTTCAGACAACTCTTGATATTTCTCCTCTATAAATTCCAATTTATCAAACATGTTACACCTCTTTTATATCAACATTCTATTTTTTTATTAACAGATTATAGTTTATCAAAGTTTATAGCCAATAACAACCCGCTTAAATCCCTGATAGTCTTCAATATATTCTACATGTCGAAATCCCCTATCCAGCATAAGCGCACCTACCCGTTCTCCTTGATCATGACCAACTTCATAAACCAAGATACCGTCCGGTTTCAGATAGTCCCAGCCCGCTTCCGTAATCGCTCTGTAAAACTTTAAGCCATCCTCGCCACCATAGAGCGCCAAAGAAGGCTCCCTTTTGACATCTTCATGCAAGACCTCCATTTCCTCCGGTGGAATGTAGGGCGGATTGGATATCAAAATATCCAGACTGCCTAGGATATCCTTTGGTACCGCCGTGAACAAATCACTCTCAATGAAGGTCACCGACTCTTCAACCTCTAGCTGCTTGGCGTTATGCCGCGCAACATCCAAGGCATCTTTTGAAATGTCTATGCCGTATACCCGACCCACTTGGCCTAGCTTGGCAACAGAAAGACAAATGGCGCCACTGCCGACACCGATATCCATCACCAAACTGCCTGACTGACGTTCCTTCAAGAGCATCAATACCCGTTCTACGAGAAGCTCTGTCTCGTCTCTCGGTATCAAAACCCTCGCATCCACATAAAAAGATAGACCCATAAAGGTTTCTTCATTGGTGATATATTGCACCGGATCTCCTGCGACTCGTTTTGCTAAAGCCTTTTCATAGGCCTCTACTGCCTCATCAGAAAGCATTTTGTCTTTATCAATAATCAGATCCAGCGCAGTAACCTGACAAAAATGAAGCAAGAGCCGTTTTACATCCGCTTCCGGCGCCGGCGAAATCGTAGCGATTGCCGCGACACCCTCTTCATACAAATCTCTAATGCGCTTCATTTGCCACTACTTCCGTAACCGTTTCATACTGGTGAGCTTCAGATGGTTCAGTCGCTAAAACCGCCACCATCGCTGCAATGGCTACTTCTATCTGCTTGTCATCCGGTTCCTTAGTCGTCAACTTTTGCAATTGAAGACCCGGATAGCTCAGTGCCTTGATAATGCGACCATCGCTCTTTCCAGCTACTTTTAAAAGTTCATAGGAAAGACCAGCAACCACCGGCAAAAGCACAAGCTTCAAACCAACACGCATAGCAATCGACTGCCAACTGATCAAAGAAAAAATCATAATACTGATGACCAGAACAAACAAAATAAAACTGGTCCCACACCGTGGATGCAATCTTGAATGTTTTCTTATATTCTCCACAGTCAATGCCTCACCCGCTTCAAAACAGTGAATGGTCTTGTGTTCCGCACCATGGTATTCAAAGACACGACGGACATCTTTCATATGAGAAATAGCAATGACATAAGTCAAGAAGAGCACAATCTTCATAAGACCTTCAAGCGCTGCCAAGCCCCATCTATTATGGACCACCGTCTTGAAAAAATTAGTAATCACAGTAGGCAACACACCGAAAAGGCCAAAAGCGAACAGCATCGCCAGAACCATTGAAAAGATCACCAGTACATTGTCTGTTTTATCACCTAATTTTTCGTACAGCCATTTTTCAAACTTCGACTCTTTCTCCGCCTCGCCTTCCATTTCAAAAAATTCCGCCGAATAAGTCAAAGCCTTAATCCCCACAATCATGGAAGATATAAGCGCAACCGAACCGCGTACAATAGGCCATTTTAAAATGCTATTTTGAGGCAATGGCTTAATCGGGTCCTCTTTCAAAACAATCTCGCCATCGGGCTTTCTAACCGCAATAGCAATCTCTTTCGAGCCGCGCATCATAATGCCTTCAATGAGCGCTTGACCACCTATCGATGTATATTTCTTTTTCATTTATTCACCTTCTGTTAGTGTTCCTGTTCTTCCGAATCTCTAAGTCTGAAATAACATTTCGGACAAAGGGATTGATACTCTACATGGTTTTCACCATCTATCGCAACCTGTTCTCCCTCGAAAACAAATTCGCCATCTATCTTTCTACCGTTCAATAAAGCTTTCTTGCCACAAGTACAAACAGTTTTCAACTCTTCGATACTATGGGCTAACAGCAGTAACCTCTGGCTACCTTCAAAACCCTGCATCTGAAAGTCCGTTCTAAGACCATAGCAAATGGTAGGAATATTCAATTTGACCGCTACTTCAAAAAGCTCGTCGATGTGTCGCGATTTTAAAAACTGGACCTCATCCACTAAAATACAATCAATAGCACCACTGTGCTGCATCAACTCAGATACTTCATGAAATATGTTTTGAGATTCATCAATCAATAAATCCACTTTTTTAGTCACGCCCAATCGGGATATAACTGTATCCGCGCCCTTTGTATCCGTCTTTGGCTTGATAATGATCGAGTTCATGCCGCGCTCTTTATAATTGTGCGCCACTTGAATCAAGTTCGTCGTCTTGCCACAATTCATAGCACCGTATCTAAAGTATAATTTACTCATCTGCAACCCCCTAGCTCATCGTTAATTCCATTATAATTGATTCCTGCACTTTTGTCTTGGGGGCAGATAAAATCCCACATATTAGAAACGTCGCCCATGCCTGAAACGAAAAAAGGGTTAGAGCAAACACGCTCCAACCCCAATGCTTTTCATTCTTATTACAAGCCGTATTTTTGCTTGAACTTGTCAGCTCTTCCGCCTCTATCAACAGACTTTACAGTACCTGTGAAGAATGGATGGCACTCAGAACAAATTTCCAATCTGATCTCATCTTTTGTTGATCTAGTAGTGAAAGTATTGCCACAAGCACACTTCACTTCAATCTCATTGTAAGTTGGATGGATTCCTTCTTTCATTATGTTCACCTCTTTCTCTCGAAATTATATCTAAAATATTTATCTCAATAATTAGCATGCTTAAACATTATAGCATGGATTATATCATCTTTCAACTGAAAATCATATACCTTTTTTGATAAATTGAACAAACTCTTTATTGGTCTTGGATTTCATCAATATCGTCAGTATTTTTTCCGTTACATCTTGGACGTTTTGGTTGCCTAGCGCTCTTCTTACGTGCCATACCGCCTCAAGTTCATCCTGATCCAGCAAGAGTTCTTCACGACGCGTACCGGATTTGTTGATATCCACGGCTGGGAAAATACGCTTCTCAGAAAGCTTACGATTCAGCGTCAACTCCATATTGCCGGTGCCTTTGAATTCCTCAAAGATGACATCGTCCATTCTGGAACCCGTTTCAATAAGGGCTGTCGCAAGAATCGTCAAACTGCCACCCTCTTCGACATTTCTCGCTGCACCCAAAAATCGCTTTGGCCTGTGTAGAGCCGACGGATCGAGGCCTCCAGAAAGCGTTCTACCACTTGATGGCATTTCCAAGTTGTAAGCGCGAGCAAGACGCGTAATACTATCTAATAATACCACGACATCCTTTTTCTGTTCAACCAATGCTTTAGCACGGCTGATAACCATCTCAGCCACTTTGATATGATGTGCTGGCAATTCATCAAAAGTGGAGTAAATGACATCCGCATCTATAGATCGGATCATATCCGTAACCTCTTCCGGTCTTTCGTCAATGAGCAATACAATAATCTCGACTTCTGGATGATTTCTGGAAATACTTTGAGCAATTTTTTTGAGTAGAATGGTTTTACCGGCTTTAGGTGGTGCAACGATCAAACCCCGTTGTCCCTTACCGATTGGTGATAATAAATCAATCATGCGCATAGAAAGGTCCACTGAATTGTCTTCTGATAGAACGAGGCGTTCCGTAGGATAGAGCGGCGTCAAATCATCAAATCTCGGTCTTCTAAAGTTATGCTGCGGTTTTTGCCCATTGATTTCTTTGACAAAAAGTAACGCTCTGAATTTTTCATTGCTGTTAGGCACTCGGGTAACACCCTTGATTTTATCGCCTGTACGCATCCGAAATTTTCTGATCTGAGAAGGCGATACGTAAACATCCAACTCGCTGGATAAGAAGTTCTTGAATCTTAAAAAACCATAGCCCTGATCGATGATTTCCAAAACACCTTCGACTTCGTTATCTACTTGATTTTGAGTCGATTCGACTTCAAGTTCTTCCTCGTCATCATCTTCGTCTATATCGTCATCATCATCTGCCTCAGAAGCGCCGATCTCCGGTCTTAGTCCCACCATGTCAGCTTCTTCGTCGTCAGGCTGAAATCCTGGTGTATTTCCATTTACAATGGCGTCAATCAATGCATCTTTTTTGAGTTTTGAAACGCCTTTAATCTGCATTGCTTTTGCTATTTCTCTTAAATCCGCCAACGTTTTATCTCTTAAACTTCTAATATCCACACAATCCCTCCGAACATTCCAATTACTACATTTTTACTGTTCTTCCTTCTATTATACCATCTATTACAGTCAGATTACACTTATAATACAAAAGCGTTGATTTTCTTGCCTTAAAGCGTTCACTGATATACTTTATTATGTGTAACAAGAAAATTCAAGCGGAAAGGAAGAAATCAAATGAAAAAACTATTGGCATACATTTGCATCATGTGCATGTTAATGACCGCAACCCCTTCTTTTTCCTTATCTCAAATAGAGTCTATCTCGAGTGAAAAAGATATCAAAACCGTAAAAGTGGATGGCGCTACCGTTCAATTCGAAACCCAGCCCATCGTCCTCAACAAAACAATCATGGTACCTATGAAAGAATTTTTCCAGGCCCTAGGTTGTGACGTCAAATGGATCAACGATACGAAAGAAGTTATCGCATACAAAAACAACATGTTCATCAAGCTGAAAATCAACAATTTGACCGCTTATAAAAACGGCAAGGCACAAAAGCTTGACGAAGCACCAATCATCCGAAACGGCAAAACATTGGTTCCGGCAAATTTCATTGCTGAAACCTTCGATATGAACGTCAATTACGACCCGATTAAGCAGTTGGTAGAGATTACATCAACAACAGAGACCAATAAATACACGATATTGAGCAACTCTTTTTTCAAGGAACAACCTATTAATGAGTACGGCGTCAGCATTTCAACGCCGACCTTTTGGAACAAGGTATCTGGTTTAAACAACACCTTCACCTACTCAGATGATTTTGAGTATTATAAGCTGGTCGTCAACAAACAAGATTTAGACACCGGCGTAAGCCTCAACCGTTTCACGGAACTTCATAAAGCCAAGTTGCTCGAAGTTTACGGCGAAGCACTCAGCTTCAACGGAAAGAGTACCCTAAGAACAGAGAACTTTAACATGAACGTCGTTTATCTCTCAACAACCATTGACGGCGAAGCGCGCAATCAAATTCTGTATTTTGTGACCGCAAACGGCGTTGGCTATATCATCACTTGCACTTATGGCAGATACGTCAACGAAGAAGACGCCGTGGATTTGTTCAACAACATCATGAGCACTTTCCAGGTCAACAACTTGACTTTAAACGCTGAAGAAGAACATTACTTCGAGTTTAACCGATACTTCGAAAAACGCGTGAAACTTGACACTGAAATCTATTCCAACATGTCTGTTGATAATGCATTTGTCATCAAGGGTACTTTGAAGGCAGGTCACAACATCAGCGAATTGAAGGCCATTGTTTCGAAAGACAAGGAAAAATTGGAGTTCCCTATCGCTATAGAAGGCAATACCTTTAGCGGTACAATCTATCTGCCTTTTGGTCTTGGCAAACACAACGTCATCCTTGCTGGTATAGAGCACAATGCTACCGTTGAGCCCGTTGGCGAGCCAATCACGGTGTACGTTAACGACTCGATTGTCATCCCAGATGACGAGGCAGTCACGGAAACTAAAACCAGCGCCACCGAAAAGGAACTCACCACAGAACAAGAACTGGAAGAAATAAAGGCATTAACTGAAAAACTGAGTCAACAGAACAGCGGATCCGGCAGTACCGCATCCAACACCGCCAATTTGAAGGATACAGAAAAAGAAATAGCAATGGAAGTTGATCTTTCGGAAAACAAAAGCAGTGACACCACTCTTTCGACTTCTACAGTACAAGAAAAACACTATGACAACTTAGAAGATTATTACCTTATGAAATTCAGCGTTGTCAATCTAAATAACGAAAAGATCCGTTACAGCATCCCAAGCCGACTGATTAATTCAGATTCCATGGAACTTTACAACATGGCGAATTACATCACCTACAAGAGTACGTCGGACTATGCAAAATCGAGAACGCTGTTCCAATGGATCAACGAAAACATAACCATCGTTTCATCAGCTGATCAATCCTTACACGCACGTACTTCGCTGGAAATACTGAACTCCAAGACAGCAACGCAAGAAGAGATTCCGATTTTATACTGCGCACTCTTGAGATCTCTCAATATTCCTAGCCGCGTGATGGCCGGTCACTTCGACGGTGAGGTATCCTACTGGACAGAGATTCTATTGAATGGCACATGGATCGTTTCCAACCCATCATGGGAAATCTTGTACCGTGATGACTTAACAAAGAACAACGTTTATACAAACTATTTCAACGTTTACAGGCCAAGTCATTACAGCGCTTTCGAGCATGTTGATTTGTTGCCATACTAAAAGATCATCCTATTTAAAACATAAAAAAGAGTGTCACGGAATGACTTCCATCGGAAAATCATTCTATGACACTTTCTTTATTTTATTTATGTTTTTCTATTTCTTAGCCAAGCCAAGAATCTCTCTCGCTTCGTCTGGCGTAGCTACTTCACGTCCAAGTTCCTTAGCAAGTCTTGCCACTCTTTCAACAAGTTCTGCATTAGATTTTGCTCTAACGCCTCTTGAATAGTAAACATTATCTTCAAATCCAACACGTACGTGGCCGCCTAATAAAATACCCATTGCAGCCAGTGGTGTTTCGTGACGACCGATACCTGCAACTGTCCAAGTAGAACCAGCAGGAATCTTGTTCACCATGTACATCAAGTCTTCTGGATGTCCTGGACATGCGCCTGGAACACCTAAAACAAAGTCAAAGTGTAAGTTACCGTTGATGAGACCTTTCTTAACAAGGCGTGTCGCATTGTCGATCATACCACGTTCAAACACTTCAATTTCAGGTTTAACACCTAATTCTTGCATACGCTTAGCGAATTTTTCCATGTATTCTTCCGAGTTCATGAAAACATCTTCGCCAAAGTTACAAGTACCTGCACTTAGAGTCGCCATTTCTGGGCTCAATTCAACCGGTTGTAATCTTTGCTCAGGCGTATGCCATGTTGCGCCACCTGTTGATGGTTGGAAAATGATGTTACATTTTGCTTCAATTTTTTCTTTGATTTCCTTATACACTTCATAGCTTTGAGTTGGTGTACCGTCGTTCTCTCTCGCATGGATATGAACGATAGAAGCACCCGCCTTGTAGCATTCGTATGCTGCTTCAGCGATCTCGTCTGGTGTAATAGGAAGCGCTGGTTGTTGTTCTCTAGTGACTTCTGCACCTGTAAGGGCTGCCGTGATGATTAACTTTTCCATGACTGCCTCCTACTTTCTTTGCTTGTCTTTAGGAACAACACAAGTTCCAGACGCTCTACATACAACAACTGGCTCTTCAAGCACATCACAAGCAGAATCGTTTAGGTCAGGTCTAGGGATAATCACCTTTCTAGCCTCAAATACCATTTTTCTTGACGAGTTACCAACTTTAACGATCTCGCCAACTGCTTCGATGTAGTCTCCAGCGTATACTGGCGCTAAAAACTCAACGTTGTCGTATCCAGCGAAAAGACCTTCATCGCCGTCATTTCTAATTAGTAGTTCAGTTGCAACGTCTCCAAAAAGGTTTAACATTTTTGCTCCGTCTACAAGATTGCCACCGTAGTGTGCATCATGCATACTCATTCTCATTCTAATCATTGATTTTGACATAAAAATACCTCCAGAGTTTTTTCAACCTACCTACCTTACCAACTCCTATTATAGTATGAGATATAGACCTTGTCTATCCTTTCGTCTTGTCCTTGATTTTCTTTAATCGAAAAAAATCTTCCCGCTCTTTTTCTTCCAAGGTTTCCTCGATAGTTTTAACAATTTGGACATATTTTGGGATTTGAATTTTTTCTAAGGCATTGGCTCTTTTCTGGGTTTTTTTTATCTCCATCGCCAGCTTATAAACCGCGTTTTCTATTTCCGCCAGCTCATAGGTCAAGAAGCGCACCTTTCGGAATTTTTCCACCGCCTCATCCAGCGCTGCATTCGTCCTGTAAAAGCCATAGGTCACGTGAAGCGGCGTTTCTTCAAAGCGTACTTCTGGAACTTCGACCCCCATAACACTATGGTTGAGCACCTGAAAATTCTCCATATCCGGTACAGATATAGCCAGTTCCTCCACTGTGTTAAAACCAAGGGTGATGTTGGCAAATTTCAAAGCTTCAAAAGCAGCCTCAAAGTTAGACTGAATGCTATTCTGTATTTCATTGGCACGTTGAACCAGACCCATCATCTCCCGGATCAGAACGTTACGTTTCTTGTCCAGCAAATCATAGCCCTTTCGCGAAAACTGGAGCATGGTCTTCGATTTAATCAGATTCGCCTTTGTAGGCGCAAGTTGCATTCCCATCACAATCACTTCCCGTAAAATTCAGCGATGATCTCGTCATCCAATCGATCCAGTTCTTCCTTTGGCAACATCGAAAGCAGTTGCCATGCTATTTCTAAGCTCTTTTTAATCGAGCGGTTTTCATTACCATGCTGTTTGACAAAATCACCCTCAAAAGCCCTACCAAAAGCCATATAGGCCTGATCCACCGGCGACAGATCACTTTCACCGATGATTTGCGCTAGGGCTCTAATATCCTGCACCTTGGAATAGGATGCAAAAAGCTGATTGGCCACATCCGGATGCTCTTTTACCGTATAGCCCTCTCCAATGCCATCTTTCATCAATCGCGACAAGGATGGCAATACATTGACAGGCGGATAAATATTGTCTTGGAACAATTCCCGACTTAAAACAATCTGACCCTCGGTGATATAACCCGTCAAATCCGGAATCGGATGGGAAATATCATCGTTCGGCATGGTGAGAATCGGCAAGTAAGTGATCGACCCCTCTACCTCTTTCATCATGCCCGCACGCTCATAAAGCGCTGCCAAGTCTGAATACAGGTAGCCAGGATAACCCTTTCTACTTGGTACCTCTTCCCTTGCGGATGAAATCTCCCGCAAAGCCTCACAGTAAGACGTGATATCCGTCATAACAACCAAGATATGATAGCCACATACGAAGGCCAAATACTCCGCTGCCGTCAAGGCACATCTTGGCGTACTGATCCTTTCTACAATTGGGTCATCCGCCAAATTGATGTACATGACGACATTATCTAGGGCACCCGCCGCCTCAAAACTCTTCCTGAAAAATGCGGCATCGTCGTGTTTAACGCCAATCGCCGCAAAAACAACGGCAAAACGTTCGTTCTTGTCGCCACTGAGCTTCGCTTGACGTACGATCTGAGCCGCCAACTCATTATGAGGCAAACCATTCCCGGAGAACACCGGTAATTTTTGCCCCCTGATCAGCGTCGCCAAAGTATCGATCGTAGAAATCCCCGTTTGTATATAATCTCTCGGATATTGTCTTGCCACGGGATTAATCGGACGACCGTTTATATTGTAAAGCTCATTGCTGAAAATCTCTCCACCTGCATCGATCGCTCTTCCGACACCGTTAAAGGTCCGTCCCAATATTTCTGTTGAAAGGGCGAGTTCAAAAGGTTTGCCCGTAAACTTCACCCGAACATTTTTAGTGGAAAGCCCTGAAGTCCCTTCGAAAACCTGAGCGATAACCGCTTCTTTCTCGAGACGTATAATCTTCCCGTAACGTTCCGTGCCGTCATCCACTTTGATTTTGATAATCTCACCATAAGAGGCACCTTCGATGCCCGACAGGAAAATGAGCGGTCCTTCTATTTTATCTAACCTCAAATACTCTTTATTCAATGTTTTGTCCTCCCTTACTGATAGCTTGCAATTAACCCATTATAGTAGGACTCAATCTCTGTCATCAATCGACCAATACCCGTCAAATCATCGTTTGGAATGGTATATTTCATCTTCATGACCTTATTGTACAGCTCCACGTTTTTAACCTTAGAAATCGGAATGCCCATATGCACCGCTTCCGCCGACTTCTCATACAAAAACTTGATCATTTCCAGCATGAGATGCTGCTTTGGCAACGGCACATAAGTATCGTCCTTATGAAAAGCGTTCTGCTGCAGATAACCGATCTTGATGACTTTAGCAATCTCAAGCACCAGCCTCTGGTCATCCGGTAATACGTCCTCGCCGACCAATGCCACAATGTCCGAAAGCTTATTTTCTTCATATAGGATCTGGAGCATTTCATTTCTAAGTTCCAGTACATCTGAGCTGATGTTCTCTGTGTACCAAGGCCCAAGAACCTTGATATAACCGCTATAACTGTTCAGCCAGTTAATGGCCGGATAATGTCTCGCGTAGGCTAATTTTTTATCCAGCGCCAAAAATGCGTTCACGAAACGTTTGGTATTCTCCGTAACCGGCTCGGAAAAATCCCCCCCTGCCGGAGAGACCGCACCGATAATGGTTACCGATGCCTCTTGACAATTCAGTGTCTCCACATAACCTGCCCGTTCGTAGAATTCTGCCAAACGCGATGGCAAATACGCAGGATAGCCTTCCTCTGCCGGCATCTCTTCTAAACGCCCCGAAATCTCTCTAAGGGCCTCAGCCCACCTGGACGTGGAATCCGCCATAATGGCCACATGATAACCCATATCCCGATAGTATTCCGCAAGAGTGATGCCCGTATAAACGCTGGCCTCCCGCGCCGCTACCGGCATATTGGACGTATTGGCTATCAAAATCGTACGCTCCATCAAGGGTTTTTCGGTTTTCGGGTCAATCAGGGACGGAAAGACTTCCAGTACATCCGTCATTTCATTGCCCCTTTCACCACAACCGATGTAGACGATGATATCCGCATCGGACCATTTGGCCAGCTGATGCTGGGTCATGGTTTTTCCGGTTCCAAAACCACCTGGAATTGCAGCCGTGCCACCCTTAGCAAGAGGGAAAAATATATCTAGAACACGCTGTCCCGTTACCAATGGTTGGGTCAACATTTTTCTTTCATTCACCGGCCTTGGCAAACGAATCGGCCACTCCTGATACATCTTAAGGTCCGTACGTTTACCCTTTTGCCCTTTTAACTGAACCAGGGCCGTTTCAATGGTATATGCGCCGTTGGGCACCACATGAACGACTTCTCCCGTCACACTTGGCGGAACCATCAGACGATGCTCGATGATATCCGTTTCCTGAACGCGAGCGTAGATATCACCTGGTTTAAGGCTATCACCCATCTTAACCGTGATTTCCACCTGCCAGGACTTCTCCTCGTCCAGCGAAATAAGCCCTATGCCTTCACCGATGAAACCCTTGCTGATCTCCTCAATCTTATGCAGGGGACGTTCAATACCATCGAACATATTCCCCATGAGTCCCGGTCCGAGTTTCAAAGAAAGCGGCTTTCCCGTAGGCAAGACCGGTTCGTTCACTTTCAAGCCTTCAGTCTCCTCGTAGACCTGAATCGTGCCTACAGCGCCATCCAGCGCAATGACTTCTCCAATCAGTTTTTTATTGCCAACCATGACCATTTCCCGCATTTTAAAAGCCGCCATATCGTCCGCTTTAACAACCGGCCCATTGATCATGATGATTTTACTATTACTCGTCACCTTCATCACCTACTTCATTCAGCATCACGTACAGTCTCTGTCCAATCTCACTTCGATGTTCTCCAATCAAAGACGCTAAAGAACCATCTATCAAAACATCGCCTGCTTCGTTGTAGAATATACAGCCACCGACCATATCCTCTTCACTTTCAATATAGCCGCCCGCCGTCAAGCCCAATGCCTTAAGGGTCGCTCTTACGATCTCCCGATCCCTTTCAAAATGTTGGCCTTCTAGCATGACAGTCAAGGCACCGAAGGTTTCCAAATCATTTAGATATCGATGAACAAGATTTTGTAGATAAAGCACGTAATCCGGTTCGTCAACGAAAGCCCTAAAGCGCTTTAAAACCGCTTCTGCCAAATGGTCAATCAAAACTTGACGTTCTTTGAGCAGCTGCCGTTTCAATTCGCTTTTTTCTCTGGCCAGCATCGCTTTTTTATCTTCATAGGCTTCATCGATAATCGCTTTGAGAAATTGATCGGCTTTTTTCGTAGACTCTTCCCGTTGGTCCTCCAAAAGCTTCTTTCTCTGCAGCTCCAGTTCCTTTAACACGACATCCTGTTCTTTTTTTATTTTTTCCACGACCACTTTATTAAACAATTTCAATTTCCCCTCAACGGTAATCATCTTGTCACCTCTCAACTATAATTTTACACCGATCGACTCCTTGATATAGCGTGTAATATAATCGCTGTCAAACATTTTCTGCCCTGATGGTATCTCAATAATTAACGTATCATCCGACTTCAATTTCGCTTCCATAACCATAACCCGATCATAATCCACCACATCTGTCGATATGATGATAATACCGGTCTCTTTATCCGACATCTTTTCTTGAACGGACGCGTGCAGTTCCTCCGCAGTATGGACGAGCTGTCCGTGGACCCCTGCAAGTCTTAAACCGACCAGCGTGTCCTTATTATTTGTCAATAAATATGATTTCATAAGGACCTACAATCTACCTAAGATAAGAATGGAAATAATCAATCCGTAAATCGCAATACCTTCCGCCAAACCAACAAAGATTAGAGTCTTACCTAAAATTTTAGGATCTTCCGAAACCGCCCCAAGCGCCGATGAACCTACCGAACCTACCGCATAGCCGGCGCCGATGGTCGCAGCACCCGTACTTAAAGCCGCTGCGATATAACCTAGCCCAGAGCTACTGGTCGTTGTCCCCGTTGTCGCGGCATACACCACATCCGGAATAAGACCAACTACGCCAAAAAGCATCAGAGGTACAAAAACCGCTAAATTCATCTTTAAAGATTTACTCATCCTCTTGCCCGACTTGCCGCCGCGATAGAGGTAAACGCCGACACCTATCGTTAAAAACACCAACACGATTGCTGAACCCAATATGATTTTCATTTTATTTCCTCCTCTTCCCGTCTCAATATTTTGTTATGCTCTCTCTATAGAAGCGATTCGAACAGCTTCAAACGCATTACCAGCGCCCGTATAATACTTGCTGAACATTTCATAATAAACCAACCTCAGTCCTTGGATGAAAACAATCAACCCCTCCAAACAGATGACTAGGACATTACCTATGATAAACATGAGGACATTACCTGCCACGTTGCCGATAATCTCCGCCATCGTATGAAAGGCGATAAAAAGTCCCACGTGATTTAGCGCAAAAGCGCCGACACGTATAAAGGACACCGAATTACTCAACATACTCAAGAAAGTCTCCAATATATCAAAGCCACTTTCCACGTAGTAAGCGGATACTTCTTCATGATACAGCGGCTTATTACCGGTCATAAGATTGGCCAAAGGCTCTCTCACGATGATCAGGCCCACGCAGATGATGCTGATCACAATTAGTGGAAATGCTCCCAGTGCCACAAGTCCTATTTTCGAAGCCACAATGAGTAGTAGACTGATATAGAGCAAAAGGCCACTTAAGCCATTTCGTCCGAAAAGACCTTCTTGATAGTCCTTAATCCGCATTTTATTCACAATGCTGTAGATCAAGCTGATCAAGAGAAGCAAGATCCCGAGTCCGATAGAAACCGTCAAAATCGTATTGATGTTCTCAATCGGCCTGATGAAGAAGAATTCACTTAAGCCTTCTATGCCTGTCACCCGCTCTGCAAATCCAGAAATGACACTTTCATAACCAAAAAAGCTGTCATAGAAAAAGCCAAAGAGACTGGAACTGAATCCCAACCGCGTCAACAGTTTTCCGTAGCTCTCGCCAAGACCCTTTCGAACCATGAGCATGCCTGCCAAAGCCAAGGTCAACCCCTGTCCCAAATCACCGAACATAGCTCCAAACAATAGCATATAACTCAGCCCTAAAAATGTGGTAGGGTCCAATTCTTCATAGGATGGAATGCCATACATATCCACCAGTGTCTCAAAGGGTGCAACCAAAGGATGATTTTTAAGCTGAGTAGGCGGTCTGATGGTATCCGCGACATCGCTGACAGGCTTAAACTCAACGATGATATTGATGCCGTCGGAAAGGGTTTCCACCAGCTGCTCCGACTCATCTTCTGCTACCCATCCAGAACAGTAGAAAAACTGCCGGGTCATGCCTATGTTTTCTTTCAACTTCATCACGGTCGATTCCATGATAAACCGACTGTAACATCTAGATATGTCCTCACCGTAGGTGGATTTATACTTTTGACTCTCTTTCTCTATTTTTTTCAATTCATACTCAATCTGTTGAATATGTTTATTTACTTCCGCTATACAGCGTTGCGGCGTCTGCATGCACTCTGACTTAAGTTCAATCGGCGTATAATGCACCGACCTCAGAATCCTATCGGTCTCGGTTTTCAAATCGATTGGTGTCACAACCAGTATAGCCTCTTCATTATTAAAGCTGCCCAAATGCATGACTGCCGCAGAAATATTTTCATAGTTCTGAACCAGTTTTTTACGGTTCTCATTGGTAACCGTACCTAGGGTCAGTGTAAAATTCTTTGATTTATAGAGAAGGCCCATATCAATGTCAACCCGATCCAAAAGCTCCATAACTCTCATTTGCTTCAATTTCTCAAGCTCCAGCAAATACTGTTCACGTCGCGCATTCAGATCGCTAAGACCCCTATACACCGTTTCAATTTCACTAACCACTTCATCAAAGCTATATACCACATCAAAATCGCGCGTCCTCACCCGTGGCTTAATCTGCATCAGTTCAATTAATCCGTCTAATTTTTCCTGGGTTTTTCTGAAATCAACATTTGATTCAAGTGGCTGAATAGCACACATATCAAGAATTTCGTCTGCATTTTCCTCCACCATGGAGAGGGTAAAATTGGAATCATCGATTTCCTCAATTGCGTTGACGATATGTACCTGTTCCGATAAGATAATTCTCTTTAACAAGGCATCAAGGTCATCTAACCCCGCCACCAAATTCATCATCACCATCTTTTTTACGGCCATTTCGTCACCTCCTCTACACCACGATGTGTACCAAAAATCGTTTGACATCCTCTATCGGTGCATGGTAGCGCTTGGCTTCCAATAGCGTAAAGATGTCACGTATTTCATATTCTTTTCTATGCATGTAGACAATCGTGTCCATAAATGTCATGGGATGTTTTCTCTTTAACTCCGTCATCAACTTCAAAAGATAACGCTCCATATTCAGTTCAAAAAATATCTCATTATGCTTGTCCCCCTTGAATAGGAAGCCGTATTTCGTATTTTGAATACGCGCAACCAGTTGATCGATGTCCCGCGTATAGCAAAGCTCTTTCAAATCCTTGTATTTAAGATAATAGCCCACATGCAACGTATAGTTGAGCAACTCCTCAGAAGACAGGTCGTAATACTTCAACCCTCGGTAGATCCACTGCAGGTTCTGTAAATCGACGTTCTGACCCAGAGCCGCCAGCAAAGATTTTTTGTCCTCGTTTGAAAATTCCGATAATTGCTTGTGTAAAGTATTGAAGTAGTAGTGATCCAGACTCATTTCCATATAGAACATCATCTTCTCAGGGTCTTCTTCCAAATAATATTTGATCAAGTTATAGTAAGGGGTACCCTTTAGACTCTCAACAAAACTTTCGATAGAATTGGCCTTGGTCAATTGTTCCAAATCCAACTGATGATAGCGCGTTTGAAAGAGATGCTCTTTCAGAAAGCCAACATCCTCCTTCCTTAGAAAAGTTCTCAGGAAAAGTTTAATATCCTCTATTTCAAAGCGCATGAACATCGTCTTATAAAATTTCTTGTAATGATCTGCAAAATAATGACCCAAACGCTCGTATTTTTCAATCAAATCACCACGCAAACGACGTTCTTCACCGTCAATATCAATCTCATTGCCACTCAGTTCAACAATACTACTGTATCCCGATGTCTTTTTAAGATATTGGAGAATTTCTTCTGGCTCGTTTAAGGTGACCAGCGCCTGGTAGGCACCATCATCTAAGAGGAGGCCTTCCATCGCCTTGATTTTCGTATTCACCGCAGCAAATCGCCTAACATCACCCATTATTTAGCCCTCGCCTTTAAATGCTCTCCAATCAATTTCTCAAAAACATCGTTGACCAGTTCTTCAACATGGTGATCCATAACGCGTTGCATTTGCTGACAAATGGCGTCATTTTTTTCTCGAAGGCGCACAATTTCCTCCTCCGCTTGGCTCATAATCAGCTCTCGCTCTACTTTACCGAGTTTTCGTGCACGTTTCATCAAATCCAAGTCCATCTCCCGCGCTTCCTTCTTCATCGCCTGTTCTTTTTCAAGTTTCAAGGCCTGAATTTCCTTTTTCAAGGCAGCGCTCTCATCATCGATTTCGATAATGCGTTGCAATGTTTTTTCAATGTTTGCTTGATTCATAACATCATCTCCGATTTCTTTTCATTCAACCATTGATATGTGGAACTGTATACAGTCCGTATTTTTCTGTATACCCATAATTTTGATACTCATACATCTATAATAAACCTATTTTCTCATATCTACAAAAGAAGCTCTACAAAAACTGTTAAAAGTATTTTGTAGAGCGCCAGTAGCGTCTAATCCAGTAAAATATAATAATCGATATCCGTCACCACCTCGTCTGAGCCAATCACGACCTCGCTATTGAAACCGATGCCATTGAAAGTCAAAGCATAACCCGCCACATCATAGACGTATTTCACATACGTTTCATCATGATGTGAATACAGGTGCTCATAACGCGTTTCCATACTTTTAAAACTATTTGCTAAATTATCACCCACACCGATACCGAATAATTTATAGGCATCACCCGTGATCTTAATATTTGAAACCAACATATCACCTGCCGGCTGCTCTTCATCGTGAAAAACAGAAAACTCGATTTGATCATTGGCCCAATGTGTATAGTACATGAAATAGCCGCCATCTTCCTCCGTCACCATATCCGTTGTATCGATGCCGACCATTTGACACATTTCCTTTAGGGTAAGTAATTTATCAATGTTAACAGCCGTTTCCGGCACACTAATAGGCTCATCCGATACAAATTCACTTAGAATCACACTGTATGTATTCGACGTTTCATTGTCCGCCACTAGAACATACTGTATTATGGCTTGTCCTGCGATGGTATAAGTGTCACTCGCCTTAGCCGCTATCAAGTATTTTTCTGCTACCGTAGACTTTTGCGGATTGATTCCATAGGTTGCATCCACTTTCCCAACAGGAATAATCGCTTCTCCTGTTTCTTCAAGAGGTTTTTTTATCAAGATATCTTTATCAAAAATCGCTTCGTCAACTCTCAAAAAATAGAAGTTATATTCCGGATTGTAAATTAGGGTTGCATCCACCGATGAGGTTGCCTTCAACTCATAACCATAGGTCGTTACGTCGCCATGAGTCTCGTAATAGAAGTTATCAGTCAACTCAAACTTATCGGAGATTTTAGTCCCCTTTTTTAAATCTTCCGCATAGTAAACATCATCCCGCCTATTTTCTGTTACCACAGGCTCGTCCGCTTCCTCTTCAGCCGCCACTTGTTCCTCTGATGCATCCGTCGTTTCCACAACTTCTGCTTCCGATTTCATTTCTGCTTCCAGCTCCGCTTTTATCTCCGCCCTAAGCTCTTCTTCCGTTTTTTCAGGCACTTTGGGACCACACGCTGTAAACATCAAAGCAATCACCGTAATCATGCATAATAATTTCTTCATCTTAACCCCCTATTCATTGTGCAAACATGTATTTATTATACAATAATAAACAATCATCGTATACAAAAGGCAACCCTCATGATGAAGGTTGCCTTAGAATAGCTATTTATTCAATGCCGCTTTCACAAATTCTCTAAACAGTGGATGAGAACGTGTCGGTCTTGATTTGAACTCTGGGTGGAACTGCCCTGCTACAAACCAAGGATGTTCAGTAATTTCAACAATCTCAACCAATCTATCATCCGGCGACATCCCTGAAATCGTCATACCTGCCGCTTCAACTTGCTCTCTGTAATGATTATTGAATTCGTAACGGTGACGGTGACGCTCATAAATCAAGGCTTCACCGTAAGCTTCAATCGCTCTTGTTGCTTCCTTAACTTTACATGGATATACGCCTAAACGCATGGTGCCGCCCATATCTTCCACATCTTGCTGCTCTGGCATCAAGTCGATGACTGGATGTACTGTTTCAGGCATCAATTCAGAACTGTGTGCCTCTGATAAACCAAGTACATTGCGGCAGAACTCGATCACTGCCAATTGCATCCCTAAACAGATACCGAAGAATGGTACCTTGTTTTCTCTTGCGTATTGAATCGCATTGATTTTACCTTCGATACCACGGCTACCAAAACCACCTGGCACTAAGATACCATCCGCGTCGCCTAAAAGCTCTTTGACATTCTCTTTTGTCACTTCTGCCGAATGTACCCAGTCGATGTCTACCACCGCCTCATTGGCAATACCTGCGTGCTTGAGTGCCTCAGCTACTGAAAGGTAGGCATCTCTCAACTCGACATACTTGCCGACCAGGGCAATCTTAACGCGTTTTTGAGCTGTCTTCTCTATTTCAACGATGCGCTTCCACTCTGTCAAGTCAGGCGCGCCGCAGTTTAAACCAAGTTTCTTGCAAACCTTATCCGCCAAACCTTGCGCCTCAAGTACCAGTGGTACTTCATAAAGTGTATCCGCATCGCGATTTTCAATAACACTGCCTTCTTCTAAATTACAGAATAAAGAGATCTTGTCTTTCATTTCTTGGCTGATTGGATGCTCTGTACGGCAAATAACCAAATCTGGTTGGATGCCGATTTCTCTTAAGTCTTTGACACTGTGCTGTGTCGGTTTGGTCTTGAGTTCACCCGCTTTACCTAAGTATGGTACTAAGGTCACGTGGATGTACATCACGTTTTCTGCACCCACATCGTATTTCACTTGGCGAATCGCTTCTAAAAACGGCTGAGACTCAATATCGCCAACCGTACCACCGATTTCTGTAATAATAACATCCGCATTGGTCTCTTTTGCCACTCTATAGGCACGACCTTTGATTTCGTTGGTGATGTGTGGAATAACCTGTACAGTCGCACCCAGGTACTCCCCTTTTCTCTCTTTTGTAATGACTGACCAGTAGATTTTACCCGTCGTCACGTTGGAGTTTTTTGAAAGATTGATATCTACAAAACGTTCATAGTGGCCTAAGTCCAAATCCGTCTCAGCACCGTCATCTGTTACATACACCTCTCCATGTTGATAAGGACTCATCGTACCCGGATCCTTATTGATGTATGGGTCGAATTTTTGCATTTCAACCTTTACACCTCTCGCCTTTAGCAGCTGACCCAATGATGCTGCCGTAATGCCCTTACCTAACGAGGATACAACGCCCCCTGTTACAAAAATATACTTCGTAGCCATGTTTTTCTCCTTTCGCTCCACCTGCGATCAACTATATTATCAATTTAATAATGCCTCGTCTTACTGCGTTTCCTCAATGCT
>JAFGTX010000120.1 GCA_016938815.1 Clostridia bacterium | reverse complement strand
TTAAAATTGATATTATTTTGTATTTGACAATAGGTTAAAACTATGTATAGAGTATAAAGGGAAGACATGCAACATGTGGTACGATAATCGCTTCTCTATCTTTAATTTGTTAAGACTATTGATCTTGGCATATTCGTTGTCATCTTGAATTTAGGTGGGCAATACGAATTTTGTTTCCGGAAAAAAGGCTATTAAATAATTTTTAGCCCTCATATTGATCTGATGGTTATAGTGATTGCATATAATCATCCTGAAAATACTAGGAGTAAAATTATGACTAGCAAAAAACCCAGATTACATCGTGAGCTTGGTAAAAAAGAACTGATTATAATTGGTATAGGTGGTGCCGTAGGTACGGGCGTTTTATTTGGTACGGCGGGCATGACTGCTGTCGCTGGTCCAGGGGTAATTCTTGCTTGGCTAATTGGCGCACTCATGTACTTGACAGTGGGCCTAACATATGTAGACCTAAGTTATTTGTATCCTGAAGAGGGTGGCCCTTCTCGATATAGCCTATATACTTTTGGCCCAGTGACCAATATGATTAATGCCATTTCTGATTTGCTTTGGTATCTTTTTATACCACCCATCGAAGCACTTGGCACCGTAATGGGTTTAAATTATTTTTATCCACACTTGGTTAACTCATCCGGAGATCCAACTTTATCTGGCGCGATATTAGGTGTTATTTTCATGCTGATGTTTTTTCCTTTCAACTATTACGGGGTGAAGGCATTTTCAAATAGTACCAACTGGTTCGGTGGGCTGAAGTTGGTTTTATATTTCTTGGTAGCTCTTGGATTTATATCATTTGGTCATTTCGGTAATTTTAGCCATTTTGGTGGCGTCTTGCCATTTGGTATGGCAGGTGTCTTTGCGGCCATCCCTCTGGGTATGTTTGCTTTTGGTAGCCTTAGGGTCATACCTGACTATACCGAGGAGGCAAAAGACCCAAGTGTCATTATGCCTTCCATTCTTTGGTCTCTACTTGGCCAGTCTATCTTATACATTCTTTTTGGTGTTGCATTGTTGTCGGCATTGGATTGGGGTACGATTCATATTGCTGCAGGTCACTGGGCGGACCTTTCGAAAATTGCAGGAAATCCATTTTTGGTGATGGCAGCGGGTTCGAAGGCGACATGGCTGATTGCTATTGTGGTAGCCATTGCCATAATCGGTCCCTTTATTACTGGATATATTTACCAGGGTGCTGGAAGCCGAATTTTGTTTGCCATGGGTAGATCGAAAATTGTCAGCAAGAAAATGGTTGAACTCAGCCATAATCATGGCATTCCTGTAAAATCATTAGTAGTTACAACCGTCATCGGAATCATAGTAGCTTTTATAGCTGCGCCATTACCATCCATTTACAATTTGCTGAGTGATGCCGTGGTTGCTGGTTACATTGGTTTTGCAACTAACCCGCCAATCATGCTGGCATTACGCAAAGAGGGACGTCAGGGGCGTTTTACGTCAAATTCTGTTAGTACCATCATTGCTGTATTGGCATTTGCTTCGGCTTCATTGATTATCTACTGGTGTGGCTGGCCCTCTGTCCCTTATGCAAGTGTTATAGTCTTGTTACTCGCTTTAGTCTTTGCTATGACGGGAAATGTGAAAAAAGGCCTTATAAATTCAGTATGGTATATTGCCTATATTCTCTTCCTTTCAGGCATGACTTACATTGGTAGTGAGGGCGCAAAAAACTTTGTCAGTGTGCAGATTGGTAGCGTTATCGTGGTGGTGGTCGCATTGGTTATTTTTCTACCATGGGGCGTCGCATCACGCATGGAAGAAGCCAAGCGTCCCAAGTTCTCGCCTCAGTTACAGAGCTAGTTTTTTATCTGGAGTTCCACTTGCGCAAGGTCGTAAATGGAACTCTGTAATATTCGGGCTTCTGCGGATTCATTGTTATCCGCAGAAGTTTTTTTATACGGTTTTGTGGGAGGAGGCGCTGATAAATTTTCATCCCTTAGATCTGTTTAGTTGCTTTCGAATCGTTCTGGCCACATCACATGCACAATGTGGCATATTCAATTACTTTGATTCCCTGAGTATGCAAGTAAAGAATCCTGAACAATAAGTTAGGAGGATATTGAGATGACCTGTATTTTATGAATGAGCGATCTTCTGCGCCCCAACGCCTGGGGAAATCCGATCGGAACATGCACCTTCTCTCAGCCACCTCTGGCGGAGCAGACATTGTCGCCTTTCTCAAATTCCACATGGTCTTTACCTCGGCCATGACCGG
>JAFGTX010000119.1 GCA_016938815.1 Clostridia bacterium | reverse complement strand
GGGGGATACTATACACTATGATATGCAAAACTACCGCTATCTGTGTGAACGCTGCCAGGAGGAGCTGTGCGAAAAGATGAATGATGAATGCGAGATCATCGCTGAAGAGTCAGAAGGACTCTTTGGATAAAAATCAGACGTTCTCAGTCTTTTCTTCTTTAGGTTTTTCTTCTTCTTGATACGTAGACATGGTTCCCACCATTCTACTGCCTTCGGCTGTTTTGATTGTTCTTACGGATATTTCACCTTCAACAGAGCCCGTACTTCCTATATCAAGGAGTTCTGATGCGACAATATGTCCTTTGACTGATCCACTCACAGTGATTTTTTTACTTACAAGTTTTTCTACATCAAGTTTGCCATGTGGCTGAACTTCCACCGATTTTACGCCGATTACATGACCGGTCACAGTCCCATCAAGTATCATCATATCTGCCTGAATGTTTTTGGATACTTCACCCGTTTCCATCACTTCAAGCATTTCACAGACGATACTGCCTTCCAGCTTACCGTTGATGATGGCATTTTTGGCTTTCACTTTTCCATAGACAACGCCTGATTTCCCAATCATCAGTGTGTTGCTTACGATGATGTCGCCTGTTACTTTCCCATCGATATGTACGGTATCACTGCCATGTAGGTTTCCTGTGACCTCCATACATGAAGTGATGATCGTTGCTGAAGTGATTTTGTTGGGTGTATTTTTACTTTTTTTTCCCATGAGAAGTGCCATAGTATTCCTTTATTTTTCACTCGTAAGGGTAATGATATTCTGGGCCTGCTTAAGGATACTATCCCAGTCAACTTGAGTTATTTTAACGCTTATGTCGTTAATGTTCTCTAAATTCCATTGTGTAAAAGGTTTTGGATTGAGCCATTTATCCAGGTAGCGGATTTCATAGTGCAGATGAGGTCCGGTACTTCTTCCGGTACTTCCTACATATGCGATAAGATCTCCTTTGTTGACAAAGTCACCGCTCTTGACTGCAAACCTTCTGAGGTGTCCATAGGCGGTTGTAAAACCGAAAGAGTGGGCAAGCAACAAGAATTTTCCATATGCTCCCTTACGCTTGGCAAAAACCACAACGCCGCTGGCAGGGGCATAGACAGGTGTACCTTTTTTTGCCGTAAGATCCAGTGCAGGGTGAAAAGACTCTTTTTGGGTAATAGGGTGTGTACGATAACCGTAACCACTGGAAATACGACTATATTCCAGGGGTTTCCCATTGGGAATACTGTTGAGTAGCAGGGTCTTTTGAATCGAAGTTAACTGCTCTTCCTGAACCTTTTCTTTCAGTGCTTGAACAACTTTTTCGCGTGCATTTTCTGCTCTGTCCTGAAAACTGGCGTTAAGGTCCGGTCCATACCCTATCATCTCTTCTACCTCTTGAAGTTTTTCATTCACTGAAGCGAGTTTGTCACTGTTCTCTTCTATCAAGTGTGTCAGTTGCCTGTTCTCTTGGGAAAGCACTTCGTTCTTCTGCTTATAGGTTGCACTGGTCTCTTTCAGTGTGACGATCTGATTTTGGAATTCAACTTTCTGCTGATTGAGTTTCGAGACTTGATTGTTAAGAAAATTGATGTAAAGATAGGTGGAAACTGCGATAATCATCAGCAGAAGTATAACTCCTGCAATGACCTTTTTTATGATCTCATGCACATTGTACTGGACAGAACCGTTGATATCGCTGATCGTAATGATTAGCCTATTTTTCATCTCTCTCCTTAATGTAGCGGATCGCATTGATATAGCTCAGGGCATTGAGTTTCATACCTTGGTAGGCGATATCAAAGGCCGTTCCGTGGTCGACGGAAGTTCTCAGGATCGGAAGGTTGAGCGAGACATTGATCCCTTCATCAAAATAGAGCGCCTTCAGCGGTGCAAGTCCCTGG
>JAFGTX010000012.1 GCA_016938815.1 Clostridia bacterium | reverse complement strand
GTTGGATTATCCGGTTTCTCCACTTCTTCCTCAAGCGCTACCGTCTGAACAGACAATTGCTTCTTTTTATAACCATCATTCAGTGATATCTCCAAGGCACCTTTGGCTTTCAAATCGTTCTCATACATGCCCAGCAGTTCCAAAAGCGAACTATTAAGCACGCGCTCTTTCTTTTTACATAATAAATGAATCGCCTCTTCATTTGCATCTATTACTTTGTAGTTCTCAACAATAATTACTGCTAGATTCATCACATCAAAGATCTTCTTATACTTATTCCTAGCAGTCATACCTTCACCATCCTAATCCATCTTTAACTTGAGAAGGTCTTCCCGCATTCTATTAATGTCATTCAAGAAATCTTCAATATCATGCTCATGCTCCAGCTCGTCATTCAAAATCGTGATTGCCATTTCATAAGTCACCAAATCCTTGCCACTCGTATACCGAGCAATGCCTTCATAGCGCTGAATCGCGCATCTCTCACCTGTTAAGTTCTGCTTCAGTATCGCCTCAACATAAGGATCATTTGGTGTTTCATAGGCACATTCTGCATGTTTCAACCAATCTGACGGATTCAGAATCGGCGTCCCACCCAACTGTATAATACGGTTGACCACCAATTCAGCGTGTCCTAATTCCTCTGTAGCATGCAACAACAACTCAGGTTCAATTTCACTGCGCATTGGACCTTCCATGACTCTTGCGCCAATCCAGTATTGATAGTAGGCCAGCCACTCTTCTGCCAATGCCGCATTTAACATTTCAATCAATTTTCCAACATCTAGATTTGCTATTTCAACCGCTTTTTTACCCATATAAACCCTCCTTTTCCTATGTTATTCCATACCAATGTATAGACATGAGTAACAAGATAACGTCAACAATGATTCTACCCCTCCAAAAATAAAATAACCAGAAAGGCCAATAAATTTATATTTTAATATTTACCCTGTTGTACCATCGCATCAGCAACCCTCTTGAACCCTGCAATATTGGCACCAGCCACCAAATTATAGCCAAAACCATAGCTTTCAGCTGCTTCAACCGCATGCTGATGAATACTAATCATAATCCCCTTCAATTTGGTATCAACTTCTTCTCTCGACCAATAAAGTCTTTGACTGTTCTGAGACATTTCAAGAGCAGAAGTTGCCACACCACCGGCATTGGCTGCTTTAGCAGGTGCGAGATAGATTCCTTTTTCCAAGAAATACGTAATGGCTTCATTGGTACAAGGCATGTTGGCGCCTTCTCCTACAGCGAGAACACCATTTAAGACCAATAATTTCGCTTTTTCCAAATCAATGTCGTTTTGAGTGGCACACGGCAAAGCAACATCGCACGGAATGGACCAAATACCTTGCCAACCCTCAGTGAATTCAGCCGTTGGATGATCCTTCAAATATTCCGAAATCCTCTTGCGTTCCACATTCTTAAGACGACTAACCGCATCGACATCCACACCATTTGCGTCATAGATATAGCCACTGGAATCGCTCATAGCCACCACTTTGGCTCCTAACTCATGGGCTTTTTCCGCTGCATGGGTCGCAACATTACCTGAACCTGAAATCACAATAGTCTTACCTGCAAGTTCAACACCGTTGTAATTAAGCATTTCATGAACAAAGTACATCAAGCCATAACCCGTTGCTTCCGGACGAATTAGGGAGCCGCCGTACACGATGCCCTTTCCTGTGATGACGCCATTTTCAAAGGCACCTCGAATGCGTCTATACTGACCATAAAGATAACCGATTTCCCGTGCACCAACACCAATATCACCAGCCGGCACATCGGTGTCCGGTCCAATGTGGCGCTGAAGCTCCAGCATAAAACTCTCACAGAATCTGATAATCTCATCTTCAGATTTTCCTTTCGGATCAAAATCCGAACCGCCTTTACCACCGCCAATCGGGAGTCCCGTCAGCGCATTTTTGAAAATCTGCTCGAAACCCAAAAACTTGATGATGCCAATATACACGCTTGGATGGAACCTGAGACCACCCTTATAGGGTCCAATCGCACCATTAAACTGTATTCTAAAGCCGCGATTAATCTGAAGTTCCCCCTTGTCATCCACCCAAGGCACTCTGAATATGATTTGCCGCTCTGGCTCTGCTATTCTATCTAAAATCTTTGCTTTGACATACTCTGGATGTTTTTCAATCACCGGTTCTAGAGATTTGAAGACCTCTTCCACGGCCTGAATAAATTCCGGTTCCGAGGCATTTCTCGCCTTAATTCTTTCCAAAGCTTCCTTTACGTATGACATAGCTACCTCCTTATCTCTCTATTCTCAATAATCTCCTTATATAACATGGCAGATGGTCTAACTGTTCTTTCCTCTGTCTCATAGTCGATTGCCACTAAGCCAAAACGCGGTGTAAGCCCATCAGCCCACTCAAAATTATCCATCAGGGACCAATAATAGTAATGCGTCACAGGCACGCCCGTTTTAATCAGGCGATAGACCTGATATAAATGATCCATAATATAGTCCCCCCTGAATTCATCTTTGGCATCCGGGGTCCCGTTTTCCGTAATCAGAATAGGCAGGCCATAGCGCTTATACAACAATTTTCCGAAATGATAAAGGCCTTTAGGATAGATTTCCCATCCAAGATCGTTGTAATTACCACCTTTCATGGGTTCTACGGTTGCATACAGGGTTTCCATGTGTGGTGTCGCTTTGACCTGATGTCTTGCGTAATAATTGATTCCTATGAAATCCGCATACAAACCTTCTTTGACATGCCTAGAATAAAAAGGTTTCAGGATATGCCCCACCGTCATGCCCTCTAGAAAAAATTCATGGAAATAGCGGTTCATGACCCGCATGACAATCGTTTCCCACCAGTGAGGCTGATCTACGACAGTAAAGTAGGCCATATGATGGGCAACACCGACTTTTACCGACTGTTTTAACCGTTCTCTGTAATAGTCATGTATCAATCGGTAAGCCGCGACATGGCACTCAATCATCACCAAACTGCCTCGGAAGTAATTGTCGATTCCCTTTTCGCCCGGCGGAAAAGTACCCTCCAAAGCCGACCCATGAAAATAGACGTTGGGTTCATTGAAGGTAATCCAATAAGGCACAAGGTCACCCAGTACACGAATCACCTTTTCCGCATAGCGCATAAAGAAACATTTGTTACTGGATACCTGCCAACCACCCTTATCTTCAAACCAAATCGGATCACTGAAATGATGCAGGGTCACCATGGGTTCGATGCCAGCTTCTGTCAGCAGGGCCAACTCACGCCTGTAATGTCTCAAAGCCTCGGCGTCAAACAAACCTTCTTCGGGTTCAATACGACTCCATTCGACACTCATGCGGTAGCACTGATGACCCAGCTGCTTCAAGAGCTCAACGTCTTCCTCCAAATGCCCGTAATGATTGGCACCCGTCGCACAACTCGAGCCATCAAAAATATAGTGGAATTCCGACCATCTAAGCCAATTGCTATGGTGAATATTCCCTTCGATTTGCAATGCGGAAGTTGCAGAGCCTAATTTTAAATCCTTGGGTAATTTAAAGGTTTTCATAACTACTCCTTTGCTCAAATCACATCACTTTGCCATATAGTTACCCCATTTTGCGCACAGAAAAACCCCAAGCCAGTTGGGGTTTAAGTCAATTCACATAAAATTTACAATTCAATCAATTGATAATCAGCATCGCCAAAGCTGATTTTTTTAGCATGATTTAGAGTGACACGACCACTTTCAAATAGGGGTGTTCCGTGTTCTTTTTGCAATATGTCAAGACATGCGGTATCAAGGGCCACCGGATCCATGGAAGCAAATACACCAATATGGTTGGCAATCGGATCGTAATGCTGACCCATACAATCACATTCTTTGGTGATGTTCATTAAAAAGTTGATGTACAGGTTGTTTTTGTTGAGGTCTGCACCATAAGCATATTCCGCCACTTTCTCCTTGAAGTTTTCACCACCCCAGTCATTGGTGATGGCACCCACCGGACAAATCGCAATACAACCAGCACAGCCTACACATTTGCTTGCATCAATGACTGCGAAATCATTGACCTTAATCGCCTCAACGTCACATTTTGTAAGACACAGGCCGCAAGCCGTACATTTTGCGATATTGACCTTCGGTGTCTGTTTGGAATGTTGGGCCATTTTCCCGCTTCTAGATGCAAAGCCCATGGCCAATTGCTTTAAGGCACCTCCAAATCCAGCTGTACCGTGACCCTTGAAATGAGCTGTCACAAGGATCTGCTTGTAGTCCTCAAAAGCAGCACCCAGTTTCACCGATTCAAAATAGGTCTTATCGATTTTCACTTCGTAAACCGACTCGCCCATCTCACCATCGGCAATCGTGATAGGAATCTGTGTAAATCCATGATCCTCCGCCAACTTCAAGTGATTGTCTCTTGTAGTTCTAGAACCTCTATAAAGGACGTTGGTTTCGATATAAGACGTTTCGATACCACGCTTTTTCAGCGATGCAATCAATCCATTGTAGCTCTCTGCTGGCACATAGGTCACATTGCCCTTTTCCCCAAAATGGACTTTAATAGGTACCTGCTTTTCCAGCGTCACCCCTTCTACTTCCACCATATGTTCGAACAAGACTTGTGCCAATTGGCTTAAAATCTCTGGATCATTGCCTTCATACCGCTTAAAATATACATTTTTCATAATTGCCTCCCGTAAAATTCATACCTATTTATGCCACATAGCCATAAATGTCTCAATTTCTTCAATCGTCTTGATGATGCCTTTTGAAAGGTCTACGCCACCTGATTCTGTAATTAGCACATCGTCCTCAATACGAATGCCGATGCCCTCTTCCGCAATATAGAGTCCCGGTTCCACGGTAATCACCATGCCCTCTTCAAAAATCATTTGTCGACTGCCTACGTCATGGGCATCCAGACCGAGAAAATGACTCACACCGTGGTAATAGTACTTGGATAATTCTTCGTCATCCTTAATCAGACCAATCGCTTTACACTCTGCAGTAAGAACCGCTTTACAGACCGCATTCAAGGATTCAAAAGTCATACCCGGTTTTGCAGCCTTTATACACGCCTCTTCCGCTTTCAAAACAATGTTATAGATCAGCTTCTGTCTTTCAGAAAATGTGCCTGATGCAGGATAGGTTCTTGTAATATCGGCACAGTATTCATTATATTGGGCGCCACAATCAAAGAGCAGCAAGGTCCCACCGGCCACCGGCTTGTTGTTCTCAACATAATGGAGGATGACGCCATCATCTCCGGATGCTGCGATCGTATCAAAAGAAAGACCATCGCCGCCCGCCATCTGCACCTCATGAAGGAAAGTCGATGCCAACTGGTATTCGTATACCCCTGGTTTGAGGTCCTGCAACACTTTTTCCAGCCCTATCTCCGTCATTTTTATTGCCTGCCTCATTGCCTCCAGTTCAAAGTCATATTTTCTTGTCCGCAACTCAGAAATATAAGGATGAATGCTATCCAATACTAAAAACGGATAGCGCGATTTAATCTCAGCCGCCTCCCGATGAACAAAACCATCCGGTTCCTGCCAGGATATCTTTTCAAGGTCCAAATACAGCTTTTTCAATCGGCCTTCGTATATTTCATTGTTCAACCATGTATGAAAAGCATCGATGTAGACGATATCCTCAATGCCCGAAACCCTTTGAGCCATCTCTTTCTTCATCTTTCTGCCATACCACTTTTCAGCGTGTTCATCGCCTGCCTCGATGAAGAGCTTAACCGCCACTTCATCGCCACGTCTTAATAAGGCTACCGCAAAATTCTCCCTTTTGAGACCTGTCGCATAATAAAAATTTTTGTTGACTCTAAATGGATAAAATGCGTCCGCTGAACTTTTTAGCGATTTTCCAGAAAACAGAACCAATGCTTCTTGATCTTCAAGAAAATGACATAAGTTCTCACGATTATTCATAAAAAATGATTGCATAGCCGCCTCCAATATTTGATGATTCTTTCTTTTCTCCGTGCTTTTGCTATAACTCTAACATAATACATACAATAAAAAAAGACGTCAAAAAGGATTCCACAACTTTTTGACGTCCCTTCCAATTAGAGGGAAGTTTCTTCCTTACTGCTGCCATTTAACTCAATGATGAGGATTGCTGCCAAAATGGATAGACAACCCAAGACCATCTTAAAGGTAAACACCTCATTCAGTACAATGAGTGCTAAAATACTACCAAATACGGCCTCTAGACTCAAAATTATTGCCGTATGGGTTGAATGTGCGTATTTCTGACCAATCGTTTGGAGAAAATAAGCCACACCAGTACAAAAAACACCTAGATAGAGCACTGCAAAGAGACCATTTGCTTCAATCATTTTCGGCATCGGTTCAAAGATCAGCGCTGAGGTCGTAGCCAGAAGTGCTACCGTCCCGAACTGCACAATGGTAAGTTTAACCGGTCCTATTTCATCTACAAAATGACCGTTTGAAATAATATGTCCCGCGAAAAAGAGGGAACTGAAAAGCGTCAGGCTATCGCCAAATCCAATGGTCAAAGACCCATTCAGCGTCAATAACCCAATGCCCAAGAAACAGATAAAGGCTCCTAAAAACGAGGAATTATCCGGTTTTTTCTTGTGCAGCCACCAGGAGATAAAAGGCACCATGACCACATAAGTCCCCGCCAAAAATGCCTGCTTTCCTGCTGCCGTGTATTGAAGTGCTACCAGCTGTGTCGCAAAGGCTATGAATAGAATCGTACCAACGATGACCCCTGCCTTGATATCTTGCTTGGTTAGTGACCGTGTCTCTTTTCTGAATCCGATGGACATCATCATAAACGCCAAAACAAAACGTATAGAAATGATGTATAAGGGCGTAAAATAGTTCAAAGCGTACTTCCCGCCTACAAAAGTGGTCCCCCATAGCAAGGCAACCAGTAATAAAATCATATCCGCATAAATTGCTTTTTTCTTCATTCGCATCATCCCTTCTTTCTCTACTCTAATCATACCAATTTTCATGAAATATTTTTTTGGAATTTTTCTAATTTTTTTATTAAATCCTTTGTAATTAATACAATTTAGGGTATAGGTCCACTATACGAATACCAGGAGGTAGCACATGAAATCGAAATACTACTCACTAAAATATGCAGTTATTTTACCTTTCATAGCTCTTATCATCCTTATACTTTCCATACAGGCTATCATCAGCAAGCTGGACTATGCATTTCTTGCCCGTGAACATGGTCAAAAAATCGTTCAGGCCCTCAACGAGACAACACAAAGTCGTTTGTCCTATTTTTTGGTTGAGCCTCTCAATGTCAACAGCATCCTTGGCAGTGACTTAGTGATGAGAGATCTCGACGCTGATACTTTCGAAGATATAGAGCACTACCTTTATAAAGCCGCAACTCGATTGCAACAAAACACCCCACAAATCACCGCCATCAGTTATGGTGATGAAAATGGCAATTTTGTCGGTTACCGCTTTTCCTCTGAAGGCTACAATTTGCTTCTTAAAGATGCGCGGTCTGATGATTTGTTGACCATTTACAGCGGTAAAACCATAGACACGCCGGTACTTGCCCAGTACGATCACTACGACCCACGTACAAGACCTTGGTATGCCCCGGTAAAAGACAGCCCAATTGAGCAAATTTCAGATATTTACGTCAACTATGATGAAATCATGGAATCTTCTATGACCTTCGTTTCACCAGTCTTCAATGCCGATGGCAGTTTAAAAGGTGTTATGGCAACAGATGTCACTCTCAATGGCATCAATAATTTTCTTAAAGAAAATACGACAGACAGTAAGGGTGTCATATACATCGTCAATCATGACAACGAAATCATCGCGCATTCAGGTGAAGAGAATACGCTCACCATTATTCCAGGTGACCCACCTAGTGCAAAATTAACACTGGTTAGCGAGAGCAGCAATCCACTAATCAGCGCTTCAGCTGATTTGCTGCAGGATCGCTATCTTGATTACGATACTGTACTACAGCCTAAATTCAACGGTGCCAATCATTACATGCTCGTGTCTCATTTAAGAGAACCAACTGCCTTGAACTGGCGTATCGTCGTCATCATTCCTGAAAGCGACCTCATGGGCGTCGTACGAGATAGAAATAACGTGATGTTCGGCATTCAGATTCTAATTGCTATTATCGGCCTTACTTCAGGCCTAGCCATATTGACCCATGTCACCGACCCAATTATAGACAGTACCCACGCTGCGGTGAAAATCGCCAGTGGTTCTTGGGACGCACCTATGCCTAGCACCAACGTACATGTCCGAGAAGTGCATGATTTGTCAACGGCTATCGTCACCCTCGGAAAAGACCTTAAAAACTCTTTTGAAGAAATCAAATTTAAAGAGGAACGTTACCGCTCACTGGTGGAAAGTGTGGATGCGATGATCTACAGTCTTTCGCCACAAGGCATTCTCCTTTCAGTCAATCAACCGATAGAGGAGGTATTGAACATCAAGCGTGAGGACGTCATTGGGCAACATTTTTCAAAACTCTTTGGCACACAAGAAACCATAAACTTTTGGCAAAGACTCATCAATGAAACCCTACAGAAAAAAGAAAAGCTTTATGCAAGAAATGAATATTACGATGCTGTAGGTAACCGAAAAATCGCCACTGTGACGATGATTCCTGTCCTTGATGATTACCGCAACATCATTATGATTATCGGTGCTAATACAGATATTACCGAGCTCATTCAAGCACAAGAAGAAATAGAACAGCTAAACGCAAGCGAAAAAGAACGTCTAGAAGATCTAGTCAAGCAGCGTACAGAAGAACTTGAACGCGTCATGACCGAATTGGTTGATAAGGAAAAACTCGCTTCCCTTGGAAGTCTCGTTTCCGGCATTGCACATGAAATCAATACACCACTTGGTGTTGCTGTCTCTGCAGCATCCTTGCTTGAAAAGCATAGCCAAACAGCCGTAGACGATCTTTCTCACAATAGAATGAGCAAGGAAACCCTTATTGACTATATTACCAGTGTCAGCGAGACCGGCAGTATTCTTTCCAGCAACCTCAACCGGGCTTCCAACTTAGTTAAAAGCTTCAAGGAAATTGCAGTCAACCAATCCATCGAAAGCAAGCTACATTTTAACGTTTACGATTATATCCAATCCATTCTTTTAAGCTTGAAACACGAATACAAAAACAAGGGTCATACCTTTGAAATACGGTGCCCTAAAGACCTTATGCTATTTAGCTACTCCGGTGCTTTTTCACAGATCCTCACCAACTTTATTATGAATTCCATTATTCATGGCTTTAACGGCAAAACAGACGGACACGTCATCATTGAAGTAGTTGAGGGAAAAGACACCATCAAATTGGTCTATAGCGATGATGGCATAGGCATGACAGAAGAAGTAAAAAAACACATTTTCGAACCATTTTACACAACCAATCGCGGACGCGGTGGTAGCGGTCTTGGACTTAATGTTGTCTACAACATCGTCACAGGACAGCTAAACGGCAGAATCAACTGTGATAGTGAACCAGAAAGTGGCACTGTATTTACTATAGAATTTGACAAGGAGTAATTGCTATGACCAATAAAATTAATTTGGACAACGTAAATTTTGATTTTTTATCCGAACCAACAGACCAAGCCAAGCACCATGAAGAAAAAAAGCAAGCACAAATGGGTACCTACAAAATTCTAATTGCTGACGATGATGAAGAGGTACACACCATTACCAAAATGATTCTAAATGATTTTGAATTTGATGGACTGGGCTTATCCTTTATTGATACCTTCAGCGGTGACGAAACCAAGAAAGTCCTACGGGACCATTCCGATATTGCGGTCGCTTTTCTGGACGTGGTCATGGAAGAACACCATTCTGGCCTCGAAGTAGTAGAATACATGCGTAATACCCTAAAAAATCACATGACGCGTATCATCCTTCGGACAGGGCAGCCAGGCGAGGCACCTGAAGAGCAAGTCATCAGAGATTTTGATATCAATGATTATCGACTGAAAACCGAAATGACGGTCAAGCGCCTCTATACGACCTTGTATTCTGCACTCAGAAACTACAGAGACTTAAACAAACTAGACAATCATCGACGTGGTTTGGAAAAAATCATTCAAACCAGCGCCAACCTGTTCAAGCATAACTCCCTCACTGAGTTTTTGACCAGCATCCTTTCGCAGCTTTCTGAATTCTATAAGAATACGCCGGAACTGATCTATTTCCGTGACGACCACTTCAAATCCATGGGTGGTTTTGTGACACTGGATAAGCGCGATATCCCTACAATCGTTGCGGCAACTGGCAAGTATGAACCTTATATCGGCAAGAGCATTCAGGAAGTTGAAGAGCTGAAGAACATTTCTGTCCACATGCAGAACAATTACGATAACGGTACCAGCATAACCTACGTTGGCAATGGTTTCATCATCAAGACCAGCAGTAAAAACAACTTGAACAACTATATTTTCATTGAAGGGGAACAAGATGTTTTTGATTTCGACCTCATCAACCTCTTCTTGACGAATTATTCCGTCGCTTTGGATAACTATATCCTGACCAACATGATCTCCACCACTCAAAAGGAAATCATCATCACCCTCGGCGAAGTCGTAGAAAAGCATTTCGACGAAACGTCAGGACACGTTAAGCGTTTATCCGAAATGATGTACAAACTGGCACTCCACATGCATTTCTCTTATTCGGAATGTGAAGTTCTTAAAGTTGCCAGCACCATGCATGACGTCGGAAAAATAGCCATCCCGGACAATATCTTGAAAAAACCTGGCAGATTGACGCCAGACGAATTTGAAGTCGTTAAGGAACATCCTGTCATCGGCTATAAAATCCTTTCCAAATCCGATTTGGAAATCTTGAAGGTTGCCGCAGAGATAGCTCTCAACCATCATGAGAAATGGGATGGCACCGGCTATCCGAGTGGTCTTTCCGGACAAGGGATTCCCCTTTACTCCAGAATGCTTGCCATCATCGATGTTTTTGATGCCATGACCCATGAGAGGGTCTACAAGGAGGCCTCTTCAATAGAAAGCACCCTTGAATACATCAAAGACGAAAAAGGCAAACACTTTGATCCAAAAATTGTCGATATTTTCATTTCAAATATCGAAGATATTATTGCAGCCGCTGATGACTAAGCCCTTTTTTATTCACCTTCCTTTTATCATGAAAAAAACCAGTTGCATCGGCAACTGGTTTTTTTGTATGGCAATGTGAATAACCACGTTCTATAAGTTATAATATTTGATGAACTCTTCAGGATGAGGTAACTTGGCAATATAATAGTGATCTGCCAAAATGCGCTTATGCTGGTTCTGAATCAAGTTTTTGCTAAAAACACCCTCTTTGGTCAAAAACTGATCATCCAGCTTCAAAGCTTCTGAAGCCTCCACAAGATTCGTTGGTAGACCTTTCACTTTAGCTTTTTCTTCATCGCTCAATTGGTAAAGGTTGACATCGTATGGACCAAAACCTTCTGCTACAGGGTCGATCTTATTCTCGATACCATCAATAGCCGCCAAGATCACACTCGCATAGGCTAGGTATGGGTTACAGGTTGCATCCGGCGAACGCACTTCAAACCGCTTTTTCATAGGCTCGGTTGCATAACCCGGTATTCTGATGACCGCACTTCTATTGGAAAGCGCATAGCAAATGCTTACCGGCGCTTCATAGCCTGGTACCAAACGCTTGTAAGAATTGGTACTCGGGTTGGTGAATGGCATCAAGGCTGGCGCATGCTTCAAAATACCACCGATAGCATAAAGTGCCGTTTGACTAAAACCTGCATAACCCTCTGCATCATAGAATATCGGCTGTCCATCTTTGAACATATGCATATGGATATGCATACCACTACCACATTCATCTACAAAGGGTTTTGGCATGAATGAAATTGTCTTGTTGGCTTGGTAGGCCGCATTTCTTAAAATGTATTTCAACTTCATGGTACGATCAGCCATCTCCAGAAGGGGTGCGAATTCTACCTCTATTTCAACCTGTCCGGGACCGCCGTTTTCCGAATGATGGTATTTCACCGGTACGTTATTTTTTTCCAATAAAAGCGTCACTTCACTTCTCAACTGATAACTGCTGTCAAAAGGATAATCTACATGGTAACCCCCATGATTACGAACATGAATACCTAGGTTCTGATAATCATGACGTCCGGCATTCCACTCTCCTTGCTCTGCATCTAGAAGTACTTCCATATGATTGGTCTCATTTTTATAAGAAACATGATCTAAAACATAAAACTCAAATTCAGGGCCAAGAAGTACCGTATCAGCAATCCCTTTAGATTTTAACAATTCTTCCGCCTTCTTGGCGATATAGCGGGGATCGTCTTCAAATCGGATACGCTTGCCATTATCCAAACGATAAATATCACCTATCATCACAAGGGTTGGCACATCGACAAATGGATCTACAAAGGCCGTAGACAAATCTGGCACAAAGACCATATCGGATTTCTCAACCGTCAAAAATCCATAACTTGAGCCATCAAAGCCTATGCCATTTGTCAATACGGACTCAGTGAAACGAGCAACCGGAATTGACAAATGGTGCCAACGACCAATCATATCGATTATCTTGAAATCGATTATCTGAATCTGTTCCTTCTGGATGAATCCTTTTACCTCATCAATTGTTTTAAACATGAAAGCACCCCTTCATTATAATTTATTCTCCATTTTAATTAAAACATAATTCGAAGAAATTTTCAGTATTTTCTGTATACTACGGAAAATTAATTTTATACGTGAAAAAACACATCCTATAGAGATGTGTTTTTCAATAATTGATCAATCTTCAATTCATTTAATGTTTTATTAGGATGTCCCATATGCCGCGTAGCAATAAAGCTGCCATGGTAATCCGAGCCACAACTGATCATCAAATCGTGCGTTTTACAGTAGGAAACATAATAATCCGACTGGTCTCCTAGCTTGTAATAAGGACTAAAGCACTCAATACCATCTATCCCCATCTCTGTCAACTCATCCAACATAGATTCCGGCACCAATTCGCCACCACAGTAAGCCGGTGGATGGGCTAAAAATACCGTTGCACCGGCACTTTTCAGCTTTGGAAGAATATCCTGCGCCAAAGGAAAAACCATTTGTTCTTCCATATCATGAAGCATGGCGAACAAATCTCCAAGGTGATGGATAGCGCCAATATCACGCAGATAATTTTCTGCTTTCCAGCCACCCCAACTTGGGTCACGTTCATAATTTAAATAGGCTTCAAGGGATACGAAATGCTTAACCTTTTTAATATGCTCAATTATTTTGATGTTGAAGGCCTCGCGAATAGCTCTATTACGTTTCAGAATGCCCATCAGCATTTCATGATCAGGTAGCAGGCCATAAGTCAAAAGGTGAATTTCCTTATCATCATACATAGCGGAAATTTCTACACCAGGAATAAACACTCGGTCTGTTTTTTTCGCCAGCACCATCATTTCAGCAATGCTATCAACCGAATCATGGTCGGTCACCGAAAATATCTTTATATCTTTCTCAATCACTTCGTCCAGCAGCGCCTGGGGCGTTTGTGTGCCGTCTGATGCCACTGTATGCATGTGTAAGTCAACTTGAATACGTTCCATGGTCTCATTCCTCACTCTTCAGTTTGACTCATTATAGCAAAGTTTTATTGAGAATGCATTATGCTTTTATTAATTCAAGGCCCAACCAAAGGTCGATCTGTTCGATCATATGAAGCACAGAACCCTTGCTGGTACCACCGTAAGACACCTTGCTCTCGACACAATTTTCGATCTTCAAGACTTTGTATAAGGCATCATTCACTTCTATGTCATGGGCTTCGTAGACACCTTTCGACAAAGATTCCAAATCTGTTCCCGCGTCGATGCATGCTTTGACAAGACTGCCCACCACCTTATGCGCCTCACGGAAAGGTAATCCCTTACTCACTAGGTAATCCGCCAAGTCAGTTGCATTGAGGAAACCGTCCTTGGTTGCCTGTAGCATCTTCTCTTGATTGAAGGTCGTCGTTTTAAGCATTTCTGTCATCACTTTCAAGGACATCTGAGTCGTATCCAAGCTGTCAAAAAAGGCTTCCTTATCTTCCTGCATGTCTTTATTATAAGCTAGAGGTAGTCCTTTCATAACCGTCAGAAGTGTCATTAATTGTCCTGTGACACGACCGGTTTTACCACGAATCAACTCTGCTGCATCCGGATTTTTTTTCTGAGGCATAATGCTGCTGCCAGTGGAAAAATCATCTCCTACACTGATGTAACTGAAATCGTTGGAAGACCAGATGATAATTTCCTCAGCGAGTCGACTGAGATGCGTCATGACAATTGCAAAAGCGCTCATGACTTCCAATAGATAATCCCTGTCACTGACTGCATCCATACCATTCATGCAAACCCCTGCAAAGCCCAGTTCTTCTTGAATGAAAAATCGATCGCTTGGGTAGTTGACACCTGCAAAGGCGCCCACACCTAGCGGTGATTCATCCATACGCGCCAGAGCATCGTCCAGTCTATGATAGTCACGCTTGAACTTTTCGATATAAGCCATCAGATGATAGCTCAGACGTATCGGTTGCGCTTTTTGTAGATGTGTGAATCCAGGCATGATCACATCGATGGAAACCTTGCTAATGGCTAAGAGCTCCTCAATCAAATCTTTCACTAGGGCTTTGGTTTCTTCAACCGCATCCTTTGTAAAAAATCGCATATCTAGCGCTACTTGATCATTTCTACTTCTTCCCGTATGGAGTTTCTTGCCAACATCGCCGACTTTTTCCGTTAAAAAGGTTTCAACGGCCATATGGATATCTTCAAGAGCGTCGGTTAAAACGACGCCCCCATTTTTAAAATCTTCTTCAACTGCTTTCAACCCTTCAATTAGGTCATTCTTCTCTTGAACCGTCAACAACCCTATACGGCAAAGCATCTTAACATGGGCCACAGACCCTTTGATATCGTGAAATACCAATCGCTTATCTACCTGAATCGAGCTATTGAATTGTTCCATTAACACATGAGTTGATGTAGAGAAGCGACCATCCCACATCTTTGCCATTATGCTGACTCACTTTCATTCTTATTTTCTTTTTCGATTGCCTTTAAGGCCTTCATCTTAAGTGGTAATGTAAATAAGTTGATAAAACCTTCCGCATCTTGTTGGTTGTAAACATCGTCTTCACCAAAGGTTACAAACTCTTCGCTGTATAAGCTGTTGCAAGATGTTGAACCAATAGATGTACAACTGCCTTTGTAAAGCTTCATCTGTACTTCACCGCTGACATTGACTTGAGTTGTCTCAACAAAGGATGTCAAGGCGCCCATGAGATCCGAGAACCACATACCGTCGTAGATGAGTTCAGAATACTTCTGTGCCACCATATTTTTATAGCTTAGTGTTGCACGGTCTAGAACCAATTTTTCAAGGGCCTTATGTGCTTCATAGATGATGGTGCCGCCCGGTGTTTCATAAACACCACGAGACTTAAGGCCTACCAGTCTGTTTTCTACGATGTCAATAACGCCTACGCCATGTTTGCCACCGATATCGTTCAGGTGTTGAATCAGTTCTACCGAACCATATGGCTTACCATCGACAGCAACCGGCACACCTTGTTCAAATGTAATCGTGAAGTTTTCCGCTTTCTCTGGTGCCAATTCCGGTGGTGTCACCCACATATAAACGCTTTCGTGGTGTGGTGTTTCTGGATTCTCAAGCTCGCCACCCTCATGGCTGATATGCCATAGGTTTTCGTCACGGCTATAGATCGATTTTTTCGTAACGTTGACAGGAATGTTATATTTAACCGCATAGTCGATACAATCTTCACGTGATTTAAGGGTCCAAGTTCTCCATGGTGCGATGATTTTCAAATGTGGTGCCAAAGCTTTAATACCGGCCTCAAATCGCACTTGGTCGTTACCTTTACCCGTCGCGCCGTGGGCAATCGCTTCTGCACCTTCCATTTCAGCCACTTCTACCAATTTTTTAGCGATAAGTGGTCTTGCATAAGCAGTCCCTAACAAGTAATCATTTTCATAAATAGCACCTGCTTTGATGCCTTTATATAAATATTCTTCTACAAACTCTTTTTGAACGTCTAAGACATAGACTTTCTTTGCACCTGTCATCAAGGCTTTTTTCTTCACTTCGGCAAAATCTTCTTTCTGACCGACATCAATACATACTGCTATGACGTCATAACCATGCTCTACTTCCAACCATTTCAAAATTACCGATGTGTCCAATCCACCCGAATACGCCAATACTACTTTCTTGTTTTTCATTTCTATTCCTCCTAGTTTTTCAGTTTTGAAGACTAAGAATTCATTAGATTAACGAGTTTCACGCAATAAAAAAATCCTCCTATCCCCTCGTAAGGGACGGAAGATCCGCGGTACCACCCTAATTAACATTGTTAATTGTTCTCTCTGTTCAGTACGGAAGCACTTGCTTCGATACCTACCCACGCTAACGGTTGGGATCCGTTTGGTCTTACATACGCTACGTATTTCTTACCAAAAGCTCTTTAGAGTTCTCAATATGTTCCGTTTATGTTTGGGCTCACACCATTCCCCAAATCGCTGGACCACTTTCCATATATTATCTCTACGTCAACACTAATGAATTTTTATTTATCTTTGAGACTCATTATACGGTCGTCTTTTGCCTATGTCAATATAAAAAATAAAATTTACATATTTATTTTTCCAAATATCTCCTGAAGCAATCCAGCAGTAAGGACTCACATGCATCAATCGAAAAAGCCTCTTTCTTGAGATATTCAAAGTATTTTTTCGAGCGTGCAACCGTTATTATTTCAGCATCTTCAACTAACTTAGCGAAATAAGCATCCTTCTTGATATCAAAATCAGAGGTGCGCATAAAGTAATCTAAATCGATATCTAGTATAAAAGGACGGGGTGGCAACTCAAAATTTACAGATTGAAACATCCCATCTTCCAATAAACCAAAATACTTTTTATCAATCAAATAATGTCGTCCCGATTCATACTTATGCACATCCATGCAGTTGAGCATATGATAGTCAGATAATACGCCCAGTGCCATCGCCGTGTTGATATGCTCGTCATTGTTCAATTCCTCAACCGCCGCAATCACTTTTCCTATATCGTATCGGTCAAGTGAATGGATTTTCTTTTCCAGTAGCCTATTAAAATAGGCAGGATCATCTTCCCGGTTATCCAAGGTCGCCTTCAAAGTCAAAACCTGCCAGAAAGGTGGATTGGTATCCGGATGGTAATCGATAGACACCAAAACGTAGCTTGCAGCATTCTCGTTACTGTATGCCGTCCAAATCGGCAACACATATTGGTGTCTATCGGTAATGTAAATTTCTTTATTGCCAATGGTTTCTATGCGTAAATTTGAAAACGCACCATTTTCAAAATCCATACTATTCACTCCTAAAATCTAGTCACTTGATTATAACAGATTTCTTTTGAAGTGCCCAAAAAAATCATGGGGAGAAAGCTGCTTCATAGGTGCAGACATCATGGCAAATTCATGACAGCCGTGCTGATACAGAATATCATAGTTATCCGCATCAATGCCACCAAGGGCTACAAGAGGATGTACACTGGCCTCTATGAGTATTTTAAGGTTGTCATAGCCTCTAGCGCCAAGCCCAGCCTTGCAGGCCGTTGGAAAAACATGTCCATAAAGCACATAGTCCACGTCATAATCATTGATCCAACGGATTTCTTCCAAACTATGGATGGAGACCCCATGTGGAAAAGGTGGCTTTTCATTCAAATCTCGAAATTGTTGCATCGTGTAATGACGGCCATCCGCCCCATAGGTTTCCATAAGATCATAGGGACCGTTCAAGAACAGAGGTATCGCTTTTAAAGCTTCATCGGACTTAATCTGTTCTATTTTCTTCACGATCGTTTGGAGAGGCAAATCCTTCTCTCTCAGAATAATACGTTTTACATGGGGATGTGCACACTTCTTAAGGTGGGATACCAAATCAGAATAGAGAATCTGTTTCCGATTGCTTATCACCGTGATCATCAAAAGTCACCTGACCAATTTTTCAAAATAGGTTGATAACCCAAATTTTTTATTACCCGCTTCATTTCCTCCAAACTTCTACCATCTGCAATTTCAAACTGAGGGTCTGAAGAAGCTTCCGTTGTCGTATGACCACCAACCTGCGTGGAAACCCCTGCCGAAATGTTGTTCGCGCCAATCGGAATCAGGTGCTCTCTAAAGCTTGGCAGTTCCCTTGTCGAGATGTTGATGCTCATGGACGGCAAAAACAGTTTATAGGCCAGTAGAATCTGTACGAAAAAGCGGTCACCAATCGGTGTAAAATCCTGGAATGCGCCGATGTGTGGTCGCATTCTCGGTAACGATAACCCATATTCGACACTTGGGTAGTGTCTCTGTAAATAGTCTCCATGGAGTCCCGTCATAAAGGCGTCAAATACACCTTCTGAAAGACCTAAAAGGGCGCCAATACTGACGAAGTTCATACCTGCCCTCGCACCGTATTCCGGTGTATTTAAACGGTTTTCATAATTGCGCTTAGGACCTTTCGGGTGAAGTGACAGATAGCGTTCTTTATCGTAAGTCTCCTGATAAATCGTAAGTCCACTGACACCCGCCTCAATGACCTGTCTGTATTCCTCTTCCAATAGCGGATAAATTTCCACTGAGATACACTCAAAATATTTTTTCAGAACCTTGACTGCATCGACGATGTAGGATACCGGTGTCTTATGTCGGTCCTCGCCCGTCAAAATGAGTATATGCTTAAAGCCCTCTGCCCGAATAGCCTTGGCTTCCGCCTCTATTTCTTCCATGGTCAGTTGCATACGTGCAATGTCATTTGCCGTATTGAAGCTGCAATAAACGCATTTGTTGGCACAGTGATTGGCAATGTACATGGGTGTATAAAGTAGGACACTTCTGCCAAAATGCTGTAGTGTAAGTTTCCGCGCACGCTCTGCCATCGGTTCAAGATAATCGGCAGCGGCAGGTGACAGCAAGGCTAGAAAATCATATTCGGAAAGCGTCTCTTTACCAATAGCCTCAAGGACCTGCTCAGCCGTCACTTGAGCACTCATTTCAGCAATGACTTCTGGCGTATATCTTTCAACAATTTTTGAAAAACTCATCTTACTTCACCTCGCTTAAAAAGCCTGTTAACGGCGACGATGCCGAGGCATGTACACCCACGGCGCCCATTTTTGACAAGTAAGCTAGGCGGCCCGCCTTAACCGCATATTTAAAGGCTTCAGCCATATCACGGGGATGACTTGATGACGCAATCGCCGTATTGACAAGTACCGCATCCGCACCCATTTCCATCGCTTTTGCCGCGTCTGAAGGACGGCCGATACCTGCATCGATGACAATAGGCACTTCATTGATTTCATTGATGATGATCTGAGTGATTTCTTCGGTACGAATGCCTCTATTGCTGCCAATAGGTGAACCCAGCGGCATAATGGCAGCCGCCCCAGCTTTAACGAGAGCTTTTGCAGCCATCAAATCCGGTGACATATAAGGCATGACGATGAAACCCTCCTTAGCCAATACTTCCGTTGCCTTGATGGTTTCCATGTTGTCCGGCAACAAATATTTATTGTCCGAAATCACTTCGATTTTTATGAAGTCGCCACATCCGCTAGCCCGTGCCAATCTCGCAATACGAATCGCCTCCTCGGCATTCCTAGCACCTGATGTGTTCGGCAATAAAGTCAAATGTTCTGGTATGTATTTCAATATATTCTCTTCATCTGCACCTAGATCCACACGACGAAGTGCCACCGTAATCATCTCCGATTCACTGGCTGTCGCCACCTCTTCAATCACGGCTTTCGAAGGGTATTTCCCTGTACCGATGAACAAACGACTTTTAAATTCCACGCCACCCACTATTAATTGATCCATATCATTCTTCCTCACTTTCTCAAATTTAAGCGTTCATTTCTCCTAAAATAATTCGTAATGCCATATTGGCTTGGTGACCTGCTGCCACCATCACCCTTGGTGCGACTAAACTGCCCAGCGTCTCTATATCAGAAACGCCATCCCCGCAGAGATAAAAATCATGTCGCACCTTCCGAGTAGCAATTAAATTGGATGAATCCGTACCTGCAACGCCCGATGCTGCTACCAGCGGTTTCTTCGTCTCAAGTAAAATTGCTTCGGTCAATTCTGCCTTTGAAACTGGATTATCAAAAGCTTCTACTACGACATCTGCTGAACGGAAAATCTCACACGCGTTCCCTCTAGTCACCCTTACATCGTGTACCTCTATATCCATATACGGATTGACGTCTCGAATCAATGCCTGAATCGCCTCTACTTTCGATTGACCAATCTGTTTAATGGTATACGCCTGCCTGTTGATATTAGAAAGATCCACCACATCAAAGTCCACTAGGATCAATCTACCCAGCCCCGCCCTCGCAAGCGATAAGGCAATATGGGAACCCAAGCCGCCAATCCCAGCAACACCCACCGTTGCATTTTTAAGACATCCGTGCATCACTGCACCGTGTCGTTCTATCAAATGTGCGTCGAATTGCGCCTGTGTAATCATCTAACCACCTCCTACAAAAGCCACAATTTCTACCACAGCCCCTTTATCAACCAGATAGGTTTCATAGTCCGATTTCGGGACAATCACCCCATCCACCTCAACAACCACGCGATTACAATTAACATGCACCGCTTCCAATAGTCTCAACAAAATTTGCGCCTCGTAATCGTAATCCTTCCCGTTAATCTTCATAGCACACCTCCATTTCTACCAATAGTCTCATCCCATCGATTTCAGGTTATAAAGCAAATCTATTTCTTCAACAAAAAAACACCATCTCCCCACATAGGGTGACAGTGTCTTATTTTGCGACGTAAAAATGGCTTATCCTAGGATAAGCCATAATCATCATGCAATAGATTACTTCCCTACGTTAGTTCTAACTAAATCAGGTTCAAGGATCCGAAATAACATTTCCATCTCAGCCAATCCATACTGGCACTCCTAGTAACGCATATTCAATTCAACTTCATTATAAATACTCTAAAAAGATTTGTAAAGCCTAAAATAATACGCCTGCACAATTATTCCGCATCATTTCGGCTTTTTGCGGTTTTGACAACAGCGATTACTACCGCAACAGCACCAATACCAGCCACCACGCCGCCAACCAATACAAGCAATGAAATTGCCATAAACTGCCTCCTCTCGTCATCTATTCCCAAACTATGTCCATCATAGCAGGAATATATTAAAAAAGGCTTATAATTGTATTTCCCAAATCATATGATCTATACCCTCACCCCACTGGTCCTTCATGACGAATTTAGGCTGACCAAATAAATGTTGCCACACCTTCTGGGCATGCGCGTAACCGCTGTCCAGCGTCACTGCAGAAATACCTTTTTGCAAAAGAATGGTGCTCATATGCGCCATCATCTGTTTACCGATACGCTGACCTTGGTACTCTGGCAATACGAAAACCGTACCAATTTCGCCTAAGTGTCCCAAGGTGCCACAGGAGCCTTCTTTGATCAAATCACCCGAAGGACCATACCAAATGGTTCCGACGATGCGTCCCTCTTTAAGGGCAATGAAATAATCCGAAGCCACATCCCTATTCAAATACCCTAAGAGTTGCTTTTTCTTTTCGACAATTTCTTCTAAAGCCGTTTCATGATCAGATGGTAGACCCTCCTTGACAAAAGTATGTGGGATGACCACCTCAAAAAAACGTCCCATTTCATCGACATCAAAAAGACGCGGCGTGCGTATCTCCAAACGATATAAGGTGTCATTCAATATCTTTCGGATGAAGTCTGTCTTCTTATCACAATAGGTATCCACGTCAAATTGATACGCTTCAGCCAGTCTACGCTTCAATACACCATAAGCCTCTCTGGCATCTGCATGAGCAATCAGATAATCTCTGAAAGCAATATGTTCTATGTGCCCCTTGCCATATTGTGGACAAACGTAAAAATGGTAATCCATTTCAAATTCATCGTCTTCTTTATAAAAGACTTCTCTATCCTCAATATCCAGATTTCCCAAGTGCTCAAATCCATAACGCGCCAGACGTGACTTTATTTCAGTAAACATTGAATAATCCTCAATGACAACATCAAAATCAATGATGGGCTTTGCTGCCAATCCAGGTACCGAAGTGCTGCCTACATGCTCAACACCGATGATCAAATCCCCAATCATCCCATCAATGCGATGCTTTAGCTTCAAAAATACGCCCTGCCAATCTGGGTTATAATCTACCACTACAACTTCTTTCGTTCCAAACATTTTATCACTCCAATGTCACTGTATGACTTTCTATATAGTTTCTCTTATCCTCTGGAATTTTACCTTCTGCGTCTAATAGTTCAAAAGCCTTAAGCGGTATATAATCGCCTGCCGTTTCATAGTCATAGGGTAGATTTTTGTAAAGAGAAATGAACATTTTGACAGAACCATTACCAATTTCGCCTGCCTCACCCTCTTCAGAACCATAGCGCTCTTTCAGATCTTTATTCTTGATTGTGGTCCATTCCGCTTCCGGTATACCAAAGGCCGTTCCAAGCACGTCTAGAGGAATATCAAAAACTTCCGAAATATCCGTAAAGGCATAAGAACCTTTGATCGTATCTAGATCATACCCTGAACCGTCTTCAAATTTCGTCGGTATCTTTTCTGTTTCAGTCGGAAAATGGTTGCTTGCAATCGCACCAGAAACACCAATAACCATGACCAAAATAATTGTAACACCAATTCCCATCATTTGGATAGGCTTTTTAGAAAAGGCTTCTAATTGCACCGTTTTATCTACTGGACAAGACTGTTCAGATGTACACTTCATACAACTGATACATTGCGCATTACTGACAACTTCTTGGTCGTGAACCACAATATCCATAGGGCAGTTGGCTGTACAAAGTTTGCAGTTGATACACGTTGTTTTCGATCGTCTTATCTTGAAAATGCGAAATTTATTGGTGATGCCTAGCAAAGCACCAAAAGGGCAAATATATTTACACCATGCCCGCTCGACAAAAAGACCTACAAGCAATACAACAATCAATACATAACCGCTACTTACCACAAAATCATCTGTCCAAAAATTAAAAATGGCATAGTAAGGATCAATATCGTTAAAAGCTAATGCCCCCACTTGAGCGGTCTTGACCATAACCATAATGAGGACCACATATCTAAGCTGACGCAATAGGCGATCGACAGATTTTGGCAATTTTTTTTGAGGTATCTTCAATTTCTTTGCCAAGGCGTTAAACCATTCTTGAATGGCCCCTAAAGGACACATCCAACCACAAAATACCGGTCCAAATAAAAGACTGAGCAGAAGCACCAAATAAAGCACAATCAAAGAAGCGCCTTGGACTTTCTTGACAAAGGTCCCGGTGGTCACCAGCTGGTAGAGTCCCGCCACACTGCCAAAAGGGCAGACCGCATGAATAGAGGCTGAACCTATAAGTGGCAGTGCTTTACCCGATTCTGCCAGCGTATGGTTTATCGCCATTAATCCCACCAACACAAAAAATGCTACCTGTACTATTTTTCTAATCTTCTTTTTCATGTCATCACCTCATCATCTATTTTACCCCAGAAAAATCCTGAGTCATCAAAATATTATCATTATGTTCATTAATATCGAAAAAAACCGCGAATGTCTTGCATCCGCGGTTATGCTTATCTAATTTGACCATCACCAAAGATAATGTATTTGGTCGTTGTTAATTCCTTTAAGCCCATAGGGCCTCTCGCATGCAGCTTTTGCGTGCTAATACCGATTTCGGCGCCAAATCCGAATTCTCCACCATCTGTAAACCGCGTCGAAGCGTTAACGTATACTGCAGCCGCATCAACCTGCTGGTGGAATTGCTGGGATTTGTTATAACTCGTTGTAATAATAGCTTCAGAATGGCCCGTGCCGTATTTGTTGATATGGGCGATGGCATCATCAATGTCCGCTACGATTTTTACAGACAAAATATAATCTAGGAATTCTTTGCCATAGTCCTCCTCTGTTGCAGATTTAATATCATCTCCATAAGCGCTTAGCAGTGCTTTTGTCTTCTCACAGCCTCTAATCTCCACAGGAAAATCCAATAAAGGTTTGGCAATCAAAGGTAGAAAATCAGCAGCAACGGCCTCATCAACCAATAAGGATTCGGCTGCATTGCATACGCCCGGACGGCTGGTTTTGGCATTCATGATGATGTTGATTGCCATCTCCTTGTCACCGTCTCGATCCACATAGATATGGCAATTGCCCGTACCTGTTTCGATTACCGGTACTGTCGCATTTTTCACTACCGCTTGAATCAGGCCTGCGCCACCTCTAGGAATCAGCACATCGATATAGTCGTTCAGCCGCATCATTTCCGTTGCCGTTTCTCGACTGGTATCCTCTACAATTTGGATGGTACCTTCCGGTAAGCCTGCAGCTTCAACACACTGCGCCATAACGCTTCCAAGCGCAATGTTGGAATGAATTGCCTCGCTACCACCTCTTAGAATCACAGCATTCCCTGTTTTCAGACAAAGTACCGCTGCATCCACCGTCACGTTAGGACGCGCTTCATAAATAATGCCTATAACACCAAGTGGCACTCTCTTTTTACCTATCGTCATGCCATTAGGCTGTTTCCACATATGCATGACTTCGCCAATGGGGTCATCTAGTGCGACGATATCCAGCACCGCCTCAGAAATGGCCTTAATGCGTTCTTCATTGAGCTTAAGCCGATCCAGTAATGCACCTGAAATACCTTTCCTTTTGGCATTTTCCAAGTCTTTTTGATTGGCAGCCACGATTTCATCCATATGCTCTATAAGCCCTTCTGAAATCAATTTAAGCGCCTTGTCCTTATCTATCGAGGTTGCATTGGCTAACTGATACGTTGCCATCTTGGACTTTTGTCCGATTTCACTTAACGTCTTCATTTATACCTCTTCCTCATATTCAACTTTTCTTCCTGAACGCACAAAAACAGTGCCTACATGAACACCATCGAGAATATCATAAAGTACCCTTGGATTCTCTCCACTGGTGATAATCATAGTTACCCCCGCTGCATTGGCAATTTTAGCAGCGGAAATTTTGCTCATCATGCCTCCGGTGCCTCTGCTTGTTCCTGCACCGCCAGCTAAGTGTTCAATTTCTTCCGTAATTTCTTCGACGACTCTGATCATCGTCGCATCTTTGTCTTTTCTTGGATCCGCCGTAAACAAACCGCTTATATCTGAAAGGTTCACCAGTAAATCCGCCTCTACGATTTCGGCTACGATAGCAGCAAGGGTATCATTTTCTCCAAATGTACACTCAATTTCTTCTACTGCAACTGTATCGTTCTCGTTGACAACGGGGACTGCGCCAACCTTAATTAAAGTTTCAAACGTATTTTTTGCGTTTTCTCTCTTGCGGGGGTGTTCGACCACGTCTCTTGTAAGTAATATTTGCCCAACAGCGTAATGATATTCAGAGAATAATTTGCTATACAAATGCATGAGTTCGCATTGCCCAACAGCTGCAACTGCCTGTTTGCCAGCCATCGTCTTGGGTCTGCTTTTGAGCCCCATTTTGTCAACGCCGACGCCAATCGCGCCTGAACTAACTAGTACAACTTCTTTTTTCTGATTCTTAAAATCTGCAATCACTCTGACCAATGCCTCAATGCGTCTCAAATTCAGCTTGCCACCCTCGTGGGTTAAGGTTGATGTGCCCACTTTGATCACAATGCGTTTTGAGTCTCTGATTTCTTTTAATAATTGATCCATTGCTGCCTCCTTTCATGGTTTTTTGTATTGTTTTCATACTACCACTATTTTAGAAAAAAGCAAGGTGCTTACTTTGAGATATAAAAAAAACCGATATTTGTTTTTACGCTTAAAAGTCGCTATACTTATCTCAGAGACTAAAATAAGGAGTGAGGACCATTCATAAAATAATCAGAGCCAATCATACGCATTTAGATGGTATACTCTATGTCCTAGATAGCGCGACAAGAAATTTGCTTGAAAAGGGGATTCAACAATGGGATTACCCTTGGGATGAAGAAATAATCAATGAAGAAATATTGAACAACCAAGCTTATGTCATCCTCGATGAAGAAAAAGTGGCTGGCGTGTTTTTTATAAAGACCATAGAAAGTGGGGAACATCCACCCATTATGAAAGAAGGCCACCTCTACCTTTACCGCATCGCCGTTCGGCCCGACTACCAATCGCAAGGCGTAGGAGAAGAAGCCTGCGGTGCCGCCTTTACCATCGCCAAAAAAGCCAACCGCATCATCTATCTGGATTGTTGGGAAGGCAATACCAAATTAAAGGAATTTTACAGCAACACCGGCTTCAACTACTGTGGCGATTTTCCAGAAAACGATTATTGGATCAGTGTATTTAAATTCGAACCGACCATTAATATGTAAAGCAGAACTGCCTTCGCGATACACGGCGAAGGCAGTTTTTTAGAATAATGCGTTTTAAAGTGGGATCACAGCTCCTCATTTAGGAATTCAGATATTTTCTCAAGTCCGATTTTGAAGATGCTCGGACTGTAAGCATAACCGATTCGAAGGTAGCCTTCCATGTGAAGCGCCGCACCCGGTACAAGCATCACGCCTTTTTTCTCAAGTAGTCTTACGCAAAAATCTTCTGATGAAATATCGCCATCATATTTGATAAAAGCGGTGGTTCCAGCCTTTGGACGCACATAGGACAATTTCGGTTCTTTCTTGACCCATGCATCCAGCAATTCAATATTTTTGTGGATGATTGCCCGATTCCTTTGCAAAATCTTATCCTTATTTTGCATCGCAAGAGCCGCTAAGCAGTCATCTATCTTACCGCAACTGATTGTATTGTAGTCCCTTCTTCGATTTACCTGTTCCACGACATCCAGCGGCCCTACCAGCCACCCGAGTCTCAAACCCGCAAGCGAATAGGTCTTTGACATACTTGAAGTGGCGATCCCCTTCTCATACAAATCGACAATCGATGTCGTATAATAATCACCTTCGTGGTTCAGACCCCGATAAACCTCGTCACAAAGAATATAGGCACCACTTGTCTTTGCTACATCCACAATCGCCTTCAAATAGCCTTCATCCATCAATGCACCTGTAGGATTGTTGGGATTGTTGATACAAATCAATTTTGTGTCCGATCGCATCAAATTCTTCAATTCATCGATGGAAGGCAAGAAGTCGTGCTCTGGTTTCAGTTGCAAAATATCCACATCCGCACCCAGAGACTCAGGAATAGAGTAATGCTGCTGATAGGTCGGCAAGACGGAAATAACATGGTCTCCCGGTTCAACCAATGTGAACATGGCTAAGGCATTGCCTCCAATAGCACCATGCGTCACTGTAATTCTATTAATATCCTTTACCGAATCATACAGATTCATCAGCTGGTGTCGTAACACATCTGAGCCTTCTATCGCACCATAGTTCAGTTGCATGTCAAGCAAAAATCGGATTACCGCATCCTTTTCACCGGACATCTCCAATAATTCATTTAAAGTCAATGATTCCACACAAGTTTCTGCAAGATTATACTGACAATTGTTCTCATAAAGATTCATCCATATTTCCACACCAAAATCTTTGATTTTCAAATTTCATCCCCCTATCTCGATCCTTATAAATCCACAATCGTACCCATGTTTTTTTCTTCAGCGATATCTAAAGCCAACTTAGCAGTCATCAAATCCTGAAGCGCAATGCCCGTCGTATCGAATACCGTGATATCCGTATCAGATTGTCTACCCTTGACATCACCAGTCATAACGCAACCTATTTCAGCGATAATATCCGCTTTTGTAATCGTACCTGTATTAATCGCCATCTCTGTCTCACCGACATGGATTGCCTGCTCTACATCGTCTACAAAGATACGTGCCGTACCGAAAATTTTCTCGTCGATTTCCTGTTTGCCACTCATATCCGAGCCAATACAGCTGAAATGGGTACCTGGTTTCACCCAGGCCGCCATGATCATCGGCTTTCTAGAAGGCGTCGCCGTCAAGATAATATCACTTACGCCTGTAGCACTCTCCAAATCCTCTACCACTTCAAAACTAACATCGAATTTACGCTTGATACTTTCATACATAGAGGTGTTCTGCTCTAATTTAGCTAAAAATGCCTGCTCTAATTTTTCTTTTGCATGACCTACCAAACGCTCCGCACACATCTTATCCATAGGGTCGTAAACTTTCACCGTCTTGATATGGTCCATCGTCATAAGCGTCGCAGCAATGGCAAAAATAGAAATATGACCCGTACCTACCATCAGTAAAGTTTTCGAATTTTTACGAGCCAGCACCTTTGCACCGATAGCCGCAGCGGCCCCCGTTCTCATTCCAGTGATATAATCCGCACTCAAAAGACCGATTGGTTTGCCAGTGGCACTGTCGAAAACGAGGGTTGTACCGATCAAAGCCGGCAATTGCTGTTTGGGATTATCGCCATACCAAGATACCAATTTCAAACCGAAAATATCCGCATCCTTCAAGTGACCCGACTTGATATCCATATCAGCCACACCACGCTCAAACTCATGGAAGACCATTGGAAATACTTCAGCTCTCGATTCAGCCTTCAGCGTGTATACTTTTTCAACCCCTTCAATGACCTGCTGCATATCAAGAATGGACTCAATGGTTTCATGATTCAAGACTCTAACATTAAACATAACTATACCTCCTATTTCACCTTTATCTAATATTGATAAATAAATAATAATACAAAAAAAGTGTAGAAAACACGTCAATCTATTGTATTATTTTATAAGTAAACGCAATTTCTTTGTAAAATTTTAAAAGCAATTGTATACTTATCTTATAAATATACTGGTTTAGAAAAGGAGGCTACAATGGCGATTACAATTATCGAAGCGCTGAAGCTGAAATATTTCGGATCATTTCAATTGCTCTGCGGCAGATGGGGACTCGACCATAGGATAAACAAAATCGGCATACTGGATCATGAAATCGTTGGGGATATGGAAGGCGAATTCGGTCAGGGGGATTTTGTGATTACCAGCTTCACCGCGGCACGCAATGACTTGTCATTACTTGTAGCATCTGTGAAGGAACTGGTTAAAAGCAACGCTAGCGGGCTTGCCATAAAGAATGTCTACATCAAAAGCCTACCGCCGGAAATTATAGAATTAGGGAACCAAAGCAATTTCCCTATATTCATGTTTGATGACACCATCTATTATGAGGATGTCATTGCTGAAATAAACGAGGCTATTCGCCTAAAAGATGATGATGCGCTACTCGTAACGAAAATAGACATTGTGAGAAAAGGTGCCATCAGTAGAAGTATGGTAAGAGCCTTGGCCTTAGAATTGAACCGCAGTTTTGAAAATCGACTGATGGTCGCTTTTTGCAAAGAAAAAAAATACGTCGATGACAGATCACTCATCAGACGTATCAATCTATTCAAGTTTCAAGTAAGACTTGAACCTCAACATGCTATATTTAAATATCGTGACGGCATTTTACTGATTTGCACAGACAAAGCGGCGGGCCAGCGAGACTTGACTGAGAAATTAGGCGCCCTTATAGAAGCCCTAGACATCACCAACAAACAGTTCACTATCGGTATCAGCGGTCTACATCATAGTCTCGAAACCTTTTCAAACGCACTCAACGAAGCATTTTATGCAGTTAAAGCCATTCGAAAAACCGATTCTGAGCCAAGTTTCTACACCCAAATCGGTATCCAACAAATCCTGTTACCCTTTTTAGATGATGATCGACTCCAGAACTTCTGCAACCAAATCATCGAACCCATTCAAATCTACGACAGGAAACATCATACACAGCTACTTGAAACAGCCATTGCCTATATCGAAAACGACCAGAATCTAAAGAACACTGCCGCAGTGCTCTTTCAGCACACCAATACCATTCGCTATCGCATCAAAAAAATTCAGGAAGTATTGGAAATGACGGAACTTGAAGGTGGTTTTTACGAACAGCTTTCCATCGCAGTTAAAATATATACACTCAATAACCGTTAAAAATCAATGCCACTATGGTCAGAGTCCACGATAAAACGTGATGTTTCTGCTCCGAATCGAGTCTTTGCAAGTTCTTCCACTTCATCCATAGCCGCTAGGAAGGCTGCATAATGGTCACCTTTGAAACCGACCAACTGAAAGACAATGTCGCTGCTTTCAAGATCGATCATACCCAACTGACTTTGTCGCCATAACCATTGCCGCGTTTGTACGACATTGCCCGATGTAAAGACGACTTCACCCGGTGGCACGACTTCATACTCTTTTTCGCCAAAAGGTAGAAAACAATCCCCTTCGACACTGACTCGTACAGATAAATCGTCATGGATATCTCTTAAATCATGGGCGCCCAAGGATACCACATGCTTAAGCGCCACCGCATTGCACAAATCCACTAGCGCATTGATCCGTGGCAAGGAGCCTCCCTTTACGATACGCTTGCTCATGGCTTCTACAGAGTTTATGAATTTGTTGGCGTTGATGCCGACATTTTGCAAAGCTTCTCTATAGACAGCTATTTCAAGATGTGTTTTCAAAGTTTCCGGCTTGATGATGTCCCGGATATGACATTCGCTCGCTTCTAGCTGCGCACTATCCCGATTTGTTGTTTCACTGTTTTTTAAACCTTTTCCTATGATGATGCCAAAGCATACATTAGGATTTTTCTCAAATATATGGGGTGCTACACTGTATTTCATCTTATCCCTCCAAAAAACAATTCTTAAATCCATACTAAACCTTACACCTAGTGTCAAGTCAATAAAAATGTTAGACTATAAAAAAGGAGTGAGCCCATGAAAGTACAACTCAGCGTCCATGAACTGTCTAAAATCGTAGGAGTTTCCCCCCGTACGATTCGCTATTATGCGACCCAAGGACTTTTTGAGCACAGCGGCATACAAAGCAATGGTTACCGCTATTACACCATAGAAAAAATAGAGGAACTCCGTCTCATCGTCTATCTTCGCTACCTTGACGTCCCCATGAAAGAAATAAAGACTTACTTGGAAAATCGCTCATTTGAAGATTACGACGCTATTTTGGAACGCCAGCTGGCACATACTCATGAAAAAATTCGCCACTTGCAATTTCTTGAAGCACGTCTCGAAAAACGTTTGAATTCCATTCGTCATATTCGTTCTCTACCCAAGCTCGACACCATAGCAATCCAAACCCACCCTGCTCGGCGAATTCTCAGAATTAATGAAAAGATGACCGGACCTTTGGAATGGGAAAAAGCCATGTTGAAATTTGAGCAACAAGAGCATTTACCACCCAGCTTGATTATTGGTGATATCGGTTTTTTTGTTGACCTTAACTCACTTGATTCAAGGCATCCAACCGAATTCACCGGTCTTTATCTCATCAGTGACGAGCCCCTGCTCTTCGGTGAAACCCTTGTCGATTTTCTACCAGCAGGGCGTTGGCTTACTTATATCTGTCAAGGTGATCATCAGCAAGCTGCAAAACTCTATCCTATATTGATGGCCTATGCAGAAAAAGAAAACATGATCCTAGCCGACTATGCCATAGAACGCATGCTGCTCAATCATTTCATATCCAGTGCACCAACCATCAGCATCACTGAAATTGCCATTCCCATTATCGATGGATAAAATTTGTTAAGTAAGGTTGCAATATGTTATGCTGTCATTAGGAGAGATTACAATGACTATTTATGAATTAATCGAGATTCTCAAAACGAATCATTATAAAATTACAGCGCAGCGCAAGGCCCTTTTACAAGTCATGGCAGAGCATGCCGATACCCTTTTGCTGGTAGATACAATTTACGAAGCCACCAAGAAACGTTATCCGAAAACCAATATGTCTACGGTTTATAGAAATCTGGAGATTCTTGAATCCCTCGACCTTCTGCATAAAGTCGCGAATGAAAACGGGGCTATGCAATATAAACTCATCTGCTGTCACCACCATCACCACCATCTCATTTGCAGTCAATGCGGTAAAATAGAAGCTATTGATTACTGTCCTTTGGAAACACTGAAAGAGATTGCAGCAGACAAAGATTTTCAGCTGACTGCTCATAAATTAGAACTCATCGGTCTTTGCAAACACTGTGCAAAAAAAAAATAATCTTGAATCCAAAATATTCTATACGCTGATGAATACTCGTTTATCAGCGCTTTTATTTTTTTGAAAGCACCTTAGTTTTTGTTAAAATATAAATTAACAGCTTGATATCGTTATATCCGTATATTATAATATACAAATGAAAGGACGAATAATGAATGGAGATTAAAATGGAAACCTATAAAACCAACCCTAAAGCATTTGAAGAAAGAGCGGAATGGCTAAAAGCAATGGCTCATCCAGTAAGGCTATGTATTGTAAATACACTCTATAGAACAGGTCCAAGCAACGTAACTGATATGCACAATTGCTTGAATCAACCCCAATCCACAATTTCACAACATATTGCAAAATTGAAATCTGCAGGCATCATTGTCGGCAATCGACAAGCCAATGAAATTATTTATTCCTTAAACAGCGAAATTGCAGAAGAAATCATCAAGATTTTGCTGTAAACCACTCACGGATTCAATGGTTGCAGGCTAACCTTTAAAACCTGAATATTACTTGTGAGGAGAATGACTATGAAAAAAACAGATTTATTAGTAATCGGCGGTAGCGCTGGTGGTATTTTAAGCGCTAATACAGCCAAAAAGGCATACGGTAACATCAACGTAACACTGATTAGAGACACAGATTCCGTTATGGTCCCTTGTGGTATACCATACATATTCGGTACTTTAGGCGACACTAAGAAAAATGTCATTCCAGATGGTGCTGTAACAAGCAACGGCGTTGAACTGATTATTGACAGAGTCACAAAAATTGATAGAACTGCTAAAATCGTTGAGACACGTGATGGATTGAGTGTACAATACAAAAAATTAGTTATTGCAACAGGTTCACTTCCAGTCGTTCCAAAGTTCATTCCTGGCCACGATTTGGAAAATGTCTACCCAGTACTTAAAAACGAAGATTATCTCGCAGAAGTATACGAAAAAGCGAAAGCTTCTGAAAATGTCGTCATCGTCGGCGGTGGTTTCATCGGCGTTGAATTCGCAGAACAAATGAAAATGCTTGGCAAAAATGTGACGCTGGTTGAATTAGCAGATGCCTGCTTATGGCAAGCTTTCGATAAACAATACACAGATGAAATCGAAGCTCAAATGACAGAGAACGGTATTGTTGTTAAAACTGGTACAAAAATCGAGAAAATCCTTGGCGACGGTAAAGTAAACGGCGTTCAAATCGATAGCGGTGAGACTTTGCCTGCTGATCTTGTCATCCTTGGTATGGGCGTAAAGCCAAATTCAGAACTAGCAAAAGATGCTGGTTTGGAGATTAACAATCAAGGCGCTATCGTGGTTGACCAATATACGAGAACCAGTGACCATGATATTTTCGCAGTTGGCGACTGTGCTAGTAAGCAATGTTTCTTTACAGGCGAAAATGCACCGGTACTCTTAGCCTCTACAGCGGCAACCGAAGCAAAAATTGCTGGTTGCAACGCTTTCCAGCTAAGACTCATTAGACAAAACAAGGGTACAATCAGTGCTTTTTCAACAAAGATATTTGGCACAACTTATGCTGCTGCAGGTATGACTGAAGCTAAAGCTGAAAAATCTGGTTTTTCAATGATGATTGGCGAATTTGAAACCCTTGACAAACATCCTGGTTCATTACCTAATGCTAGAAAAACAAAAATTAAGTTGATCTTCTCAAAATGCTCGGGTGTTATCTTAGGTGCACAAATCTCAGGCGGTGACTCGGTTGGTGAGATGATCAATATCCTGTCACTAGCGATTCAAAAGGATCTTACCGCTTCAGAACTCAATACGTTCCAAGTAGCTACGCATCCATTGATTAGTGCTTCACCAATCGCATACCCAATTAATGCAGCTGCAATGAATGCCATTTCTAAAAATTGCGGTCATCTAAATGAAGGTTTTGAAATTTAACATAAAAGATATTAGCGGTATACAAAAAGGTAGTCTCATTGACTACCTTTTTCATTATCACTATTTCAATTTAAATTGACTCATCATCCCCTGTAACTTCACAGCCAGATCTTTAGCCTGTTCCGCATGTGCTTCCACTTCTTCGATAACGGCCAGCTGTTCTTCCACACTTGAAGACACTTCCTGTGTGCTCGCAGAAGCCTCTTGAATCGTTGCAGAAATGTTGTCTACTGCGGTAATAATCACATCTTTGCTTGTTTCAATCGCTTGAGCATGACTTTCAACTTTTTTAAGTACTTCGCCAATCTCTTCAATAATATCTGAAGTGTGTTTGAAAAGATCACTCGTTGTCACAATCGACTGATTCGTTGATGCTACTAGCGATTCCATCATACCGATATCTGTGACAGCCTGTCCTGTGGATGTCTGCATATTGCCGATAATACCCTCAATCCGCTCGGTTGCCTTTGACGTTTCATCACTTAGAACGCGAATTTCATCTGCAACCACCGCAAACCCTCTGCCAGCCTCTCCCGCTCTTGCAGACTCTATGGAAGCGTTAAGTGCCAACATATTGATTTGTTTCGCGATTCTATTGATGATTTCAATAATCTGTCCCGCATCTTCAACATATCGTTTTACATCTTGAATGGATGCAGTCACTTCATTTTGTTTTTCATTACTGATGTCATTATTTTTCAATAAATCTCTGACAACCGACTGGCCTTCTTCACCTAAATTCAAGGCTTTGTCCGTCTTTTCGAAAGACTCATTCAAATAATTACTGGTTTCAGCAATACCGGCACCCAGCTCATGGGTACGCGTTGCAATCTTTGTAATTTCCTCTGCTTGCTGCATCGCCATTCTCGAAATCATATCAGTGGCCTCTGCAATGCTTGTGCTGGCAGCCGTTGCCTCATGTGTTGATTCAGATAATGCCCCGCTGGATTCATTGAGTGTTTCAGACTGGGCCATAACGCCCTTTACCATAGTGGACAACATGTCCTGCATACTTTTAAGAGCGTGCATCATTCTACCCAACTCATCGTTACGTGCTAAATGTTCTTCTGGTATTTCATCACTAAAGTCGCCTTTTGCAATTTTCGACATCGTAATTTCTGCACTGACTAGAGGTCGAAGCATCCGGTTAACGACCAACATAAGGATCGCTGAAAGGACTAAAATACCAATCAAGGTCTCTATCAAGGTACCCTTCATCATTTGAAATACAGCTTCCTCTAATGCCTTCATCGATAGGCCCACGTTCATCACCGCTACCAAATTGCCTTTTTCATCTTTGACCGGCATCAAAACATCATACACTGCTTCACCCGTCTTGTCATATTCATAGTAGCCTTTGACAACCTCTCCAGTTAGAGCTGTCAATGTATTTTCATCGGTGAACTTTGTACCGATCTTTTCCTCATCAGAATGTGCGAGTGCAACACCATTTGGATCCATGATCAAAGCATATAAAATCTCATCTTTGGCTGCGATTTCATTAACCACCGTTTCAACCGATGTATTTTCTTGTAATGCAACAATCTCAGTCGCATCCTCGCCTACCTGCACGATGTAATCGCCGACTCTGATCGCCCCGTATTTATAATATTTACTATCAGAAACACTTTCTCTGATATCCTCTATAAGCTGTGTTTCCCCATTGTCTAACATCTTCTGAATGGCATGGTCTGATGAAAGTATATCCCCAAAATTCCCCGGCATATTTGAATCTACCGTTTTAAGATTCATATCATAAATATTCACTTCAGCTAACCCGAAGATTTGAGCAAACTGTGCCACACCGATATCTCCTGCTTCATTAAATAAGATATTTGCAGAGTCCATCGCTTTTTGCAACTCGCTCGCCATCATCTGATCAATGATAGCCTTTGCATCCATCGAATGCTTAACGTTCTCAGTCGCATCTTCGGCGATAACCAAACCAAAATTGCCCAACTGTGCTTTCATGTTCTTCTCAATTGTTGTCACTGCCCTGAATGCTGTAGCACTGACTCCGAAAATCAATCCTAGAACAACAATGAGAATGAGTCCTGTTTTAATAGATTTCTGCTTCTTCATAATCGTCACCTTCTTAAGTATTTTTCTCCCACAACATCCCCCAAAATTGTCCTTGCAGCTTATTGTGACAGAAATATATGTCTAAACTGTAAACAGCTTATTAAGAATTACTTAACAAAAACCAAAGAATTTTATAAATAACTCCTCATCCATAAAAAAACAGCATAACACTTTTTAAGCATTATGCCGCCTCTTATTTACTTACATTAAAGATAATTCAAAGTCAGGTATATTACGTAAATGACAATGAGAAAAGTACCTTCTTTTTTATTGATTTGTTGGTCATTGCCTTTTGCGAAAAATCGAAATGCCGTCACAATTAATAACATGGTCGGAATTTGAAGTTTAAAGAAAACCGTCGGCACTTCCAAACCACCCGCCGTCACTGCCGCAGCACTACCTACTACAAAAAGTACATTTAAAATATCTGCACCGACAATGTTACCAACGGCCAATTCGCCATGACCCTTTCTTACAGCAGTAACCGCCGTAACCAGTTCAGGCAAACTTGTACCAAAAGCAACCAGCGTTGCCGCAATAATACTTTGAGGGATGCCAACTCGGTACGCACCAATTTCTACCGCTGGAATCAATACTTTTGATGAAAGAATCACAATTGCAACACCAAGGCCCAATTTTAAAAGTTGCATGGCAAGCGGCGCTTTTTCTTCATGAATCTCATCAATTTCTGCATGGTCTTGTCGTGACCACTTAATCGATATATAGATATAAGCAATCAGTAGGGCTATAAAAACAAATCCCATCCACTGGTGAACGCGACCAACACCATTCGCCGAAAAGAAAGGCAGCGAAACCAACGCCAATAATACAACTGCTAACCACTGAATTTTCCCTTGTCTATCGATGGTCTTTTGATCAACAGGCAGCTTACCCAGTAAAGACGCCAAACCAATGATTAGACCCGTATCAACGATAATGGAGCCAATCGCATTACCCAGTGCCAAATCAGGATTGCCATTAATGGCCGCCATAACTGACACCGACGCCTCTGGCAATGTTGTCCCAAGAGAGACAATCGTGGCACCAATAATGACTTTTGGGATGCCAAAGTGTACCGATAAACTCACAGCCTCATCGACAAAAATATCAGCCCCCTTGCTTAACGTGTACAGCATGGCTATAATTGCCAATGCAATGGCAACCGTCGGCAAACCATTCAAAAATTCATGTATGATACTTTCCATTGTGATATGCTCCTCTCTTGTACTACATACTTAAATTATAACAAAAAAAAGACTCTACAATTAACCATTAATTGTAGAGTCTCACACAACAAACTGATTGTCACCAAAGCCGAGAATCCTAGAATTCTGTAATGACGACATTTGGTTCCTTAATAAAAAGGCAGTTACTCCCTCTAAACGCTATTCAATTTCTAACACTGCCAGTATATGCTATCTATCATAAAATGTCAAGGCGCTATGACTCGCTGAAATTTTATAAATATTTTTTCGAAATCGTCATTTTGTAATAAATCTGTGACATTTCTATTTTAGAATTTTATTAAGGGAATCCCTATACCCTAAAACAGAAAGAGGTGATTATATGATGGAAATTAATAGCAGTTCTGCCTATAGAAGTGTTTATGCAACTACGCAGCGGACTCAGCCTCCTAAAGTCGATACCAATGATGACCAATCTCTTGACTTAGAAGAACTCGAATCCTATTCCGAAAAGCAAGCAGAAGCCATAGGAACATCTTTTGATGCTGAAGAAGTCCTTGCCAAATATGACACCGACGAGGATGGTTTGATCAGTGAATCGGAAGCGGTTAGTCTTCAAAAAGACAACGCATTCAATATGCCTGACCCAAGTGAACTTCAAGCACAAATGATGTCACAAGGTGGCAATCGTCCAACAGGAGCAGGCGGCCCACCTCCAGGAGGACCACCACCTTCAGGCGGTGTTGGAGAAACAGAAGAGAGCAGTACAAGTTCAACAATCGAAGCGTTACTTGAAGCGCTTGAAGACGATGACGACGATGATGAAACAACCATCAGCGATGATGCGATCTCTACGTTACTTGCTTCATTAGAAACCGGCAGCTCATCTTACGCGACTTCTGGAACTTCTGATGATGTTTCCGAAGAAGACGATAGCATCGATTCCATAACGAATCGTCCGATGGGCCCAGGTGGACCACCACCGGGAGCACCACCTTCAGGTGGCACTAACGAGGTCGAGGACAGCACAAGTTCAACTATCGAAGCACTACTAGAAGCGCTTGAAGACGATGATGACGATGCAACGACCAGCAACAATGCTACATCGACTCTACTCGCTTCATTGAACAATAGTAGTTCATCTTATTCAGCTGCTGAAATCGCAGAATATGACACCAACGGCGACGGTACAATTGATTCAATTGAAGCCGCCGCAATAAATACATCAGAATCTGACTCGAGTACTGCATCCGATTCTGAAAGTGATTCAAACTCAGAATTCAGCGATTACTTAAAACGTGCTATTCAGCAGGCCATTAATGCTTACTCAAATCAAACCGCTTTTGATGCGAGCAGCAGATTTATTAATGAGCCTGTAATTAATAAAGCAATATAACCCATTCTGTCTACTGTTCATGCAGTAGATCAACTTTTGAACAATTTTTTCAACAATAAAAAGAACGTCGAACACACTTGTTCCACGTTCTTTTTATTATGCTTTGATGATTATCTCTTGAAGTTCATAGCTATGACTAGCTGTTTTATGACCTACGCAAGACGTCAAACCAAAAAGTGATGCCCTCTGCTTCGCTTTTGACGCCATAAGCCTGATGATGTGCTTCTTGTATAGATTTGACGATGGATAACCCCAAGCCATGTCCACCCTTTTCTCTGGTTCTAGCTTTATCCAGCTTATAAAACTCATCCCAAATAGGCTTTAAAACCTCTTCTTGGGTGTGTTCAAAACTGTTAAATACATTGACGCGGCAAATGTCTTCCATCACTTCGAGATCAATGCTAATTTTGTAAGGCGCTTCAACATACTGCATTGCATTGGACACATAATTAATCAATACCTGCTCGGTGTAGAAAGCATCACCGAACACCAAAACGTCGTCCGGCCCTTCCAAAAATTCTATATTCAACCCTTCCTTTTCAAGAATGGGATGGTATTTTTCAATCGTTTTTGAAATCAGCTCTGTGATCGAAAAGTCCTTATAAAACAGGGTCATTTCATCTGTTTCCAATTGCTTAATCGTCAAAAGACTTTCTACAATTCTATTCATTTTTTTCGCTTCATCGACAATGACTTCCGAGTAAAATCTGGCACGCACCTCGTCGTTGCCGATATGTCGCTGAATGCCTTCTGCATAGCCTTGTAAAAGCGCTAAAGGTGTCTTCAACTCATGAGAAACATTGTTGACCAGATTTTCCAGTTGATCATTCTTTTGATTCATGGAATCAATGGCTTCTGATAGCACATCCGACATATCATTGATATTGGCGGCAAGTTCACCAATTTCGTCTGAAGTCTGCACTTCGCACTTGTGGCCAAACTTCAATTCTTTGATTTCCTTTGTCGTTGCATTGATTTCTGTAATGGGCCTTGTAAACGTGGATGAAAGTATATAAGCATAGGCAAAAGCAACAATTAATAACATCACACCACAGATAATCGTGAACCTATTCATGATATCAATGCTACTCTGAATGGAAACCACAGGCACTTTAAGTTCTATAATGTCCCCTGAGTTCAAAGTGCCCGCCAGCACCAACATTTTATTATCAAAAAGTGGGTTGCCATAGGCGTAATAGAAAGTCACAGAGTTATTGACACGTTCTAATTCTTCCAGCTTCATCGGCGGATGGTTTTGATCTTTGGGTGGTTCTGGACCACGTTTTTCCTGAGCTTCTTCTGACAAAATCTCATGGACAAACATGGGAGCAAATTTCCCACCATCCATACTTTGCATATCTTGAATACGCTCCATCATTTTTTCATCTAAAAAATAGCTATTAGAAGTATATAAAATATCATTTTGGATATTCACAATCATAATGTCGACATTACTGGAAGATTCGATATCGATAAACTGTTTCAGTTCTTCTTCATAGGCGCTTGATTCAATGCTGTTGATGGTTTCGTAATATTCTACCAACCGATCTTTAAGCTGACTGGTATAGTAGGATTCTAAGCAGAAATTGTTAGCTACGACTGTTAATCCGACCAACAAGAGCACCAATACCCCAACTTGTATAAATAATTTTTGTCTTACCGAACGCATCACATCACCTCAAACATATAGCCGATTCCCCGAATCGTTCGAATATAATGGTTACTTTTCTTTAGTTTAATTCGCAAGCGGTTCATATGAGTATCGACCGTTCTGTCCGTACCATCGTACTGAAATCCCCAGACATTGTCTAATATCTGTTCTCTCGACAAAACCGCGTGTTCATTTTGTATCAGATACATCAGCAGTTTGAATTCCGTCTGACTGAGTTCAATCAAGTCATGAGTCTCCCATACCATATTACACGTCCGATCAATCCTGAGCATGCCCTTTTCTATGATATCTTCCTCGCCGTAAATCCTCTTAATCAAGGCATTGACGCGGAGAACCAGTACCGATGGACTGAAGGGCTTTTTGATGAATTCGTCTGCGCCACAAATGAAACTTTTAATCTCATCGTTTTCAGAGGACATCGCCGTAAGAAATAAAATTGGCACATCACTGATTGTTCTAATTTCTTCACAAACCTGCCAACCATTGAGCTCCGGCATCATCACATCCAATATGATCAGGCGGATACCTGGCATGCTGCAAAATGTGTTCATCGCCTCTCTGCCGTTAGAAGCCTCTATGACTTCATAACCCTCTGCCGTAAGAAAATCCGACAACAATATTCTCATACGTGTTTCATCGTCAACCACTAGAATCTTTTTTTTCATAAACGCCCCTCATTACAGTCTACTCTCGCTTCAGTATAGCATACCTTTGTCACAGAATTGTTACAGCTGTAGGGAATGTCTTTTAGAATCATAGCATGGTCGCTCCAGTTTTGAGAGTCAGGAGAATAATGGCCATGAACGCTGATGCGCTTGGCTTTTCAAAATACGAATAGCCGTGAACGCTGGTGCGTCCACCGGCTCGCTTAGCGAGCCTAATAGTTCCTTATATAGGCAGGTGAAGATCTGACTGATGTCACCTCTTCACCTGCCTATATAAGGAACTGCTATTCTTGCTTTTCACGAAAAAAAGAAAAGCTGTTCCAAAAGGAACAGCTTTTAAATCATTCATTTTCAAATAAATTCTATAGTTTCTTAGAAATTGCAGCGAAGATAGCGATAATCGCAACACCGATTACCATAATAGCGCCCACGCCACTGTCGAAACCAGATTTGATACCTGAAACTGCTACGATAGCAATTGTAACAGGAATCACATATTTAACAAGTGCGTACCAGAATTCGAAGATACCGAATGCAATGTCACCTTCATTGGTGATTTCTTTTCTAAGATCTTCTTTATCAAGTCTCCAACCAGCAAAGATACATAACAACATACCACCGATTGCCAAGAAGATTTTATCTGTTAACAAGTCGAATACGTCGAATGCGCCTGTACCGAATAATTTTGGACCAACACCGCCAAGAGAAAGCGATGCAAGTACACACATCAATGCCATAATAGTTGAAGCTGTAATAACAGATTTAACTCTCGTGAACTTTCTTTCATCCATTAGGTATGCAACAACAACTTCAAGTAATGATACTGAAGAAGTCAAGGCTGCAACAGTAAGTGCAACGAAGAATAATGCTGCAAATACAACACCAAGGCCGCCCATTTCAGCGAATAGAGAAGGTACAACTACGAATACCAAACCAGGACCTGCAGCTGGCTCCATGCCGAATGAGAACATTGCTGGGAACATCGCTAAACCTGCTAATAACGCAACAGCTGTATCCATCGCAGTTACAATAGCTGCATTCGATGCAAGGTTTTCTTGCTTGTTCAAGTATGATCCGTAAGTAATCATACAACCCATACCAAGAGATAATGAGAAGAACGCTTGACCAAGTGCTGCCAGTACAACTGCACCAGTTACTTTGCTGAAGTCAGGTTTGAATAAGAATTCAACACCTGCCATCGCATTAGGTAATGTCAAACCTTTGATAGTGATTAGAATAAGGATACCGAATAGCAAAGGCATAAGCACTTTACCCGCTTTTTCGATACCAGATGATACACCTCTTACTACGATAACTACGTTAAGTAATAAGTAAGCAACCATCCAGATTAGCGGTTGAACTGGGTTTGTAATAAAACCACCGAATACATCGCCAATTGCAGCTGGATCTGTTAATAAACCACCGAATACTTTGAACACGTAAGCCAATGCCCAGCCACCAACTACTGGATAGAAGCCCATGATCAAGAATCCACTTAGTACACCAAGAACGCCGGCAAATGTCCAACGGCTGTCCACTGACTTGTAAGCACCAACTGCCGCCAAGTTCTTTCTTCTACCTACTGCAAACTCAGTTAACATAACACTGAAGCCGATGAAGATAACGAAAATTAAGTAAATAAGTACAAATGCACCACCACCGTTGTTACCTGCAGTAAATGGGAATTTCCAAATGTTACCTAAACCGACCGCTGAACCAGCAGCCGCCATAATGAAACCAAGCTTCGATCCCCAACTTTCTCTGTTGTTCTCCATTGTTTCTCCCCCTTTAAAAAAATAGTTTGAAATCATTAAATAAAATATATAATTTCAAGTTAATCATAGCATATTTTCCAACCCATTTCAATAATGTAACATCTTTTGTAAGCATTGAAACTGCTGGTTTATAAGTGTATAAATTGTTTAAAAAATAACAAAGTGTGACAATATTCTGAATTCCTTTTAAATCATTATATGTTTTAATTTTTCACTTAATAAAATATACCATTTCGCGGTATTTGCTTTTATATTTAAACACACAGATGTATTCACAACTTTCTATATTTGCCATGAAATTTTTATGTATTTGCTAAATTTTTTTTGTAATTTCTATTTAGGAGTGCTTCTACTATCTTAATAGAATAAAAAAAGCATACAGAACATGTCTCTGTATGCATAAAGTACTTCCTATTGTAATAAAATAATCAACAAGCCTTAATACGCTTTACTCATTTACAACTTTCAATCGTGTATATAATAAAATCAGAATAACCCCAGAAGCCAACATGACTGTCGCAATGCCAAATTGATCCGCAAGAAAACCTATACTCGGCGCCAATACAACCGTAAAGAGTGCCTTGAGTTGAGACTCAATACTGAGTACCGTTGCCCTTTGGTTCTTTTCCATATAATCGTCACAAGCATCGACAAAGAGTGGTTTTCGAATATCTCTAAGCATATAAATCACAATGAATAAGACAACAATGACCCCTACCCAATTCAGCCGAATGGCTATGAAAAGACCGAAGAGTACTGCCGCAAAGGCCAAATAGACTCGATTCAATAATTGAGAGGATGTCGCATGTTTTTTCAATAGATAAGCATGCTTGGAAGCATAGGCGCTAATCAGGTTGATACCGGCATAACTCAAGCCTAGTATGATATGAAGATTGTCTTCTGGTGACATGGATTTGAGGATGACGATACCGGTCGTGACAATCATAATCTCCAAAATCGGCTGAATCATATCCTTCACACTTTTAAAGACCGCTTCGAACAAGCCTGAATTGATTACAATCTTTCGCAAAGCAAATCTTTTGTAAATGTCAGAAAGGTGTCCCTTAATGCTAAAGGCATCCTTTAAAGGACCTTTATCCCCCTGAGGACTGTCCAAATAATCCGGATAAGTGGCAATTAAAGCAAAATCCAAAATATAGGGCATGACCGACGCCAAGAAAATATATTTCGAACTTGGCACGTTCAAAATCAGGACAATGGCGCCGATCGCATTGACAGCTGACCCAATCAGCGAAAAGGAACGGGTACGGCCATATACATACGCTTTATAGGAAGACCAACCACGCGCCTCCAGATAGGTGTAGATCATCGCCTTATGGGTCCCTGATCGGAAGGCCTCTCCAAGACCGAAAAAGAGCATGGCCATGACTACTTTCCAATAGCTTGTCCCGAAATAAAACAAAACAAAAGAAATGATATAAAATGCAAAGCACATATACAGTTCCTTTTTGCGCCCATAATAATCCGCAATAATACCAGATGGCACTTCAAATACATAGATAATGGCCTCTCTGATAGAATAGAGAATACCTATCTGAAAGAGTGAATAGCCATTACCCAAGAGGTAGATGACAAGATAAGGCTCGAAAAATTTCAGGTTCTTTAAAAAACCGTAAGCGGAAAATTTCTGAATTTGTCTAGTCTGATTGATTTCTTTTCTGATCTTGTCATCCATAAGGCACCTCACGTATCATCTCTGGATTTTATATACCCCATCCTCCACATCAATACGCACGTGGTCATGCGGCTTAACTTCGCCCTTAATGATTGCCTTTGCAATCAGGGTTTCAACATTTTTCTGCAAAAATCTTTTGATTGGTCTTGCACCAAAGTGGACATCATAAGCAGCCGACACTGTATACCTTTTTGCTGCCTCGCTGAGAGACAAGGTCATATATTGCTGTGCCAAGCGCCCCTCTACATCCTTTACCATTAAATCTACAATAGCCATCATTTCCTTTTCCGTCAATGGCTTATAAAGAACAATCTCGTCAAGACGATTCAGAAATTCCGGTCTAAAATGACCTTTAAGCTCTTGGTGTACTGCTTTAATCGCGTCCTCTGATATATGGCCATCTTCATGCACACCACTCAGTAGCTGATAGGAACCCATGTTGGATGTCATGATGATTACCGTATTTTTGAAGTCCACGGTTCTGCCCTGAGCATCCGTAATGCGACCATCATCCAAGACTTGAAGCAATACGTTGAAAACATCCGGATGCGCCTTTTCCACTTCATCAAAAAGGATGACAGCATACTGTTTTCTTCTGACCGCTTCGGTCAGTTGTCCACCTTCTTCATAGCCTACATACCCTGGAGGTGCCCCGATGAGTCTTGCCACCGCATGCCGCTCCATGTATTCCGACATATCGATTCGGATCATATTGTCCTCTGAATCAAATAGGTTTTCAGCCAAAGCCTTAGCCAGTTCTGTCTTACCAACGCCTGTTGGTCCTAGAAACAGGAAAGAACCAATCGGTTTGGTCGGATCTTTGATGCCCGCTCTGGATCTCAAAATCGCTTCGGATACCTTTGTCACCGCTTCATCCTGTCCAATCACCCTTTGGTGCAACATGTCTTCCAACTGCAAAAGTTTTTCACGTTCACTTTCAAGGAGTTTATCTAAAGGAATGCCTGTCCACTTAGCAACAATGCCCGCGATTTCATCTGCGGTCACAGCTTCTCTAATCAGTTCATTTTCTTTAGTTGCAGAGCTTTCCTGTAAGGTTTCCAGTTTCTTTTGCAAGTCAGGCAATTTGCCGTATTTCAGTTCAGCCGCCTTGTTCAAATCATAGGAACGTTCAGCCATCTCTATTTCATGATTCAACTGCTCTAACGCCTCCTTCAGGCTGTTGAGTTCATCCACCGATTCTTTTTCACGCTGATAAGTGGCCATGCGCTCATCGAATACTGTTTTCAGTTCAGACAATTCTTTTTGCAGATTGGTACGTCGTTCCTGCGCCTGAGGATCTTTATCCTTTTTAAGGGCTTCTATCTCGATTTCTAAAGTCATCATTTTTCTAGAGATTTCATCCAGTTCAATTGGCATGGACTGAATTTCTGTTTTGATCAGGGCACAGGCTTCATCTACCAAATCAATGGCTTTATCTGGCAAAAACCGATCAGAAATGTATCGATCGGAAAGCACTGCCGCTTGGACGATGGCTTCATCCGTAATTTGCACGCCATGGAAAATTTCATAGCGTTCCTTAAGTCCTCTTAGTATTGTAATCGTATTTTCAACGGTCGGTTCTTCAACAAGAATCGGTTGAAAACGCCTTTCAAGTGCGGTGTCCTTTTCTATATACTTCTTGTATTCACCAAGGGTTGTCGCACCAATACAGCTTAATTCACCACGCGCTAAAAGGGGTTTCAATAAGTTGCCTGCATCCATTGCACCTTCCGTCTTGCCGGCACCAACAATGTTGTGAAGTTCATCGATGAACATCAAGATTTTACCTTCGCTATTGCGGATTTCATCTAAAACCGCCTTCAAACGTTCCTCGAATTCACCTCTGAATTTGGCACCAGCCACCAGCGCCCCCATGTCCAGCGCAAAAATACGCTTGTCCTTCAGGTTATCAGGCACTTCACCCTTGACGATTCTGTGAGCGAGACCTTCCGCAATGGCGGTTTTACCAACACCCGGTTCTCCAATCAGCACAGGGTTATTCTTGGTTTTCCTCGATAGAATGCGGATCGCACGTCTAATCTCATCATCACGACCAATAACAGGATCCAGCTTATTTTCACGGGCTAGTGCCACAAGGTCCACCCCATATTTTTTCAAAACATCATACTGATTTTCTGGCTGATCAGAAGTCACCCTGCGTGATCCCCTGATTTCTTTCAGAGCATTCATGATACGGTCTTCATCTACCTTGAAGCTATTGAAGACCTCTTTAAGTTCCCTTTTTCCATGACGCAGCAAACTTAAGAGTATGTGCTCTACACTGATATATTCATCTTGCATCTTTTCCGCTATTTTTTCAGCATTGATCAGCAATTTTTGTCCATCCATGGATAGGTAGATTTGATCTTGACCACTTACTTTCGGTAATTTTTCCACCTGTTCACGCAAAGCAGCCGTAAAAGCTTCAACCGGACAATCAATTTTCTTCAGCAAGGCTGCGACCAGTCCTTGTTCTTGATCCAACATTCCTAACAGTATATGAATGCCATCTATGCTGCTGTTGC
>JAFGTX010000118.1 GCA_016938815.1 Clostridia bacterium | reverse complement strand
ACGGCTGCTACGATTGGAATGACATTCATGTATAGAGATGCCATTTGCAGACCGATGTGTTTCATGCCTTCGATATAGAAGAGATAGGCCAAAGCTGAACTGCCGACGCCGACGTAAATCAGGTTAAGTATAATCAAACCTGCATTCGGAGCGGTTGTCAGTATGACAAGAGCACTTTTGATATCTGATAGCGCTGTCAGTCCAAGTACAATACAACCTGCCGTACTTTGAAAGGTCAACGATGAAAGACTACCGTAAGTCTTTTGTAAATTGCCGGTAATCATGGTGTAGACAACCCATGATAGATTGGTTCCCGACATCAGCAATATGCCTATAAAGGCGTCAGAGGAAACCAATTCGGATAATTTCATATCCAGTACTAAAAATACGCCGAAAATCGAAAGCAAGGAAAATGCATAGACAATCGGAGGGTATCGCTTTTTAAATACAACAATTTCACCTAATAGCGAAAATATAGGGATTAAGGCGCATAGCAGTGCTGCCATGTTGGCAGTCAAGTACTTTAATCCAAAGGTGTAAAAGTAAAAATAGAGGGCAATACCGAAAAAACCGGTAATCAAAGTATCTTTATAGTCTTTTTTTGCCAGTGGCTTTAAGGTCGGATCCTTTTTACGTCGATACCATAACATCAGCCACAGAAATAGAGCGGCAATGACAAATCTCAGAAATACCAAACTGTAAGATGGAAAATAATCCGAAAGATATTTCATGCTGATGAAATTAATGCCCCATAGTACGCTAGCCAGAAACGCTAAAAAATGTGATAGTCCTTTTGACATAAGCTTCACGCTCCTACTTTTTTATCCTGATTCATTTTAGCAGAAAACGATGTTAAAAAGAATAGAATTTTATAGAATAAGATAAGTATTTTATTGGGATTCACGGGTAAGATTTGATATAATAATAGATGCGCAATAAAAGTATCGTGTGTAATAAAATAAGGTTGTGAAAAAGATGGGTATTTACATAAAAGCCCTGCTGCTTATTTTTTTAGCAGAGATGGGGGACAAAACACAATTAATGGCTATGGCGTTTGCCACAAGGTACAAAGTACGGGATATCGTGATCGGTATCGCTTTAGGCGCCTTTGTCAATCATGGGCTGGCGATAGCCTTAGGGTCTATTTTACAAAGAGTGATTCCTTTTGAAGTCATTTATCTGGTTGCAGGGGTGATTTTTATCCTTTTTGGCTTGCTATCACTCTCTATTGACGATGAGACAGTTGAAGCGCCAACATCAAAATACGGGCCCATTTTGACTGTAGGAGCGGCATTTTTTATAGGAGAACTGGGTGATAAAACGCAGCTAACGGCACTCACCTTATCGACCAGTTATGGGCATCCCGCTATCATATTGATGGGGACCGTTTCGGGCATGGTATTGACTGGATTATTGGCTATTTGGGTGGGCATCAAGCTCGGAAGCAAAGTACCGGAATTACAGCTTAAAGTGGGTGCGGCGCTTGTATTTATGATCTTTGGTGTGGAAAAATTAATGGCGACTCATTATTTTAATCAATATATCAGTTATTTCATGATGTCGATTGCTGTGGCGGTTGTAATTTTTGCTTACCGTACAAGACAGATGATTTTGTTGAATAGAACCTTACAGACAGGCTTTTCGACGCTTGCTGAGCGCTTGAAAAAGCATTTTGAAATACTTAAAAAAGGTGTGGATACGCTATGCCTAGGACCAACCGTTTGCCAGACTTGTGATGGCACCAGTTGTGTCGTGGGTATGTTAAAGGTATTGATTCAAAAGGCGATTGAAAATGATTACGATGAAAACGCAATTGAGCAGTTTGAAGTGGAAAACCTGTTGATTAAAAATTACAATCGGGTTCAAATTGAAAAACTGATTGCATATATGGATGACGAAATGATAAGGGATCGAGAAATCGGTAGTAACCCTTTTGTAGTGAAAGTCAGAGAGCTACTATTGAAAGCTCAGGAAGAAAAAGAATAATATCTGGAGGCTATTATGGGTAAACTTTTTGGTACCGATGGGGTACGTGGTGTAGCGAATGAAGAATTGACAAATAAATTGGCTTATCAACTGGGGCGTTTTGGTGCACATGTGATTACCAAAGGAAAGAAGGGTTCAACGATTGTCATCGGCAAGGACACGAGAGTCTCAGGTGATATGTTAGAATCGGCCTTGCTTTCCGGAATCCTCTCTGCAGGCTGTGATGTCGTCAAAGTTGGTGTGATACCGACACCAGCGATTCCAAAGCTCATCAAGCATTTTAATGCGGATGCAGGCGTCATGATTTCCGCTTCGCATAATCCGGTGGAGTTCAATGGTATAAAATTTTTCAACTCGGAAGGCTATAAATTAACAGATGCCATCGAGGCAGAAATTGAAGATTATATCTTGAACGATAAAGATTTGGCCCATAATCCGAGTGGCACGGAAATTGGTCGCAAGACGGAAGTCTTTAGGGCTATGGAAATTTATGCGGAAGAGGTCATGGGAACGATTTCAGGAGATTTATCAGGCCTTAAAGTCGCGCTGGATGCGGCGAATGGTTCAGCTTACGAAGTGGCGAAATATGCCCTCGAAAAACTGGGTGCAGAAACCTTTGTCATCAATAATGCGCCAGATGGATTCAATATCAACGATAACTGCGGCAGTACCCATCCAGAAGGCCTATGTGCTTATGTCAAAGCACATGAAGTCGACTTAGGATTGGCATTTGACGGCGATGCAGATCGTGTTCTGGCAGTGGACGAGAATGGTATTTTGGTCGATGGCGATAAGATCATGGCCATTTGTGGTAAGTTCCTTGCTGATCAGGGCAAGCTCAACCATCGTACGGTGGTTTCAACGGTGATGTCCAATTTAGGTTTTGATATTGCACTAAAGGAAAATGACATTCAGGCGGTAAAAACAAAAGTCGGAGACCGTTATGTGTTAGAGGCTATGAAGGAAGGTCATTTTGTTCTAGGTGGCGAGCAGTCGGGTCACATTATATTCTTAGACTATAATACAACGGGTGATGGCTTATTAACAGGTGTACAGTTGATGCATGTCATGAAGCAAACCGGTAACGCTCTTTCTGCGCTGGCAGGTATTATGGATACGTATCCTCAGGTACTTCTCAACGCAAAGGTAGCTAATGATAAGAAACATGCTTATCTAGAGAATGAGACCATCAAACAGGCAATTGCAGATGTAGAGTATGTCTATAATGGTCAGGGACGTGTGCTCATCAGACCATCCGGTACAGAACCTCTCGTGAGAGTCATGATTGAAGGCAAGGATCAATCTCAGCTTCAGCAACATGCCGAGCAGCTGGTCATTTTGATAGAAAAAGAATTAGGCTAATAAAAAAAGATGGGGTATCTGAAAAATTTCAGATACCCTTTTTAGTCTTTAAAATTCAGAACCTTTATGCATTACTCACCTTCACTGATATCTTCCTCAACAAGGGGTACGAATTCTTTTCGATACCACTCTTCAATGACGTCAACGGTTTCTTCAACCGAGATGATATGATGAATCAACGCATACTCCACCTGATCGGCTTTGTGTTCGTAAAGTGGATCGTAGTAATTTTGCATTAAATCGATAGCTAGAGGTTTTATTTTGTCCGCTGCCAACAAATCCAAATATTGTTGAACCCGCTTCTCACCAATGTATTTGCCTAGATAGCTGATGGCCTCTGCCATATCTTCTTTAAAGCTCGGATGGCTGGTATAATCCTCAATCAGGATGTCCGCCCTAAAATCGTAATCCGCCGTCAGATTGACGTGAATGCCACGGTTCATTTTATCGTGAATCGCGGTCGGTACAAACACTTTGCCAATACGTCTGCTTTCGGCTTCTACAATGATATAATTAGACTTGAATTCCGTCAGACGGTGATAGATATAAGATTCAAATTGCTTAAGGCTGGTTGGTTCACCAAGTCCAACGCTGCCGAGAGTTGAGCCACGGTGATTGGCGCCTTTCTCAAGGTCAAGCACGTCGAGTCCACGATTTTTAAGCTCATTTAAGATACGCGTTTTTCCAATGCCGGTATTGCCGTGAAGGACGATGAAATTCTTCTCTTCGGCGTATAGGTCGATTTGCGCTCGAACGTAATTGCGGTAGCCTTTATAGCCATTCTTCAACCAAAATACACGTTCTCCCATGCCGTTCAGAAAAGAAGCTAGCGAGCCGCTGCGGTAACCACCTCGTGCACAGAAAAGAACAAGAGGGCGTTTAGAATCCCTTTTTAATTGAACAATCTTAGCAAAGAGATTCGGCAATTTCACCGATACGATATCGACACCGCGTTGTTTTGCTTTATCTGTTGATTCCTGCTTGTACATCGTGCCTATTAAGGCACGCTCCTCATCGGTAAAGATGGGCAGATTGATGGCCCCCTCGATGGTAGCGCTTTTATATTCCGATGGACTGCGAACATCAATGAACAGTGCATTTTTGGGAACATCCGCATATGGTATTGGTTCAAACATGTTCAACACTCCTTTATCATTTATTCGAACAGTTTATATTCTACAACGTATTGATAAATTTTACAAATATATAACAGAATTTATTAAAATATAAGGCAATTGTCTATATTTATGTTATACTCAAATTGGACGAAATGGAAGGAGGGCTTTAATGCAATTCACCATACAAATTGAATAAAAGCGCCAGAACTGCGAGCGTAGCCTGCAGTTGACGAGGGCAGAGTTAATCGAAATTTCGGCGGGTGCTCTGCGGTATGCCATTACCGATAACGGTCTTACAAAACCTGAAAGTGATTTTAGGGACAAAGTGGGCCAGATGGACAATACTAGTTACGTGTATTCAATAGACGCTAATGTTAGGGTCTATTTTTGTGTTTTTGAAACTAAAAATGTTATTTACGAAGCAATAATTTCGTCCTAATAATAAAAAAATAATTTAGGAGTGTGGCAAATATGTGTGGAATCGTAGGATATATTGGCAATAATCAAGCAGTACCGGTGTTAATGGAAGGTTTATCAAAATTAGAATATAGAGGTTACGACTCAGCGGGCATCGCTGTCTATGACCACGGTGAATTGGTGGTACGTAAATGTAAAGGGAGACTTTCAAATTTACAGGAAGCGATTGCTAATGATTTTCAAAATACCGTGCTTGGCATCGGTCATACCAGATGGGCGACACACGGTGCACCGTCGGTAGTCAATGCGCATCCTCATACCAATGAAAGTTCTTCGATTGCGGTGATCCATAACGGCATTATCGAAAACTACATGTCCATCAAGGAATGGTTGATGAATGACATTGGTGTCGAGTTCAAATCTGAGACGGACTCGGAAGTCATCGCACACCTTGTAGGCTACTATTATGACGGTGATTTACTGGACGCGGTCAATAAAGCGGTTGCCAAGATGGAAGGCGCGTATGCACTGGGTATCATCTGCAAGGATGAACCGGACAAGATCATTGCCGTCAGAAAAGACAGTCCATTGATCGTGGGTCTTGGCGAGAATGAAAACTTCCTAGCTTCGGATATTCCGGCACTGCTTAAATATACAAGAAAAGTATACTTGATCGAAAATGACGAAACCGTTGTATTGACGAAAGATGGCATTACAATCTACAATGCCCATGGTAAAAAGGTACAGCGTGATGTCTATGAAGTGACTTGGGATGTGGAGTCGGCAGAAAAAGAAGGCTTTGAACATTTCACAATTAAAGAAATTTATGAACAGCCTGAAGGTGTCCATGCGACACTTCATAGAAGACTGAATAAGCACGATATCATCGATATTGAGGGCGTCAATCTAACGGCAGATGATTTGAGCAATTTCAATAAAGTCTATATCGTTGCTTGTGGTACAGCCTACCATGCTGGTCTTATCGGCAGATATGCTATCGAAAAATTTGCGAAAATCCCAGTGGAAGTGGATATTGCCAGTGAATTTAGATACAGAGATCCATTTATCGATGATAAGACTTTGTTTATCGCAGTTTCCCAGTCTGGTGAGACTTTGGATACCCTTCAATCTCTTAGAGAAGCGAAGCGTAAAGGAGCAAGAGTTCTCAGCATTGTTAACGTGGTAGGCAGTTCTGTGGCCAGAGAATCTGACGATGTATTCTACACTTGGGCAGGTCCAGAAATCGGTGTGGCATCGACTAAGGCCTATACAACCCAGTTGACGGCGTTCTACCTCTTGGCACTACGATTCGGTTACTTAAATGGTCGTGTCGAGAAAGAGACTTACGATAAGATGATTGCAGGTCTTAAGGCGATTCCAGATCAAATCCATGCCATCCTTAAAAACGTAGAACCGGTTCAACAATTGGCAGATGAGCAGTTCAACAACGAGAGCGT
>JAFGTX010000117.1 GCA_016938815.1 Clostridia bacterium | reverse complement strand
CAAGCTGATTCACAAAGGTGTTGAAGGTTGGAAAGTGAATAAAAAAGACCGACGTCGGGCATTTAGCTGGTGTCGGTCTTTTTTATTGTCGGTTACTGGTATCTTTCACTGGAACTGAGACCAGTACGCAATCCCTGTTTTCGTGTTGTTGTACCAGGATAGCGAGGACGGATTCCTTTAAGGAACGGGTCTCTTTCAAGTTCATTTTGAATAAAAGCAATATCGTCCTTATCCAACCCCAACGCATTTCCAACGATTTGATCTAATCCATTAAGCTGTTCCTTCATCGCGGTCTCTAGCTTTGGCTCTTGGTATTGATCAATTATATCTTCCCATTCGGCCAGTTCGCTGGACGAAACAGGAATTTGGAGATTGAGGATATCTTTCTTTTTAATCATTTCCCCATCAAGTTGTTTGAGCGCTATTACTAATCCCAAAGCAAGATCTTGTCTATTAAGTTCTACCCATTCCAGCAAGTCGTAAGAAAATGAAACTTGAAATTCTCCATTCTCACGACTGGTTATTCGAACGTTGCTAATTTCAACCTCGTAATTTGGTTGGTCAAAACATTCTGCCCAAAAAATATGGGTATCCTTGTCGTCTCTAAGATGATTTTTAAGGGATGAAAGATTTAAATCTTCAAGCGCTTTTTGCAAAGACTCTTGGGCGTGGAAGCGATTTTGACATGCCTCGACTATCGGGAGCCTTAACGCTTCTATTTGCGATCCAACATCCTTTAAATTTTCTGACCAGGGCATCAATGCTAAATTCGTTGGATATATATGGCTTCTAAGCGTTCTCAATACTCCCATCCGTGCAGCTATGGCATAATAAAAAACAGAAACATGCGAGAGGAAATACAAGTCAAAAGGAAACTTTTGCAAATCATCTCGTGGGAAAAATAACGACGCCGTATCAGTGAAGGCAATATTGCTGGAGTCAAACTCAACTGCATTTACAGAGTGTGCTACGCCAGCCGCTGCAAATCCACGCCGAGGAAGGAGGCTTCCTAGTGACCATAAGGAACTATCGCTAATTCCCGTTAGGTCGATATCTACCTCAACCGGGTCACCCTGTAATTCTGCAGATATAATATTTTCACCTTTGTAAACTCTATGACCTCCCGGGATATAGCTTTTTTTATTCCTGAACACAATCCCCCGAGTTATCATCTCTCTTTCATCCCATTTGTGGGCATCATCTTTATGGGGTGGGGTATCTGAGGCTTTGCCTCTTGCATCAAGCCTTTTCCCTAACCAATATTTTTTTGCGGCTTCTCGAAGAGTGCCATTCCTCCATATCTTTCTAATCACATCCAGCCGCCCAGGGGTCAACCTGGTCATTATTCTGCCGTCAGGCGTGAATAAATCAGTGTAAGGGATTTTTTGTTCTGGTAGGTCCTCTATATCGAAGGAAGGCAATGAGCCCGCCATATCTTGCTTCACACAACTATGGTCAGCATGTCGAATAGAGACAACATCGTCTTCGGTCGGGGGACGGTTCTCCATGATGACAATAGCTGGCATAACGTCAGCATCAAAAACCTTGCGATAAATAATTTCTAGGTCAACAATTTCACAAATAGTCCAACGACCGCCAAGTTGAAAAAGCTTTCTGATGTCTTTCGTTTCTTGAGCATCGAACAGTGAGGACTGGATAACAAATCCCAATTTCCCTGCTTGGCCTTCTTCATTTATGGGCTTACACCAGGAACTTAGAGCTTTGTAGATAAATAAAGCATAAGCATTCCTCCCCACTGAAATACCTTTGTGGGTTCCCGTCCCTCTAGTGAACTCAGCTACGGTTTCGTCATCAAGATCTTGACCGCTCCTCTCTGATCTCACATAAGGTGGGTTGCCAATCACAGCGTCATAGATAGACTGGGATATCTCGCCAAACCTATCAAGTGACATCATTTGATCAATAGCAATTAGCGAATTGATTTTCCCGGTAACCATAATATCAGGGAAGCCATTCGCCTCTATCTCTTCTTTCATTCCAAGGACCTGCCACAATAATTGGATTTGTGCCAGAACGGAGGAAAAAGTATTCAGATCATTCCCGGCAATTCTTGTAAGGGCATCAAGAGCATCGGTATATTCTGCCGCACCACGCTCGATATCATTTCCGACCATCTCTCGATAGGATTCAATTAGGAATGTTCCTGATCCGCAGGAGGGATCAAGAACACGACTGGATCTGTCTATCCCAATTCTTTTGACGATATACCGAGCAATTGAGGGCGGCGTATAATATTCACCAAGTTTCTTCCGTTGCTTTTGATCCATGAAGCGGTCATAGATGCCAGTAAGAATATCCCCTTTAATTGTCGAAAAATCGTACCTACTGAGTTGAAACATCGCCCATTCAATAGCATTCGATAAGCCTTGATCATTTATTCCCAAAACCCAATCCATTTCTGTTTCTTCAAAAGCAGCAGCATAGAGTTGACTGGCGTTTCGGTAGGCTTCTTCAAGAAGACGGGTGTAGCTTGCCTTAAAATACTCGCGCATAGTTTGAAATGCTTTGACACCGCCATTGCATACATACTTCAGTTCACCGAAAAAACCATTGTCCTCGAAAAAACGTAACAATAGAATCCGGGCGAGGATCAAGTTTGCTGTCTCAATGCAGAACAGGTCAGCAAGAATCTCGTCTTTTGCACCAGTTCTCGCTTGAAAGCTGGGGAGTCCATCTAAAGCAAGTCTTGCCACATGGGGATTTTTCTTAAACTCTTTTCTGAGCGCTGCTGCATCCTTATAATGCTGCCTGGTTGCATCAGGCCCTTGAGGCTTTGCCTCGATAGTCAAAAAGTGAGGATTGAAGTACCATACGGCCTTGTCTCTTTCTCGTTCCTTATATTTCTCTCCAAAATCATTGGCCAATATCTGATATCTCTCAATCTCAGCCATCGACTTTTCAAGTGCATTGCGTGTTGCTATTTGGAGCAAAGAGGTTACGTCGCGCACGTTATCGTAAAACCGCTTTTTTGTAACACGATACCTGTTCATGGCTTTTGGGTTGAGAGAACCATTCTCTGGTTTTGTAAGTTTTTCTGCTGCGATTAAACTCACATCACCTTCACGAAATTTTTTCAGCCGATATGGTATGCCAGCGAGACTGAATTTCAGCGCATCTAATTGTTGTAGAAAAACTTGTTTACTCAAATCCGCAAGAGGGATTTCAATGTCATTACTTACGGCGAAGTCGTTACCAATAACTTGCCTGACAACGATCATTTCTGGTTCAACCATCACGAACCAGGCGGTGTTGGACGTAATATATTTGGATTTCTGGCTGAATATTTTTTCTCTGGACTCTGTATCAGCGAAACAGCCCCTTTCGTCCTTTGCTTCTACAACAACCCAGTCTATTTTTTGTTGGCCACCTTTGCTATTTTTTAAACCGGACGGTGCCCGAGCGGTCACGTCTGGCCGACCCCCCTCCCCAGCAACATCAATATCCACGTCTGCAGCAGGGTATTTTAGGATATGAATAAAAAGATCCCGGATCGGCCCATACATAGAGGCTTCTTTGCCTCTTGGGGTCATTTGCAGCTTTTGAATTGTGGCGTCGAATGAAAATGCCATTTATATGCTCCCCTCAGTAATAATATCCATGAATGTCGCAGGGGTTTCTTTCAAAGACAACCTCATTGCAGGCGTCTTTTTATCCTTCCCAATGGCGACATAGTTGTAAAAAACTCGAAAGATGTCCAGAAGTTTCCCGACCATGGCAGGGTTATATGCGCTATATCCATGCCATTTCCGTCCCTCACTGCTGGCTGATGAAATTGGTCGCTCCAATAAAGATATTCTTCTCCGAACCTGCATAAAAAATCGATCAATCCCGTGCAATGTTGCTTTGGCATAGAGCCTAGCTAACTGCTCATCCGCATAGCTACGATCATGCAAGTCTGTCAGCCAGCAGATAGCCTTCTCCGGTTCACTCATGTCCGGGAAAGGATATAACAGCCATCGGTCATGCCAGGGGCCGATATTAACAAGAGATTTCATTCGTTGCTGGATCACAATCAAACGTAAATCGAAGTCGGATAACAGAGAATACGCCGGATCGCTCTCGCGTAATTCCTCCAACTCCCGATCACTCTGCACTTTCAGGCTGCGTTTCTGGTTGATCGTCAGAGTTTTGTTCACTTTGACAAAGAACGCATCGCAGCGCTTATCCAAGACCTCTTTTTGGAAGGCCGCCAGACAAGCCGCTCGTATGCCGGATTCCTGATCAAGGTAAAACCGGACCTTGCCGACATTGCCCAGCAGTTGTCGCAGGAAGAAAAAATGGGCATAGAGGGTGTATTCGGAATGGACCAGCATTCCGTTACGAGGAAGGGATATTGTGTCGCCGATGTCCTCCGAGGACTCCACGTCTGTTCGATCCTGTGCCTGCTCATATTGTCCTTTGATTTCTTCAGCAAGGCTCGATTTTCCTTTTATGGTGGCTTTTCTCCTGCGCTGCTCTATGGAATCAACAAAGTCCTTTTCAAGCCACAAGCGAGCATGTTTCCTGAATGGTGGCTTAAGATCATAATCGCCAGAAGTTCTGGCTTCATTCTCTACGACTAAAGGCATAAGCGTTGGGTCGTAATTGACATGAATACCAAAAATGAACCCTGATTTATTGTCAGCGCTGCCAAGAGCTGTTAGGACAATATTTCTCTTATCGTGAGCCTGCGACCAGTTGATCATGTGGTCTTGCCGGTCCACTGATATATAGAGGCGAGGGATATCGATCTCTGGCAGTCTTCTCTCCTGTTTACCGGCAAACTTGAGGCATTGCTGATGAATAAAATCTATTTTCCCGTACAGCGTGTTCATCGAAATGCCAACCGTTTCGCAAATTCGGTTCAGCGGCATCTTGTTCATCAGCAGCTTGAAGACCATTTCGTTGATCTCGGGTTTTTTCTGCCGCAATGTAGAACAACCAACAGAGAAGGTTTTATTGCAGGTCCGGCAACGGTAACGCTGGGAACCAGATTTGGTTTTCCCAAAAGAGTAATATGCACCCTCAACTGAAATGCCGACGCCATGGTTTTCGCAAGAAGGTTCTGGACATACTGGTTCATCAGCAGGGTCAAGATAGGCAGCGACCCTGTTCAGTTCTTCACAGATGCCCTGGTTGCTTTTTAATGGCGGGGTTTCTCCGCAATACTGGCAACGAAGAAACACATTTCTGCCTTGCTGTCCTCCCAAAAGGGTATAAGTATCGCGGCCCCGTTCTTTTGCTCCGGGGCCACGGGGCTGTGTCTTTAAGCTGGCAGGGTTGCCAAAGTTGAGGCAGGTAGGGTTTTTGCAGAAATTTACCTGGATGCCTGAGACATCTACTGGAATGCGTGTTTTGGGTTTGGTTTTCAAACAAATACCCCCTAGCGATAGCTAAGGGGTATTATACACTATAGATTTACGGTTTCAACACCTTTGTGAATCGGCTTG
>JAFGTX010000116.1 GCA_016938815.1 Clostridia bacterium | reverse complement strand
TAGTCATACTCAATTTCGCAGTAGAGTCCTTTGCTGAGGGAATGCTCCACGTTGACAAAAATGTTCTTATGGAGTTCCATGCACGCTCTTAGGAATACAAAGAGCACGCTGCGCTGATAAATGCGCACGCCATCAATAGTGCCTAGGTTGACGAATTCAATAGACGCATCACCTTGAAAAACGTAGGTCAACTCACGCAAGATATTATTAACTTTTGCTGCAATGATCATAGAAGTGCGTTCTGGCTGAATTTCTTTCACCAGCTTTTCTATGCTTTCGCCTTCCTTCACTTCATAAGCCTTGCCGCCAATCTCCTGTACTGTATAACGCTTCATAAAACCCCTCCTATTTAACTTCTCCAAATTCATTGATTGGTAATACGCGAATAAGAATTTTACCACGGATCGCATCATAAGGCACTAAACCCACTTCCTTACTGCGACTATCTAAACTGACCTTACGGTTATCACCAAGAACAAAATACCGGTTCTCCGGAACCGTAAGGGCAACTTCACCATCGGTAAAGTTTTCAAGTACATATTTTTCTTCTAATAATTGGTTATTTACATAAACAGAACCCTCACGGAGCACAACGTAATCTCCCGGGATACCTACGATTCTTTTAATCAGGTCTTTTGGCGCACCCTCTGCCGTTGTCAACTGAGTCTTGAACACGACAACATCACCTCGATGAGGTGCGTCAAATCGATAGCTTACCTTATCTATAATCAAATAATTCCTATCATTTAGAGTCGGTGCCATAGAATTGCCACTTACCAAAGTCGGTCGAATCGTCAAAGATAAGATACACCCTATAATAAGTGCCATGACAATCGCTCTGGCCCATTCTAGAAACTCTCTTCTTCTTTCTTCCGCTGTCACAAACTCACCTCATCTATTCCGCTTTATGAATCTTCTCCAGTTCTTGAGCGATAAATTCATTGATATACACATATTTCTTACGTTCTATACGCAAATCATTGAGTTGCAAACAAACTCGAAAATCGTCAATGACGTTATAGGGGTTACCATAAAGTCTATAGATTTCATCCACCGACACCCCGACAAAACCATGGCCCACAATAGAACCGTTTCTGAGTTCAATCAAGTTGTCCATCTTATCCGAATTGATGATTTTCAGGACTTCATAGATGGCATAATCGTTCTGATGATATTTTTTGAAATAAGAAGATAGGCCATACACCAAGTTGGTATTGTAAATTTTATAATGTTTTCTAAGGCTCTTGATAATGCTGCGTTTGGACATGACTTCCAAATGGAAGGAAAATCGCGTTTTGTTAAGACTGGTTTTGACAAACATATATTTTAGAATGGCCTCTTTGAAACGATAGACACGCCCCAGAAAATCAATGTATTCCTCATTTACAATCTGAAATTCAATATTCTCGATTAATTCCGAAAAAATAGCCAGCGGATCGCCGTCAATGAGCTTTTCCAGATTCTTTTTCAGCTCGCGCATCTCCGCAGCGTCCTTCGTTGCATCAGTTAACTGATTCAACAAATAACGCGCGGTATGAAAGTCAAAATTGATTGCATAACGGCAAGAATCCAGAATAATCGCTACATCACTTTCTTCCATATCATTCTCTTGTAATATTTCCAAAGCGCCGCCATAATCAAAACGGTCAATCAACTTCAGCACAACTTCATATGATTGAATCATAGACGCACACATCTCCTTAGTGTCAATTTAACGCAACGAATGCATAAATGTGTCAATATCCTCCGAAGAACAAGTAAATGTCCTTCCATCGATAATTACTTTATACCCATGTAACAACTGATTTCTAACGTTTTTTACATATTTGCCACCATATTTTTTATCCCCTACAATTGGATGTCCAATACTGGCAAGAGAGGCTCTGATCTGATGTGTTCTACCAGTCAATAGTTCGACCTCTACCAAAGTATAACCATCTAGGTATTCCAGTGCCTGATACTTGGTATGGCACATCTTTTCTCCCTTGTCTGAATCTTTATACAAGGTCACTTTATTGGACGCTTCATCTTTATCCAGACTGCCTTTTACTTCGCCTGAACCCCTTAATTCACCTTCGACGACAGCCAAATAGAACTTCTTGATTTCTCGGTTTCTCATCGCCTCATTGTATTTTTTCAGTGCGTCATACGTCTTACAAAAAATAACAAGACCGCTGGTATTTTTGTCAAGACGCTGAATCGAAGCTGGCTTAAAAGTTCTCGTCGATAAATGCCTCAAATAAAGATTCACCTTGGTTGACAAGGTATTCTTGTACTCATTGCTATCCGGATGGGTCAATAAACCTGTCGGTTTGTTGACGATCAGAATTTCATCGTCTTCATAGACAATTTCCAAATCGATTTTTTCTGGTGCAATTTGCTCCTCTTCCTTAATCAAGGCATCAAAAGATTCATCACTTAAATAGACTTGGATGACATCCCCTTTCTGAAGAAAATAGTCTTCCTTGGTCGTTCGCACGCCATTGATCTTGAAAACCTTCTTTCTCAGTAATTTGTACAGATTGGTTCTGGTCGAATTATTGAAGTATTTCAATAAGAATCGATCCAATCTTTGTTCTTTTTCGTTATCACCAATGATTATTTCTCTCATAATTATTCCACCTATATTTTCGCGAGGATTAGTTCCTCATACGCCTCTACTTCTCGATACCCTATTTTATGGTACAAATTCACTGCCGAATGGTTCTTTTTCTCTACAATCAAATAGGGTGTCTTATCTTCCGCCATAGCCATCTGAGTCAACAAGATGGACATCTGTTCACCATAACCCTGTTGTCGCCGTTTGGGATGGGTATAAATGCCGCCTACAAGCATTTCTCCTTCATAGCAAAATTCAACGAGTCCCTGTGCCACCACGCGGTCTTCCTCCAGTAAAAAATAATACCGGTTCTTGAGGCGCGTGTCACCAATCTTAATTTTAAGTTGGTTAATAGAGAGTGGGTTTCTGGAAAATGCCTGCTCGGCACTGATTAGGAAATCCACAGCCTTATTGAAATCAATTTCTCCTCCCGTCACATAATCGACATGGCCATGCAAGATATCCCCCCTATAATCCATCAAAATCAAATCTTTATGCTGATAGAGTGGCATCACCCGTTCTATGATTCTGTAAATGGCATCAATGACCAGGGTCGTCCCTCTAATAATTGCCGGTTGATGATACTTGATGATCTTGAGCAAATCCATCTTTTGATAGGCTTTTTCCGACTCAAAAAAAGGAAACAGGACTTTTGATTTGTTAACATATACGATTCCTTTCAAAACGCCCTGTTCTCTATAAATATAATAAGTGGTTGCCGCATCCAGATGCTCCTGACGCTCACCATTTTTTTTGTAAAATCCCTGCATAATAAAGAAGCATGCCGACATATGCCGCTTGGCATAATCGTGTGCTTCCTGAAATTCACTATCTTTTAGTCTAAAAAACTCTCCCATGCCATACACCATCCTAAATTCCGTGCTCTAACTTAAATTGTAACATGTATTTAATGTTTTTAAAACTGCTGAGGCATTGGTTTTTACACCTAATTGTGATATCCTAGTTATAGAATTTTTCTAGGAGGATTGCATATGTTGGAAAAAGTAAAAGATTTCTTTTACGATGTCAGCGATGTTTTATTATCCATACTCATCATCGCAATCATGTTTTATACAATATCATGGAAATTGTCAGATACCATGTCTTATACACCAAATTTGAATTTGCCTTTTATCTCGGAAAAAACTGAGGTTGACGAACCAGAAACGACTGTGCCGGACGATGCGACTCACGTTGCTATTGGTGAAGACTCACCTGCCGTTTCTGAAGGTACTGATTTGGATGCATCACAAGGCGAGGTAATCGACATGACACCGCCCGAAGAAGTGACACAAGAGACACCAGCAACTTCATCAGAAGGCACCACACCAGTAGAAACTCCTACTGAAACGCCATCAGAAGCTGCTAAACCAGGAAGCGACACCATCAATGTGATTGCGCCAAAAACGGTCGAATTTGTCGTGCCGAGTGGCATGCTGGCTTCTAAGATCATTCAAAAGCTGGAAGACGAGGGTCTGATCGACAGTAAATCTGAATTTACACAGCGTCTATCTGAAAGAAAACTGGACAGCAAATTGCGTTCCGGTACCTTTAACCTTTCAACGGACATGAATTACGATCAAATCATCAACAAATTAACAGGACAATAAGAACAAAATTAAAAGTTGCACGCATGCGTGCAACTTTTTTATATGCCTTTATACTATTCCCTATTCTGGAGCAAATCCAGTTCCTCTTCCGTCAGCTCACGGGACATGCCCTCTTCTAAAGTCTCATCCAATTGAAGCTGGCCCATAGCCAGTCGCTTAAGATAGACTACCTCCTTGCCCCGCGCGATGAACATACGCTTAACTTGATGATACTTGCCTTCGTAAATGGTCACTTCTATCTCTGAAAGCTCACCGCTTTTCAGTATTTTGAGTTGTGCCGGCAAGGTTGTGTATTCGTCGTTCACGTTGATGCCTTCGTCAAAGGCATTGACGTCTTCTTCGGTGACGATCCCGTCAATCTTTGCATAATAAGTTTTCGGTACATGTTTTTTAGGGCTCAACAGCTCATGTGACAATTTACCATCATTGGTCAAAATCAAAAGACCTACCGTATCTTTGTCTAGCCTCCCCACGGGATGCAAGTCGTAATAGGAAAATGCCTCGTCCACCAAATCGATGACCGTTTGATCCCTTTTATCCTCTGTGGCAGAAATCACGCCTGCGGGTTTATTCATCATGAGATAAACCAGAGGCTTATACACCACCCTTTCCCCGTTTACCAAAACTTCATCCACCTCTGGGTCGACGTGAATCGACGCCGATTTAGGAAATACGCCGTTGACTTTTACCTGTTGGCGTTTAAGCACTATTTTAACCTCTCTTCTGGAACCATATCCCATGTCGGAAAGCAATTTATCTAATCTCATCAAACCTCTCCCAATATTAATCTAGGCAAAAGTATATCATCTTCATGTTTCGGTGGCAATTAAATTGGAGATAGATTATAATACTATTGATAGTTTCATTATTTAAAGGAGGGGTCTTATGCCATTAGTTACTACAACGGAAATGTTCAAGAAAGCCTATGAGGGCAAATATGCCATCGGTGCGTTTAACGTAAACAACATGGAAATCATTCAAGGGATCGTGGAGGCTGCCGCTGAAGTCAAATCACCACTGATACTGCAAGTTTCAGCGGGTGCTAGAAAATATGCCAATCCTACATATCTAAAGAAATTAGTTGAAGCGGCTGTTATAGAAAGCGGCGTAGACATTGCACTACACCTTGATCACGGTGAAAGCTTTGAAATCTGTAAGCAATGTATCGACGACGGCTTTACTTCCGTTATGTTCGACGGTTCCGCTTTACCATACGAAGAAAATGTGGCAGTTACGAAACAAGTGGTTGAATACGCGCACGCTAGAGGTGTTGTCGTAGAAGCCGAGCTTGGAAAATTAGCAGGCGTTGAAGATGAAGTTAATGTAAGTGCTGAAGATGCGACTTACACAGATCCTGCTCAAGCAGTGGACTTCGTCAAAAGAACGGGCTGTGATTCACTAGCGATTGCTATTGGCACAAGCCACGGCGCTTATAAATTCAAGGGTGAACCTAAACTGGATTATGCAAGATTAGAAAAAATCAGCAACCTTCTACCTGGCTATCCACTTGTATTACACGGTGCCTCTACAGTTATCAAGGAATTCGTAGACATGTGTAATGAATACGGTGGCGATATCCCTGGTGCACAAGGCGTGCCTGAAGATATGCTCAAAAAAGCAGCGACATACGGTGTCTGCAAAATCAACATTGACACAGACTTGAGACTTGCAATGACAGGTGCCATCAGAAAGAATTTGATCGACAACCCATCAAACTTTGACCCTAGAAAATACCTAGGCGAAGGTAGAACCGCTATCAAAGATATGGTAAAACATAAAATCGTAGACGTGTTAGGTTCAAATAACACGTTATAAGCCCCAAAGCATAAAAGTGGCTTAACAAAAAAATTAACCCCAGCATTCAAGGAATGTTGGGGTCTTTTTTAATATCAGATCAAAGGTTGATCTAGCACTTTTCAGGTTCTGGATAAGTTTCACCGAATGTTTCTACCGTCACTTGTTTCATGATTTGATCCGCTTCCGGTCTATCCATACGATCCGTATATTGTGCAGCAATGTCGTCTACGACTTCGATGCCCTCAACAACCTTTCCAAAAGCCGCGTATTGACCATCTAAGTGTGGTGATTTTTCATGCATAATGAAAAATTGAGAACCTGCAGAGTTTGGTGCTGCTGTTCTTGCCATGGATAAAACACCTTTCTCGTGCTTCATATTGTTGTTGAAGCCATTTGTAAGGAATTCACCCTTGATGCTATAACCTGGGCCACCCATACCTGTTTTTTCAGGGCAACCGCCTTGAATCATGAAGCCTCTAATTACGCGGTGAAAAATCAATCCGTCATAATATCCTTTTTGAATTAACGAAATAAAATTGTTGACCGTATTCGGTGCAATTTCAGGATATAATTCAGCCTTGATAATACCACCGTTTTCCATCTCTATCGTCACTATTGGATTTTGAGCCATTTTATTCACTCCTTCTTATTCTTTTTACTTTTATGTTCAGCGTCAGAAAAACGCCAGTCAATAAAACAATCATAGCAAAAACATAACCATTATACAATCTTTCCATTTCACCTTTCATTAAATCATGGGGCACCGTATAGACAAAATAGCATTCCAGTTCGTCGGAATAATGCACTACGGAATACAATATATTGTAGTAACCCTCCACCGATCGTTCAACCGTTCTGAACACCTCATCGTGATTGAACTGGTAGAGATACCAAAGGGATTCACCTGTCAAAAAATCCTTCCTATTTTTAGAAACCACTTTTTCTTTGCCCACACCCGCACGGATGATTTTGCCCGAATCATTGTAAATCGTGATATTTGTAGCAAAGGATACATGATCATCATACGTTTCAAGCAAATTAAAATCGCGATTCAAGGTTTCAAGCAATCGCATTTTATTGTGCATATGGTATTTGACATAATCATAGCCCTTGCCATCTTTGGCTGGAAAAAGCGTAACGAGACTGATCTGATGTAGAAAATCTTCACTTTCGCCTTCCATGATATAGTTTTCATAAAACGCGTCAAAATCGTTCTTGCTGAATAATTTAGGCGCTACATAATATTCGAAATAGCCCTTATTTTCTATCTCAGACGTCATATATGACACATCCAGAGTTGTCTGGTTTACATCAGGAACCCAGCCATAGTTGTAATCTGTCACAATGGCCTTCCCTTTTGTCACCGCCTCTGGGTCAACAAAATCTTTTACACCATCGTGGTATAGGGTGAATCTAAAACGCGCGTCTTCCATGATTTTACTGATAAAAGCCTTGTACTCTTCTTCACGCGATTCGATCTTCCTGCTGTAAGCCGACAAGGTTCTCACGTGCTCTGTTTCAAAATGGTCAAAGAAAACGATTCTGCCGATCTGAATAATCACCAGACCATCCAGCAGAATCAGCATTACAAAAATCATAACGACCATCCGCATCGGACGGCTGGAAGCCGTAATGCGCTTTGCAGTCACCGGATGACGACTTACAATGTAAAATACCACTTGACCAATCAAATAAATAGAAGCAACACCGATAATGGTCATTAAGATGGAGAAAAAACGAAGTTCATTCATGGGCTTGGCACCCATAGGATTATCCGCCACAGCAATCATGCCGCAGCCATCCTGCAACGGAAAATAAAATAGGATATGCGCATCGTAGGCTGTACCATTGATGTTGAAAGCACCACGATAAGTGGTCTTTACATCAGGGCTGGACGACGTCAACACGGCCCCAAGCGCTTCATCCACATCAAAATATCGTCCTGTTACTTCCGGAACGTTTGAAAAAAGTATCTGGTCGTCTTCACTCAACACATAGTACCCATCCAATCTCCAATCAGATTGAAGCGTTGCTTGAAGTTTGGCATCAATACGGGTAAAACGATTAGAAGCGCCGATACCATAGTCGGAGAAAGCACCATCGCGGCGTAAAGCAATGACATTGCCATCGCTCAAAGGTCTCACATTTAACACATAATGTGCTTGTCCATCATTGACTTCGTGAAAGAGATTGCCATCCTCAACGAGGGTCTTTCTGACAGAGTCCACATTTAAGCCGGATATAGTTGCCACAACACCTTCGTGTCCTGTCGGATAATCCTGCTCAAAGGTATCTCCATCGAATATTTCAATTTCGAGTTGTGCTGTACGGGAGACTGTATCCAGATAATCGTAAAAGGCTTCAATTTCATTCGAATCCACTTCATGGTATAAACCATCAATCAGATTGCACCACTCCGCTAAATCGTATTGATTGTATAGGGCACCGTTGGAATTATAGAAAGTTCTCAACGTCTCATCGTCTTCATACTGTTCTTTCAGCATCAAAGCAGACATCTCATAATAAGTCGAAATATAGTCGACAACCACTTTTTCTCTATATAGGCCAACCGCTAGGTTGAAGACAATCAGCACCATCATGCTGATGACCATATACTTGTTTATTCGCACATTCAACCTTTTGTCCATAGAGCCTCCAGAAGTTTTCTTACCCTATATTATATCAAAAAACCGGTGGGTTTCCCCACCGGTCCGTATTATTTCTTCTTGGATTTTTTCTTCTTTGCCTCTTGTTGTTTCTTTTTCTTCAGCTTGTCCTTTTCCTCTGGTCGATTGCGCTTTCTGTCTTTTTTCTTCGGCGCATTTGCCATCACAGCTGGTTTTTTTTCTGGATTGTTTTCAAGAAGACTAGCTTCGAGCGGTGCCTCACCAGCCTCCAAAATCTCCTCATCACCGTCTGTCTGACGTTCAAAAGCAATATCGTAGCCATTGACCATAAACAGTTGGTTAAACAAATCCCAAACCTCGTATTTCCCGCTACGTTTCTCAGAAGATACCGGTACCAGCATGTCATCCATGGTCATCTTAAGCTCCGTGCGAATAATGGGCAGCTGTTTCGCCAACTGATTCTGACTGAGCTTATCCGCTTTGGTCGCAACAACGATACCGTTGTAGCCATAGGCCTTAATCCACTGATACATCTCTCTGTCATCTTCTGTTGGCTTATGTCTGCAATCGACAAGCAAAAGCACCTCGATGAGGTTCTTTCTGGATGAAAGATAGGTATCGATGATCGTACCCCACTCGCTTTTCTTACTCTTTGAGACCTTGGCATAACCATAACCCGGTAAGTCTACCATTCTGAATAAACCATCGATGTCATAGAAGTTGACAAGTTGGGTCTTGCCCGGCGTAGAACTGGTTTTAGCCAGTCCTTTTCGATTGATCAACATATTGATCAAAGAAGACTTACCAACGTTAGAGCGACCGGCAAAGGCGATTTCAGGAAGCAGTTCCTCTGGATACTGTTCTTCTTTCACCGCACTGGTCACAAAACTGCTATTTTTTATTTTCATTTTTTGCATCCTTTTTTAAAGCGTGTGCCAAAACTTCATCCATATTCTCAACTGGAATAAACTCAATTTCTTTCTTAACTGAGTCTGGAATTTCTTCCAAATCCTTAATATTATCCTTAGGGAATAGGATTTTCTTGATACCCGCACGTTTTGCCGCCAATGATTTCTCTTTAAAGCCACCAATCGCAAGCGCACGTCCACGAAGGGTAATCTCACCCGTCATAGCCACTTTGCGATCCACAGGAATGCCTGAAAGGGCAGAAATCATAGCCGTTGCCATAGTAATACCCGCCGAAGGACCATCCTTTGGAATTGCACCCTCTGGAATATGAATATGGATATCCATCTTCTCATAGAAATCTTCTGGCATGTTATATTCTTCAATCTTAGTTCTCACGTAACTTAAGCCCGCTCTAGCCGATTCTTTCATGACATCGCCCAACTGGCCCGTAAGCACAAGTTTACCGGTACCACGCATCGTTGAAACTTCCACCGAAAGCGTTTCACCACCGACAGCCGTCCATGCAAGGCCGGTTACAATACCCACCTCGTCACGTAGACTGATTTCATCAATACGATATCTTGGTGCACCTAGGAACTTAGAAAGATTCTGTCCATTGACACGCACAGATTTTTTCTTTTCTTCAACAATCACCGTTGCCGCTTTACGACAAACCGTCGCAATCTTTCTTTCCAATTCACGCACGCCGGATTCTCTCGTATAAAGGTTGATAATATCCGTTAAAGTGCTGTCACTCAAAGTAAAGCCATAGTCGTCAAGGCCATGTTCCTTTGATTTTTTAGGCACGAGGTATTTCTTCGCAATGTTTAATTTCTCATACTCCGTATAACCCGATACCTGAATGACTTCCATTCTGTCAAGGAGTGGTCTTGGTATAGTCGATAACGAGTTGGCTGTCGTAATGAACATCACCTTTGATAAATCAAACGGCACTTCCAAGAAATGATCCGTAAATTCCTTGTTTTGTTCAGGGTCAAGCACTTCAAGTAGCGCTGATGCTGGGTCACCTCTAAAGTCACTGCTCAATTTATCGATTTCATCAAATAGGAATACCGGGTTCTTAGAACCAGATTCCTTGATATTTGTAATGATTCGGCCTGGAATCGCACCGATATAGGTTCTTCTATGACCTCTGATTTCTGCTTCATCACGCACACCACCGAGAGACATGCGGATGAATTTTCTATCGAGAGATCTTGCAATGGATTTGGCGATAGAAGTCTTACCTACACCTGGAGGACCTACAAGACAAATAATCGGTCCTTTCATGCTCTGAGTCAGTTCTCTGACTGCCAAATACTCCAGCACACGCTCTTTAACAGTTTTAAGACCATAGTGGTCTTCATCGAGGATTTCTCTAGAACGCTTGATATCGATTTTATCTTTGGTTTGCTTGTTCCATGGCAAATCCAAAATCGTCGTGATATAGTTTCTGATAACACCACTTTCCGCAGAAGCCGGTGACAATCTTGAAAGTCTATCGATTTCTTTAGAGACTTTCTCTGAAATCTTCTTGTTGAGTTTCAATTTTTTTAGACGCTCATAGAATTCCGCCATTTCATCGTCATGGTCGTTTTCTTCGCCAAGTTCTTCCTTGATGACTTTCAACTGTTCACGCAGGTAGTACTCTTTTTGCATCTTATTGATATGACGTCTTACCTTGTCATTAATCTGTTTTTCCACTTCTAAAATCTCAATTTCAGAAAGTAGAAGAGAATAAAGAATTTCCAAACGTTCCTTGACGGAAATTGTTTCAATCAACTGCTGTTTTTGTTCTAATTTCAAGGTCACATTGGACGCCAACACATCGACAAATCGACTCATCTCTGTGATGGTAGACACTGAAATCAATATATCAGGAGATACCTTATTGCCGATGGCAACATATTTTTCAAACGCAGCAAGACAGCCTCTTTTAAGGGCTTCCACTTCTGGATCGTTTTCGATAATCTCCTCTTCAAACTTCGTAACCTCTGCACGAAAATACGGTTCATCAAATATAATCTGATTAATTTTTCCTCTACTGATACCTTCAACAAGTACGCGAATCGCATCACCCGGTAATTTCAGCATTTGCTTAATTTTGCACACGGTACCGAACTCATAAAAGTCTTCTTCTGTCGGCGAATCCACGTCCATGTCCTTTTGACTGGTCAAAAATATCTTTTGATCTATAATCATCGCTTCTTCTAGTGCTTTTATAGACTTTTCCCTGCCCACGTCAAAATGCAGTACCATATGTGGAAAAACAGAAAGTCCTCGTAAAGGTATGAGAGGCATTTCTACTATACTTTTATTGCTTATCATATGTTTCATCTCCTTACCTCGTGTATTTTCAATTTCATAACATTAATTTAAATACCCATTATCTGCAATAGTAAAATTATATATAAAAAATGTGAACTTTTCAAATTTAAATCGTATAATTTATAAAAAGCGAGCTATGACTAGCTCGCTTATCTTATACTTACGCTGTTTCACCTTCACCAGTGATGGTTTTTTCCTCTTCTAGGACCATTCTGGGAATGTGGTTGCCTTCCACTGTATCTTTCGTAATGATACATTTTTTGATATCATCTCTCGATGGAATTTCATACATAATGTCCGTCAT
>JAFGTX010000115.1 GCA_016938815.1 Clostridia bacterium | reverse complement strand
CCTGTTTATTAGAGAAATGAACCGAAATAAGAAAATGAATAAGGAATCAAAACTGACCTTTTTCAGAGATGTCTTTGAATGGTTTGATGAGGATCTGGTAACGATATTCCCTGACCAACCTATTACTGACTTTGAATACTTCTATGGTGACGGTGGCAGCGACAAAATCAATGAAATCATTGAATTGTTTGACACAGGAATATCTAAAGTCAAAATTGAAGAGATATCAGTGGCTGACCTAAAAAATAAAATTCCTACTAAAATAGCTGATGATATTCTTGGGTCCTTCAAAAATAAGCTTGAAGACTCAGCAGATAATATGAAAGCCATGATGTCCCTTAGAACCAATACCGCTTTCTATAATATAAAGGGTGCTAAGGGTGAAGATCCTATTATTACGACAATCATGCTTGAACATGGCAATGCATTTAGTGACTTTGAATTCTCTGAGGAATCTGATGGCACAAGAAGATTGTTTGACTTACTGGACATATTAATCAGTAATGAAAAGAACAAGATTTATGTGATTGATGAACTGGAGCGAAGTCTGCATCCAAAGCTGACTTATAAGTTCTTAGAACTCTTCTTCGAACATCTCAAAGAAAATAACACGCAGCTTATTTTTACAACCCATGAATCGACTATTATGGATCAGGAATTATTAAGACGAGATGAAATCTGGTTTGTAGAAAGAAATAAAGACAATGTTTCACACCTTTATTCACTAGACCGTTTCAAAGAGCGTTATGATAAAAAGTTGAGTAAGGCGTATTTGGAAGGCCGATATGGTGCAGTGCCGGTGCTGAAAAACTTTTCTGACAAGGTGGGTGATGACGAATGAGCCCACTGAGAGAGTTTAGGTCACTTACGACCAGATTTGAAGAAGACATTAAAATTGAACCGTTAAGAAGATATTACTTGATATTTGAAGGAGCCAATACAGAAAGAAAATACTTTCAAGGAATTGATAACAACAGAAAAGAGCTTGGAATCAACAGCCAAATCGAACTGGTCATTCTTCATAAGGAAGGTGACATCAGTAGTTTCAGTCATCCAATAAAATTGCTGGAGCTGATTGAGGAAAAGAAAAAATCCTTAAAACGTGATGGGAGATTTGACAAAGCAATTGATAGATTTGTAATTGTGTTTGACAGGGACAGCTATGAAAATTCAGAGGATTATATTGAGTTTATTGAAAAAGCAAGTACTGATAATATTCTCACAGTGGCCAGTCCGTGTTTTGAACTGTGGTTGATTTTACATTATGAAGTTGCTGTTGAAAAGCATATTGTACCAAATACAGAGAGTCTTTTTGAAAATAAAAAAGTAAGTAACTCACATACGTTTGCAAGTCGATTGTTTTCTGAAATGTCAGGAACCAATCCTAAATCAGGATCGTTTTTCAATAAACTAAAGGGCGGTATTGACCTTGCGATTGAGCAAGAGAAATCGTTAGAGCAAGATATTTTAAGAATGGCGACAGAAATCGGATCAAATGTTGGGGCTCTGATTGAGACTTTTGCTACGACTTCGGACAAGACTTCAAAAGTCTTTGGCATGGAAAAAGAGGAGCTTGCTAGAAAGTCCGTTAATACACTTTTGAAAAACCAGGGAATATATAACGGCCTTCTGTCTGTGCTCATTTTACTCGCAACATTTGTGCTCGTAAGCAAGACTGCAATCATGATACTGATGGGTTACATTATTCTAGTTGCTCTCTATGGTAGCATCACAAGTAATCCCAAAATTATTCTGATGCAGGGAGGAATTGCGATTGCAGCACTACTTTCTTGCTTTTTCGGCTAGAAGGTACTATGCTAAGTGTTATATGAGCAGTTATGACTTAGGTTATTATGAACATAAAAGAAATGTTTAAAGGTAAGAAAGTGTGCCTGCCCTGGAGTAGAAGGGCAGTGGGGCGGGGAAACTTGGACAGTGACAATTGAATAAAGAAAGAGGTACAATCATGGCAGGAACAAAACGTGAAAACATAAAGCTAGGGATGACTGTGAATATTGTCCAAAAGCAGGATCAGCGTACAGGTAAGTTGACACAAGGCGTTGTTAGTAAACTTCTAACAAAATCTCCAAATCATCCTCATGGCATCAAAGTGATGTTGGAAAGCGGTCTTGTAGGACGTGTAAAAGAAATAAATGAATAGTACCATGGCATTAGGAGCATCTAACTTTTGGGTTAGATGCTTTTTTGAGGGTGAGTTCAGTGATGCTTATGCATAGTTATTCGTGAAATTATAATTATCAATTCACCTTTTAATCTGTACAAATTGGGGTTATAATCAAATACGAAAGAGTTAGAATCAAATGAATTCTTTGTGTATTTATGCATATAAATCTATGTATAGAAAATGTAAAACATTATAGGGGGCGATCGTATGCTGCATACGAGAGGTAACACAAAAATATATCGTGTCTTGTCAAAATTAAGCACGATCAAATGGAGCATTGCAGTAAAAAGTATCTATTCCGGCCTGTTTGCCGGACTGTTGGTTGTTTTTTACCGGTTTGCCATTGAATATGGTACGGAAACCGCCATACAGGTCTACGCCGTCTTAAGGCGGAACCCTTTGATGATACTGCCGTGGATCATATTGATTGGGGTTACTGGTTTCTTGATAGCATGGTTTATGAAACAGGAACCGATGGCAAAAGGAAGTGGTATTCCACAGGTAGAGGGTTTGCTCCTTTATGGATTGAAGATTAAGTGGCATTCCGTGTTACTGGTTCGTTTTATTGCCGGTATTATCTCATCTTTTTTTGGATTATCTCTAGGGCGTGAAGGCCCGTCTATACAAATTGGCGCATCAGGCAGCCAAGCCTTGGCAAAACATATCAGCAAAAACAAACTGGAAGAGAACTATCTGATTACAGGCGGCGCAGCGGCAGGACTTTCTGCAGCCTTTAACGCACCCTTATCGGGCATTGTTTTTGCACTCGAAGAGGTACATAGAAGTTTTTCAGGATTGATACTAATCGCCGCGACAACGGCAGCACTTACTGCAGATCTTGTTTCAAAATATTTCTTTGGTCTTGACCCCGTTTTGAGTTTTACAGAAACGCCTTCGCTCTCCCAAGTCTTTTATATCTGGTTAATTCCTCTTGGCATCCTTTCTGGTATTGTTGGAGCAGGACTTAATAAAGCCTTACTTGTATTTCAGACCTTATACGGTAAGATACCCTATTATTTATGTCCGGGTATAGCCTTGCTGATTGCTTTGCCTTGTGGTCTTTTTCTTCCGGAGGTTTTAGGCGGGGGGCAAAATTTGGTGCAGATTGCCGAGAAGGCCCACAGCGGCATCTCAGTCATAGCGCTTTATTTAGTCGTTAAGTTCCTTTTCACTTGTACGAGTTTCGGAAGCGGTACACCAGGTGGTATTTTTATGCCCATTCTGGCGGTTGGGGCACTCACAGGCAGTTTGCTGGGACTTGTAGCCATGGAATTCGGTCTACCAGAGGAATACATCCCGGATTTTGCAGTGTGTGCTATGGCGGGTGCCCTGTCTGGCAGCGTTAAGGCACCTGTAACGAGTATCCTCTTGATTGCAGAGATGACAGGATCGCTGACCCATATGCTTCCGGTTGCCGCTTGCTCCTTTATTGCCTTATTCTTATCGGATCTTTTGAAGACTACGCCGATTTATGAAGCATTGTTAGAGCGGATTGTGGAAAAGGACCAGAGTAATCAAAACGACAAATTGGGCGGCATGGTCGAAGTGCCGGTAGAAATGGGTAGTGCGGTGGCTAATCGGAAAGTGCGGGAAATCAATTGGCCGGATGGAACACTGCTAGTGGGTATACATAGGGGCAACAAAGATATCGTTCCTAATGGTAATACACAAATATTCCATGGTGACTATTTGATTGTATTATCCACTGAAAATACATACAAAGACTTGAACATCAATATTCAAGATTTGTGTTACGCGAACCGGACAGATTAGTTGACAAATTTATTTTTCAAGTGGTATACTGAGTGAGATTTGAATATCGGAAATGGCACATGGAAGTTGGGTGTAAATCCTACGCAAGTCCGTTGCTGTAATTCACTGAAACTTTTGGTAGAGGCCACTGGGAGGAATTCTGGGAAGGTACTGAGGTTGGGTTCTTGAATGAACATAGGTGATAAGCCAGAATACATGTCTATTTCCTACTGCATGACTTATGTGGTGCATACAGCCCTGCGGACTACCGGGGTAATGGATGAGAAAGGGCGCATTTGCCCGTTTGAGAATATTTCTTAGATTTGGGAGTATATCTCAGTTTCTTACATAAACGAACGTCTGCAAGCAATTGCAGATGTTTTTTTGTCTCCGGCTGTATTTGGTTGAGGGGTTATTCGCAGAAGGATAACTTATCAGCGCTAACATCAAACACAATGTGAAAAGGAGAGAATCAGAAAATGGAAAAAAACGTGAAAAAAATTGGAGCTTTGTTATTGTCGGCAACCTTGGTTTTAGGTGCGACAGGTTGCGGTACACAATCTGCTAGTCAGGAGCCTGTGGCTGCTGAGCAAGAGGTTTCAGCTGAAACGACTGAACAGGCAACTGAAGCACCAGTTGTGACGGACCAAGAAGTAGCAGATAATGTAGCCGCTTTAATCGACGCAATTTATGTACAAAATCATACGGATGAAACAGACGCACAGTGTGTCGCAGCAAAGGATGCTTGGGATGCTTTGACTGATGCTCAAAAGGAACTGGTTGAGGGTGAGTTCGCCGACCCGGATTACTTCGGCAGAGATACTGGTGACGCGTCATTGGATGCCGCGCTTAATGAAGATAATATTGGAGATAAGGAATTATTGGTTGTGAGCTTTGGTACTTCTTTCAACGGTAGCCGTGGTGAAGACATCGGCGGTATCGAGAAAGCTTTACAGGCAGCTTACCCAGAGTGGTCGGTAAGAAGGGCTTTTACAGCTCAGATTATCATCAATCATATTCAAGCCCGTGATGGCGTGAAGATCGATAATGTGGAGCAAGCGCTTGCACGTGCAGTGAATAACGGCGTTAAGAATCTTGTGGTACAACCTACGCATTTAATGCATGGTGCGGAGTATGACGAGTTGATGGCTGTATTAAATGAATATCAAGATCATTTTGAATCTGTAGCAGTTTCTGAACCATTGTTGGGTGAAGTAGGCTCGGATGCCACTGTGATTAATGCAGACAAAGAAAGCGTAGCTAAGGCGATGACTGCTGAGGCTGTAGCTTTGGCTGGATACGACAGCCCAGAAGCGGCAGCTGCAGAGGGTGTTGCCTTCGTATACATGGGACATGGTACTTCTCATACTGCTAATGTAACTTACGATCAGATGAAGACACAAATGGCTAAATTAGGTTATGAGAATGTATTTGTTGGTACGGTTGAAGGTGAACCTGAGGGAACTGCTTGTGAGGATGTTATCGAAGCGGTTCATGAAGCTGGATTTACAAAAGTAATTCTTCGTCCGATGATGGTGGTTGCAGGTGACCATGCCAATAATGATATGGCAGGCGATGACGCAGATTCATGGAAAACTCAGTTCGCAGCTTCTGAACATTTTGAAAGTATCGATAGTCAGATTGTAGGTCTTGGCGGTATTGCGGCGGTTCAGCAATTGTATGTTGCACATGTTGCAGATGTAATTAAATAAAAAGAGGAATAAGGGAAAACAATGAGCGTGAATATGAAAGTAAAACAAGGGACTATTCTGTTGGTGATGGTCATGTTGCTGGTGGCATTCACTGGCTGTGGCAATTCAAGTGACCAGGTAACTGAGGAAGCTAAAGATGGCCTAGAAGCTGTAGCGGAAACGGTTGAAGTAGAGGAAGCGGTGCAAGCCAGCCTTGCTGATGGTGTATACAGTGCAGATTTCAATACGGATAGCGGTATGTTCCATGCCAATGAAGCACATGAGGGCAAAGGCATCTTGACAGTAGAGAATGGCGAGATGACGCTTCATGTGAGCTTGGCGTCAAAAAGTATTCTGAATCTGTTTTGTGGCACTGCAGAGGATGCTCAGCAGGATGGTGCTGTATTACTTGAGCCGAGTACTGACAGCGTTACCTACAGTGATGGGTTAACAGAGGAAGTGTACGGTTTCGATATTCCAGTTCCGGGAATTGATCAGGAATTTGCATTGGCTCTTATAGGCAAAAAGGGTAAGTGGTACGACCATACGGTCTCCGTATCCAATCCCCTTCCGATTGAATAATATAAGGTAATTAATGAATTCTGTAAGTGCGGCATTGGTCGTGCTTACAGAATTTGCGCATTTAAGAGAGGATTATTTATGAAAAAGCTTCTGTTTTTTATACTTATAGTTCTAATGTTCATGTTTTCTGCATGTACGCCGTCTGATGAGGGGTCAAAGGGTGAAACGTACAGTGTCAACGTCAGTTTGAGTGGCGGTTCGGGCAAGACGATGGTAGAATCCCCTGCGAAACTGATTTTGACAGAAGGCGGAGCGGTGGCTACCATCAAATGGAGTAGCCCACATTACGATTATATGTTGGTAGAGGGTACAAAATACACACCTGTCAATACAGAAGGCAATTCAACGTTCGAGATTCCAGTGGTCCTGAACGAGGATATGGTTGTCATTGCTGACACGACGGCCATGAGTGACGCTCATGAAATTGAATACACATTACATTTTGATTCGTCGACGCTTAAATCCCTGGACACGGATATTTCAAATACAGGGTCAACGGACAAGGCGATAGATGAATCAATTTTTGCCGTGGGTGCACTGAATAGAAGCCTTGGTAATGGATGGGAACCTGAAAGCAGCATGGAGATTATGTATGCGGACAACTTCAGTGTGGATTATTATGCTGGTAACTATACTTTGATAGCTATTGCCGATGGTAGCCGTTATTTGATGCCGCCGGTGGGTGGTACGATTCCAGAGGGGATAGACGCAGACATAACCATACTGTATCCTCCTGTTGAAAATATTTATCTCGTGGCGACATCGGCCATGTGCCTCTTTGATGACCTGGATGCACTAGATCGTATACGTTTGTCAGGCACAAAAGTAGAAGACTGGTATATCCCCGGTGCTAAGACAAAAATGCAGGCAGGTGATATACTTTATGCAGGCAACTACAGATCGCCAGATTATGAACTCATCATGACGAATAAGTGCGGTTTGGCGATTGAGTCCACGATGATTAATCATAATCCCGATGTGAAGGAAAAATTAGAAGACGTGGGCATATCGGTACTTATAGACCATTCGAGTTATGAAACACATCCTCTTGCACGCACGGAGTGGATCAAGCTTTATGGGGTTCTTACCGACCGTGAAACTCTTGCGCAAGAACTGTTTGATGAACAGGTTGCTTATATGGAGGAAGTTTCTCGTCTGGAAAATACAGGTCAAACTGTGGCCTATTTTTACATTAACTCTTCGGGTTATGCGGTCACTAGAAAATCGGGTGATTACGTAGCCAAAATGATTGAACTGGCAGGTGGCAACTATATTTTTGATAATCTTGGCGACGCTACGACTGCAACCAGTACAATTAACCTTGAAATGGAGAAATTTTACGCAACGGCAAAAAATGCGGATTATATCATATATAATAGTACTATCGGGGGAGCAGTTTCTTCTCTGGATGAGTTGCTGAGCAAGAATAGTCTAATGAGAGAATTCAAGGCCGTGAAAAACGGCAATGTCTGGTGCACTGACAAGAATCTCTATCAGGAAACGACTCAGCTGGGTGTCATGATTTCAGATATTCATCGCATGCTCACGGAGAATGACGATAGTTTGACGCAATTGAATTTCATGTATAAGCTTCAATAATAGTGGCACTTGGGTGCCTGTAAGTTAGGACGATGACATTGACAGACGAAAATATGAAGAGGCGTATGAGATATGGTATTGCTATGGTAATGCTGCTTATCCTCTTTTTCACCTTAATTATTTTGAATATAAATTTGGGAAGCGTGTCCGTGCCAATCAAGGATATTGCTAAAACACTTCTTGGCCAAGGGATCGATATGACAGAGCACGACATTATTTGGAAGATTCGTCTTCCGAGAATGATGGCGGCGCTTATTCTTGGCGGTGCGCTGGCCTTATCGGGTTTTTTACTGCAGACCTATTTTAACAACCCGATCGCAGGACCCTATGTGCTGGGAATATCATCGGGCTCAAAATTGGTTGTGGCGATTGTGATGGTACTAGCCATCAGTAGGCACTATGTGGTGAGTTCGGCGACCATAATTATTGCGGCCTTTATTGGCGCCATGGTTACTATGGGTTTTGTCCTACTGGTAGCGCGTTCGGTCAGGCGGTCCACCATGTTGATTGTCAGTGGTGTTATGATTGCCTATATTTGTTCGGCGATTACAGATTTCATTATTACTTTTGCTGATGATGCCAGCATTGTCAATTTACATAACTGGTCCCTCGGGAGCTTTTCGGGGACTTCGTGGGAAGATGTCAGAATCATGGCGGTAGTGGTCATGATCACGTCGGTTATTGTGTTTTTGATGTCCAAGCAAATTGGGGCTTATCAGCTGGGCGAGAATTACGCACAGAATATGGGCGTGAACATCAAAGCTTTTCGAGTCATACTGGTAACCCTTTCGAGCACCTTGTGTGCTTGCGTGATTGCTTTTGCCGGTCCGATTTCCTTTGTAGGTATTGCTGTGCCGCATTTGATTAAGGGGCTTCTTAAGACCTCTAAGCCTTTGATGGTGATTCCGGCCTGTTTTTTAGGCGGTTCCATTTTTGCTTTGGGTTGTGACCTGATTGCCAGAACGGCATTTGCACCTTTGGAACTCAGTCTGGGTTCCGTGACAGCGGTGTTTGGAGCACCTATTGTCATAGGGATTATGATGAGAAAGAAAGAGCGTGGTTAGGCATGGATTATTTTTTTTCAACAGATAAACTTGTGGTTGGCTATGATGGCAAGCCGCTGATCAAAGATATTGATATTCGCTTGAATAAGGGTCAAATTCTGACCTTGATCGGACCTAACGGCTCGGGCAAGTCGACGATCCTGAAAAGCATCACAAAACATTTGAAACATCTTCATGGTACGGTTTATATCGACAAGCGTTCCATTGAGGACATGAGCAGTGAGGACATGTCTCGGCAAGTATCCGTCGTTTTGACCGAAAGGCTTAAAACGGAGTTGATGACCTGCGAGGATGTTGTGGCGACGGGGCGTTATCCTTACACAGGCCTTCTTGGCATTCTTTCTCATCATGATCGACTCAAGGTTAAAGAAGCTATGGAAATGGTGAACGCCTGGGAGATTAGAAATCGCGATTTCACTCAAATAAGTGACGGGCAGAGGCAGCGGATATTGCTGGCAAGAGCCATATGCCAAGAACCTCAGATTATCGTTTTAGATGAGCCGACGTCTTTTTTGGATGTACGCTATAAACTTGAGCTTCTCAGTATTTTGAGAAAACTTTCGGAGGAACGCGGGATTACCGTCATCATGTCCCTTCATGAACTGGAGCTGGCACAGAAGGTATCCGACCTTGTCATGTGTGTGAAGGGGGAACATATTGCACACTTCGGCACCCCGCAGGAAATATTTCAGAGAGACTTGATCGGCAATCTGTACGAAGTTTCCAACGGCAGCTTCAATCCACTTTTCGGCAGTTTTGAAATGGATCGGCCGATGGGAGAGCCGAAAGTTTTTGTCATCGCGGGCGGTGGTACAGGTATTACCGAATATAGAACTTTGCAGAAAAAGCGGATTCCCTTTGTAACAGGCATCCTGCATGAAAATGACATTGACTACCAACTGGCGCATGATTTGGCGAGTCAGGTGATTGCTGCAAAAAGCTTTGAACGCATCAGTGAAAGTATCTATGAGCAGGCTTTGATGAAAATGAAATCCTGTGATACGGTTATGAACTGTTTGCAGAATTATGGGGAATTGAACGACGAAAATAAAAAATTATATGAGGCAGCTGTTGCAATGGGTTTAAAAGTCGTTGCCAGTGCGGAAGACTTATAGCAGGAACTTCTCGTAGCAAAGAAAGATAAAGAAAAAACTTCCACACCATCATTGGTTTTGTGATACCAATGACGGTTGCGGAAGTTTTTTTTATGACCATATCCGTAAGTTTACCAACTTTAAGGGAACCTATTTTTCCATCTCTTGGATTTACTAAGGTCGTATGAGTAATGATCTTTTCTATTTGGCGAGATACAAGTACAAAGTTTTACTCTTTGAAATCATTCTCGTTTGGACACCACTGATCGATGTTGTAGATGATTTTAGGTACAATAAAATAATTCAAAACCTCCACGCCCTCAATCTGTGGCAGGGTGTAGTTGATGTAGTCATACATTTCCTCATTGTCATAAAAACGCGTTTCAATGGCTAGATTGGCTTTGCCCCAGCCAGAAGCGATATAGCAAACGTTAGGGTTATTTTTGCAGGATTCGATAAAATCTTCGTAGATGTCTTCTCGGACAATGAGATTGATGTCGGCAATCGAGTGGTAGCCAAAGAGATTAGGATCCACGATGGTGGTTATTCTGATCGCGTGTGAGTCGATAAGTTTATCGATGCGTCGTCTAACAGTGCGTTCATTAACATCAATATCCTTGGCGATTTGTGATGCGGAGGCACGTGCGTCGCGTGAAAGTGCTTTAATAATTTTATAATCAAGCTTGTCAAAATTCTTTATTTTATCTGACATTATCGGTCATACCCTTTCCATTTGGATTATTTTGTGAAGTTACACACTTGTACTGTTCATTATATAAGATAATAGTTCTAAAATCAAGCCAAGATTGTCCGAAACGGACACACAAATGTACAAAAAGATGCGTTTAAATGTACAAAAACTGTTGACGATATAAGTTCTAGACGATAGTATCATATCCAAGGGGTGTAATATGACGTCAAAAATTAGGCTCTTATTCAAAAAATGTAAAGGGGACTATTATCATGAGTGGTTATAATGCAGTATTAGCTAGAAATACAGAAAACGCACCAAGTGGAAAGGGGCTTTCTTCTCAAACGGCGGCCTTTTCACACTACAACAATCTATCGGCTCAATTACCGATCGATCCTAAATCAGGCACTTTGGTCGCTGGTGGCATTAAAGAGCAGGCAGAACAGTGTTTTAAAAATATTAAGGCCATCGTAGAGAGTATCGATCATGTGATGAGCGATATCATCAGAATCACCGTATTCGTGACGAACATCAAGGATGTCGATACAGTAGATGAAGTCTATAAAACCTACTTCCCAACGTATGTGCCTACGAGAACAACTCTTGCGGTTTCAGCGTTACCAATGAATGCCAAGGTACAAGTTGAGGCGCTTTTATCATACGGCGAAGGCACTATTCCAAATGCGCCGCAGTCGGGTGATTTGATTAAATTGATCAATAATACAGTAGATGCACCAATGAGTGCGTTATCAGCACAAACGGTTGCTTTTTCGCATTACAACAACATTTCGGCCCAATTACCCATTGATCCTAAAACAGGTCGATTTGTAGCCGGTGGTGTCAAAGAGCAAACCCAGCAGTGCCTTAAGAACATCAAGGCAATTTTAGAAAGCATCGAGGTGCCTTTTGATGACATCGTAAAAATCAACATCTACGTGAAAGACCTCGGGGATATGGAGGCCGTTGACGCAGTCTACAAGACGTTCTTTCCAGATTCGGCAATTGCTAGAGCTGTGGCTTATGTACCTGCAAGAACAGTTGTTGCAGCAGCAGCTTTACCTATGGACGCCCTTGTGCAGATTGAAGCGGTCGTATCTCATGGAGATGGTACGCCACCACAACTTGTTGAAGACAGACATGGGATTGTGATCTGGGCTAAAAACACAGAAGAGGCCCCTAAACAGGCACTCTCTACACAAACTGTAGCCTTTTCACATTATAACCATCTATCAGCCCAATTACCGATTGACCCTAAAACAGGCGCAGTGGTAGCAGGTGGCGTGAAGGAACAAGTTGCACAGTGTTTAGAGAACATCAGGGCCATCGTTGAAAGCATCGACCATGTGATGGCGGATGTTGTTAAGGTCAATATTTTCCTGAAAAACATAGAAGACCTTGAGCTTGTCGATGACGTTTATAAAGACTTTTTCCCAGAGGGGTTGCCAGCTCGACGAATTCTTGGCGTATCGAATTTGCTTGACGATGCTTTGGTTCAAGTGGACGCCGTTGTATCCAATGCAGAAGGGACGGCGCCAATCGCATAAATAACATAAAAACCCGATTTTAGAAACACCGCTTAGCTGTGAAAACAGCGGCGGTGTTTCTATTTTTTTGCGTAGGCAAACCCCGTTTCAAAATGACATTTTGACATGTCATTCTGGGATAAATTCTTGAAAAGAGGCGGCTCTAAAATGATGTGAATGTTGGAAATACACGATTCTATAGATTGATATTTTTTTGGCATACAAATTGCTCCTATAGGAGTTGTAAAGAAAACTTATCTAAATTCTTAGGAGGAAATAAAAATGAAATTACCAAGCTCAAGTGCAACAAATCTACACAAGGAAAACATGCGTCACATGATCGGGATGAAAGATTTTACGACACAGGAAATGGACGACATGATGGAATTGATGACGATGTTAAAGGATGCGCGACGTGACAATGCCATTCCACCACTGTTCAAAGATAAATCAGTAGCGATGATATTTGAGGCGGGTTCTACAAGAACACGTGTGTCTTTTGAAGTAGCAGCGACACTTTTAGGGGGCCATGGACTCTTTTTATCACCTAGAGATATTCACTTAGGAGCCAAAGAATCTATCGATGACACCGCGCGTGTTTTGTCGAGAATGTGTGACATCGTGATGGCGCGTACCAATGATCCAGAGACAGTAGATGCCCTTTGCAGAATGTCAACTGTCCCAGTCATCAATGGTCTGGATACACGCTTTCATCCAACTCAGATGTTGGCGGATTTATTCACAATCAAAGAACACATTACAGATGGTCGTAAACTCTCTGATCTCACATTAGCCTTCATGGGTGATGCGACAGACGTATGCCGTTCTTTACTTTTGACTTGTTCAAAATACGGTATGAAGTTCAAGCAAATCGGACCGGTTAAGTACCAAATGCAACAAGAATGGCTTGATTTAGCAGACGAATTGTGTAAAGAGTCGGGCGGTTCTTATGAAATTACGGATGATGTCAACAAGGTAAGCGAATGTGATGTCATCTATGGTGACAGTTTCTACTGGGTAACACAAATGGATGAAAAAGCAGAAAGATTGGCTGCCTTTATGCCAGACTATGTCATTACAGAAGAGTTGATGGCGAAAGCAAAACCAGGTGCTATGTTATTACACTGTCTACCAGCTAATGACAAGGAAGAAGTAACACGTGAAGCTCTTGAAGGTGCATATAGCGTTGCCTTTGACGAAGCGGAGAATAGATTGACAGCTCAAATGGCGATTCTTGTGTACTTCACACACAAGTTTTCCAGCCAACCATCAGAAGAAACATTGAAAAAGCACAGCGAGCGAATTACAGGATTTCTTAAACAGCTTTAAATCCTGTCTATAAAATAAACCAAAAAATTTGAAAGGATGATATTTATGCCATGTAAATTGCAATCGACACCAAAAAACGATGGATTTAGAATGCCAGGAGAGTTCGAACCACACAAGGGTTGCTGGATGATCTGGCCAGAACGGACAGACAACTGGAGACTGGGTGCCAAGCCTGCTCAGAAAGCTTTTGTAAAAGTTGCAGAAACTATTGCTAAATATGAAGACGTGACCATGTGTGTGTCACAAAATCAATTTTTGGCGGCGCGTGAAGCACTTGACCCTAAAGTCAGAGTCATCGAGATGTCCAGTGATGACTCTTGGATGCGGGATGTAGGACCGTCTTTTGTCATCAATGATCAAGGTCAGGTTCGCGGTGTCGATTGGCGATTCAACGCATGGGGAGGTTTGGTAGACGGACTCTATTTCCCATGGGACAAGGACGACCAAGTGGCTAAGAAAGTGTGTGAACTTGAAGGTGTGGACTATTATTCATTAGAGGATTTCATATTGGAAGGTGGTTCCATTCACACCGATGGTGATGGTACGGCTATTGCGACGGAAGCGTGTTTACTTGATGAAAGTAGAAATCCCCATATGACAAAAGAGGAAATTGAAGCGACTCTAAAGGCCTATATGGGGGTTGAAAAAGTGCTTTGGTTGCCACATGGTATCTACTTGGACGAAACCAATGAGCATGTAGATAATATCGTACATTATTGTGCACCGGGGGTTTTGACACTGGCTTGGACAGATGATGAATCAGATCCTCAGTATACGATGTCAAAGGCGGCATACGACTATTTATCAAATGAAAGAGATGCCAAGGGCAGAAAGTTGGAAATTCATAAATTGCATATTCCAAACGAAGTACGCATCACCAAAGAAGAAAGCGAAGGCGTGGATTCAGTAGACGGTACCTTGCCGCGTGTTGAAGGTGATCGACAAGCAGCATCTTATGCCAATTTCTATATTGCCAACAAGGCTGTCATCTTACCGCTTTTTGGTGATGAAGTGCATGATAAGTTGGCTATGGAAACACTTCAAAACATTTTTCCAGATAGAACGGTAGAAGGTATTTACGCAAGAGAGATTATTCTTGGTGGTGGCAATATTCACTGTATTACGCAACAACAGCCTTTAGGCTAGGTGGTATTTGATCGTCTATTCTAATCTGATGGCATAAGAGCTGCCTCTGGGAGGTGGTTAAAATAAAATAAGAAAGAAGGAAAATAAAGTGAACGAAGTAGACAAATTGTCAACAAAGAAAAAGTTCAAACTGATGGATGCGATTTTAACGGTCATCTGCGTTGTGTTTGTGGCAGAAGCCGCGGCACCAGTAGCCTCTATCGGGAATTCACAGTTCTTCTGGTGGATTCTAATGATCATTGCATTTTTATTGCCATATGGCCTCATTTCTTCAGAATTAGGTACGACCTACAACGGAGATGGTGGTCTTTACGACTGGGTTAGGGCCGCTTATCCTAATGGTAAAACAGCAGGTCGTGTAGCCTGGTACTACTGGATTAACTATCCGCTTTGGATGGCATCGCTTGCCGTACTTTGCCCAGATCTCATTACAATCATCACAGGTATTGAATTTGGAAGTGCGTCTGCTATGATGATACAACTTGTATTTGTATGGTTGGTGGTTGTCATCAGTTTCTTTCCGGCCGGAGACAGCGCGTGGATTCTTAACGGTGGTGCGATTATTAAAGTCTTACTTGCACTTATCATGGGTGGACTTGGTATTTACGGTGCAATGACGCATGGTGTGGCCAATGAATATACTGTAGCATCTTTATTGCCATCTTTTGATAGCAACAGTCTTTCCTACATTTCTGTCATTATTTTCAACTGCCTTGGATTTGAAGTCATTTGTACATTGACAGATAGTATGGACAATCCTAAGAGGGACATTCCAAAATCGATTATAACAGGCGGTATCGTCATTGCAGCTATCTATATCTTCTGTGCCTTTGGTATCGGTGTGGCGATTCCAACGGATCAAATCAGTGCAGATACTGGGCTTCTTGATGCGATGATTTTGCTTACAGGAAAGACAAGTGGCTTGTTCATATCACTTATGGCCTTGCTATTTATGATGACCTTATTTGGGAATATGATTTCATGGGCTTTGGGTGTTAACAATGTGGCTGCTTATGCTGCGGATCACAATGATTTGCCCAAAGTATATGCAAAACGTAGTGGAAAAAACGATATGCCTACAGGTGCAGCTGTCATGAATGGGATCGTGGCAACCATTGTAGTTATTATCGGAGGATTTCTTCCAAACTCGAACTTATTTTGGAGCTTCTTCTCTTTAAATCTTGTGATGTTCCTTATTTCTTACGTACCTATTTTCCCAGCCTTCTTGAAGCTTCGTAAGATTGATCCAGATCGCGAACGACCTTTTAAAGCACCAGGCAGTGCGGGTATGCTGAAGGTGATTGCCATCGTGCCTATGATTCTGATCGTGGTATCCATCATCTTTACAGCGCTACCGTTATCCTTTGACGCAGAGACTCTTGAAGCGACCTTGCCGATTACCATCGGGTCAGTTGTCTTCTTCATTATCGGAGAAGTGATCATTCATACTTGTAGAAAGAAACATGGTGCGGTATATGGTAAAAAAAGTGATACCGCAATCAATACGGATAATCTTTAGAACATACTTTTTAAACTCATGGGAGGAATAAAATGAAACAGAAAATAGTTGTCGCACTAGGGGGAAATGCACTAGGCAATTCTCCAGATGAACAGCTTAAGCTGGTAAAAGAAACTGCAAAACCGATTGTTGACCTTATTCAGGAAGGTCATCAAGTTATTTTAGCCCACGGCAATGGACCCCAGGTCGGCATGATCAATTTGGGTATGGAAACCGCATCGAAATCGGTTGCAGCAACGCCAGAAATGCCTTTTCCAGAGTGTGGTGCCATGAGTCAAGGCTATATCGGTTACCATTTGCAAAATGCGATTCGTGAAGAATTGCTCAACCGTGAGATGACCATGCCTGTAGCAACCGTTGTGACACAGGTCATCGTAGATAAGGACGATCAAGCCTTTAAAAATCCTACCAAACCGATTGGCGCTTTTTATTCGAAGGATGAAGCCCTTAAGCTTCAAGCGGAAAAAGGCTTCGATATGGTTGAGGATGCGGGTCGTGGCTGGCGTCGTGTTGTGCCTTCGCCAATTCCGGTTGATGTTGCAGAAAAAACGACCGTAAAGACCTTGGTGGACAACGGCCATGTTGTCATCACCGTTGGTGGCGGAGGTATTCCGGTGGTTCAAGAAGGGAATCGATTGATCGGTGTTCCTGCCGTGATTGATAAAGACTTTGCGTCTGGGAAAATGGCGGAAATACTGGACGCGGATTATTTGATTATTTTAACGGCTGTCGAGCAGGTTGCTATCAACTATGGCAAAGCCGATGAGAAATGGTTGTCAACCCTATCTATTGATGAAGCAGAGCAGTATATGAACGAAGGCCATTTTGCGCCGGGTTCTATGCTGCCAAAGGTTAAAGCAGCGGTGACTTTTGCAAAAAGCAAACCAGGTAGAAAGGCTCTGATTACTTCTTTGGAGAGAGCCAAGGAAGGTATCCAGGGTAAAACGGGCACGGTTATTATGGTGCAGTAATGTGCTTGAATCATGGACCGGGGGGATCTCCCTCCGGTTTTTTCAGAAAATGGCGACAATTGGACGATTGCTGAATGACTTAATATTCAGTATAATTAGAGCGTATCAGCTGATAAGTGGGAAAATGAGGGGGACGCATGGGAACAATTTATCATTCTAAGTCAAATGCATATTTAAATTTAGATCCAATGCTGTTAAACTTCATGGAGATCATGAATAATTATAGCAAGCCAGTCCTCATGAAAGAACATCTTACGGAGGATTATTATCTGAATGAACTAGCGGCAAAAGTATTTGCGTTTCCTGTTGAAGAAAACTATGTTCTCGACTTTATCAGCAAAATCAAATTCAGTGGTTTTACGGAAGCTAAGTCTCAACAAGCGGTGGTATTAGAGGTTTTGAACTTGGATATCAAAGCCAGCCTCAAACAGATCATTGAGGACAATATGACCAAATACACGCTCTGTACTCTTGAAGAGCTGAAATCATTGACGATTAAGACTCAAATCCCGCAACCCAAGGAAGCGGTTCTCAAAGATATCATTGGTGATAGTGAAGATATCCAATATCTAAAAGATAAGATTCGAAAAGTGGCCAAGACCAATTCCTCAATATTGCTGGTGGGTGAAACCGGTGCGGGTAAGGAAATGTTTGCAAAGGCCATACATCGTATGTCAGACCGTCGTGAAAAACCCTTTGTGGCGATTAACTGTGGTGCGATTCCTGACACTCTAATCGAAAGTGAACTGTTTGGCTACGAACGAGGGGCCTTTACGGGAGCGAATCAACAAGGAAAAATCGGGAAGTTTGAACAGGCTTCCGGAGGCACCATTTTCCTAGATGAAGTGGAGAACATGTCCATGCTCTTGCAGATGAAATTGCTGCGGGTGCTAGAAGATAGAAAAGTCATGCGCGTAGGAGGCAATCATGAGATTCCCATCGATGTGCGTATCGTATCGGCGACCAATAACAACTTGGCCCATATGATTCAAGCGGATGCGTTCAGATTGGATTTATATTATCGATTGAATATCGTGAAGCTGAAGATACCGAGTCTAAAGGAACGTAAGGATGATATTCTTCAGTTGAGTCAACATTTTATTAAGATTTTTTCGATTGCCATGCATAAGGAAATTGTGGATTTGTCCAGTGAAGTGAAGGACATTTTCATGGGCCACTCGTGGAAGGGCAACGTGCGCGAACTGAGAAATACCATTGAGTATGCCATGAATTTCGAAGAGAGCAATATTATTACCAAACAGAGTTTGCCTGAGCAATTTTCATGTACATCGCTTGAATTGGTCAAAGACATTGAATTCAAGCCGATGGCAGAAATAGAAAGAGCGTATATTGAAGAGGCTTTAAACTACTACGGCTGGGATGATAAGGGTAGATTAAAAGCCGCAGAAGTGTTAGGTATTAGCCGTTCGTCCATTTACCGTAAAATTTCCAGTAGATGATGACGTCCATAACGATGACAAAGGAGTTTATCAGTGAAGCGAAAAGTAAAAGCATATTCTTGTAAAAACATCACACAGCTGACGTTATCCATTTTGATTACCGTCGTTATGAGTCTGTTTTCAATCTTGTATTATTCTTATACATCAGGAATCATCAAGGAAAACATTCAGCTATCCTTGCGCAATTTTGCTGTCTCTGCACAGTACATATTAAATGGCGATGACCATAAACAGATTACTTCGTCCGATTCCCAACTTTTCAAGGATCAAGTCAAAATATTGTCCGATTACAAGAATGAAGTGGGCATATATGATGTCTATACGGTGATTAAGACGAGTGAAACCAGCACAGCCTTTGTCCTTGCTGCTTACGATGCTGAAAGTACATTCATGAAGCCTTATATCCTTACAGAGTCTATGAAAGAGGCATTTCAAGGGGAAATTGCAGTTACCAAAGAGCCATACAGAGATGCCTTTGGTACTTTCTATAGTGGTTATGCCCCTCTCTTTGACAGCGAGGGCCAGCAGGTGGCGATTGTTGCGATTGACATCAACAACGCGGAAATTGAAAAACTCAGAAAACATATTTTGATCAACACCCTGCTCTTATGGGGTGTAGGTCTACTGATCAGCAATGTAGCTGTCTTCTTTTTAATTCGTTATATGAGCCGTTATTTCAGTCATATCATCGTGAACTTGAAATCGATTGGGGAAGGTGATTTCACAAAAGTGGCATTGGAACCGACGCGTATCATAGAGCTAAATGATCTTGGAGATACCGTTCAGGAAATGGCTTTGAAAATTGATCGGTTGATGACCATTATACGTACCAATGCGGATGAACTGGAGGAAAAAACAATTCATATCATGAGCCTAGTGCGGCAGACCAATACGTCGAGTCAGATTATTTCATCGGCAGTCGAACATATGTCGGATGCTCATGATCATGCATCAGACTACATGCAGGATAGTTTGAAAGCATTGCGTGAGGGGGACTTCCAAATGTCGACCCGAATTGATAACTACCGAAAAATCCTTGAATCGGTCAATCAGACGAAAGATAATTTGGAAAAAGTATTGCATTGCTTACAACCTATGGGTGGTAATTCGGAGTTGGAGAATTTGGTGGAACAGCTCTTCCAGAATTATGACGTATTTTCAGGCAACGTTACAACACAGTTGATTTCACTGGATCAAGCTTTTGAACGGTCAGATCAGCTGGCAGATATAGACGATAAGATCACCAAGGATTTGACGGCAATCTCTCTTGGCAATCAATTGATCTTAGAAGCGATGGAACAGCAGGTGATTGCGATCAAAGGCATTACAGAGGAAGTTGCATGCCTTGAAGAAATGGCTTTAGGGCTGACGCATCATTTGAAACAGTTCCATAAGAAATAGGAGAGACATGCGCTATGAAAACAATCAAAGTAGCAGCCATTCAGATGCAATGTGGAGAAGAGGTTCTCAGTAATATTGATAAAGCCGAAAGTTTTGTGAGACAAGCTGCAGGGCAAGGTGCGCAAATCATTTTGCTCTCGGAATTATTTGAAAGGCCTTATTTCTGTCAAAAAGAAAAGCTCGAATATTGTCAGTATGCCCAATACGTGCATGAAAACAAGGCGATTCAACATTTCAAAGGGCTAGCGGCAGATTTAGGCGTGGTACTCCCAATCAGCTTTTACGAAAGATACAACAACGCACGCTACAACTCTGTGGCAATTATTGATGCGGATGGGGAAGTACTGGGTATCTACAGGAAGGCTCATATTCCGGATGGTCCGGGCTATGAGGAGAAATTCTATTTTAGTCCTGGAGATACGGGTTTTAAAGTGTGGTCTACGAAGTATGCTAAGATAGGCATTGGCATCTGCTGGGACCAATGGTTTCCAGAAGCAGCACGTGCTATGGCGCTTATGGGCGCAGAACTTTTATTTTATCCGACAGCTATCGGTTCGGAGCCGGATGGTTCGGGAACGGATTCTAGGCGACACTGGCAGCGATGTATGCAGGGACACGCGGCAGCGAACATTATACCGGTGATTGCCGCGAATCGGATTGGCCATGAAATAGAGGACGAGATGGCTATTGATTTTTACGGTTCTTCGTTTATGACAGACGCAAAAGGCGCCATCATAACGGAAGCGCCCCTTGATGAGGAGCATATCCTCTACGGGCGTTATGATTTAGACTTGATTGATATGGAACGGACGGATTGGGCTGTTTTTAGGGATCGACGGCCGGAACTGTATCACGTACTTTTAACATTAGACGGTAAGTAGTCTGAGCAGGAAAGGAGCAAACGTTATGGATTATCAACCAACAGGTGGCGTATCTTGGTCGCAGGACTGGGACCCGACAACCACCATTACCATAAAAGTTAAGGAACAGTTGCATTGTGAAACAAGTCCTTATCAAAAACTTGAGTTTTTTGACTCAGAAACCTATGGCCGTTTCTTTACACTGGATGGTCTCATGATGGTGAATGAAAAGGACGAATTTGTTTATCATGAGATGATTTCTCATGTGGCGATGGCTACTAATCCTGGGATTAAGCGAATTTTGATCATTGGTGGCGGTGACGGCGGCACATCAAGAGAGTTGGCAAGATATGGTTCTGTGGAACATATCGACATGGTGGAACTGGACGAAAGGGTCGTTAGACTTTGCCAACAGTATCTGCCTTATACAGCAGGTCATTTGGAAAAGGAAGACAGGATTGATTTGCATTTCAGGGATGGATGCAAATTTGTTGAAGAGGCTGATGATGAGAGCTATGATTTGATTGTGGTGGATTCAACAGATCCGATCGGTTTTGGCGAAGGTTTGTTTACCAAAGCCTTCTATGAAAATTGCTATCGCATTCTATCTGATGATGGCATCTTGGTGAATCAGCACGAATCGCCTTATTACGCTTTTCATGTCCATGGCATGAAGAGAGCTTATCAGCGTTTAGATGAGATTTTCCCTATTGCAAAGGTTTATCAGTATCATATGCCGACTTATCCGTCAGGTCATTGGCTCTTTGGATTCGCTTCGAAAAAATTGGACCCGATTGACGATCATTACCCAGAAGTCTGGGAATCTTTGCATTTGAAAACAAGATACTATAACAGCAACATACACAAAGGGGCCTTTGCTTTGCCGAACTTTGTGTTGGAGAATCTGAAATAGAAAAATTTAGGATGGTGGGCATGTATGATTTACGATAAAGTAGAGAATATCAGTAATTATGGATCAAAGCATAGCAATTTACAGAAAGCTTTTGAAAGCATCGCGAGTGGCGCATACCTGAACTTTGAAACTGGGAGAAACACGATTGATGGGGATAATTTATATGCGACTAAAGTAAAACTAGAACTCAAAGATTCGGATGCAGGCGTGTTTGAGGCACATCAAGCCTATGTGGATATCCATATACCACTGGTTAATAGTGAAGATATGGGTCTTTCTTTTGTGGATGACCTAACGATTACATCTGATTATGATGCCAATGTGGACTATCTCCTAGGAAATTCTGAAAAAAGCATTGATGTGACGCTTTCAGAAGGTCAATTTATCGTGCTTTTTCCTCAGGATGCGCATAAAGTAGGGGTTTCAAAATCGAAAATTGGGCAGGCGTATGAAAAAGTAATCTACAAAGTGCGTCTGTAATTTATAGAATTGACAAAATGAATTTTAGGTGTAAAATAGATATCAAATCATGTAAATTAAACCTGTGATTAAGAGTAGTAGACATAAGCATTTGAATTTTAAGAGAGCCGTTGATGGTGAGAAAATGGCATTTCATTTTATGTTGAATGGACTTAAGAGGGCAAACCGAAATAATAGTAGGGGCGACGGAGAGAGACTTCGTTAACAAAGAAGCACATGATCGTGTGTATGAGAGGGCATTTTAGTATGTCAAATTGGGTGGCACCGCAGGAGTATACAACTCTTGTCCCAGATAATCGTTATCTGGGACAGGGGTTTTTTATATTTTTGGATCTTTAAAACTTCCATCGTCTCAGAGGATAAGTTTGATCAATAAAGAGAGGAAGTTTTAAACATGAAAAGAATTTTAACAGGGGATAGAACAACTGGCAAACTGCATTTAGGACATTATGTAGGGAGTCTTCAGAACAGAGTCAAGTTGCAAGATGAGTACGATACTTTTATCTTATTGGCGGATATTCAGGCGTTAACGACTCATTTTAAGCAGCCGGAGATTATTAGGGAGAGCATTTATGAAGTGGCTATCGACAATCTGTCTGTTGGGCTTGATCCCGATAAGGCCACCTTGTTTTTACAATCGAAAATCGGTGCCATCGCAGAGCTTACCGTATTCTATTCCATGCTGGTGACAGTCAATGCATTGCGTCATAATCCGACCATTAAGACGGAAGCTAAACAATACGGCTATGATGATCTCAGCTATGGTTTCTTGGGCTATCCTGTTAGTCAAACGGCGGATATTACTTTCTGTAACGCTGATCTTGTGCCAGTAGGAGAGGATCAGATTCCTCATATAGAGTTGTCGAGAAAAATTGCTAGACGCTTCAACGACATGTATGGTAGAGGACAAGAAATTGTTCGAGAGCCAGAAGTCTTAATCAGTGAAACCCCAAGATTGGTTGGTCTGGATGGCAATGCCAAGATGGGTAAAAGTCTTGGCAATGCCATTTATCTGTCGGATACCATAGAAGATGTCAACGCAAAAGTGAAATTGGCAGTCACGGATAAAAACAGGATCAGTCTTAAAGACAAAGGCAACCCCGATATCTGTACGGTAAGTCAGTACCATAAAGCGTTTAATGCGTCTAACTATGAAAACATTTGCGAGATGTGTAGAAATGCAGATATCGGTTGTGTTGCCTGTAAAAAGTTATTGACGGAAAAATTGAATGGCCTGCTTGACCCATTTAGAGAAAAGCGTGCTTACTATGAATCCCATAGAAATGAAGTGCGAGATATTATAGTGGCAGGCAGTGAACGAGCCAATGCCATTGGTAATGAAACGGTAGAAAACATTAAAAAGGCAATGAGTATTCATTTGTAATAATAGGAAACACGTAAATGGGGTGTTGTTTAAAGGTTTGCTGGATGATTTGGGTGACGATTGATGGTATAATAATACTGGAAATCTAATAAATCACGAATGGATAGAGGAATGACCCTAATGAGAAGATATGTCGCTATTTTAATGAGTTGTGTTGCTTTAGTTGCCTGTGCAGTGCCACAGTCTTTCGCTATGGATGCGACTCAAAGTGGCTCCAATATACAAGTGATACAGGATACACAGAATATACAGGCTGCTTGGATGGCCACTGTGTTTGGTATCGATTTTCCTAAAACGCAAAATGATCCGGAAGCACAAAAAAAAGAATTTACAGAGAAGATGGATAAACTTCAGGCCCTTGGCATCAATACTATTGTGGTGCAGGTACGCCCAACGGGAGACGCCTTATATCAGTCTATTTACAACCCATGGTCTTCTGTTTTGACGGGAACTCAAGGCAAATATCCGGGTTATGACCCACTGGCCTATATGGTAGAAGCGGCACATAGGAGAGGTATGGCACTTCATGCCTGGCTGAATCCATACCGAGTAACGACAAAGGGAACGGATATCAGCGCATTAAGTGAAAATCATCCAGCGCGACTCAATCCAGATTTGGTGATTAGCTATAATGAGGCACTCTATTATAATCCTGAAAAGGAGTCCGTAAAGAATCTCATTACGAATACGGTGTGTGAAATCATTTCTAAATATGATGTGGATGGTATCGTGTTTGACGACTATTTTTATCCGTCGAACTACCCACTTCCAGAAGGTGAAAGCAGGGATGGTGCGGTTGCCAATGCGAGACGCGCCCATGTTAACGACTTGATAAAACGTGTGCATACGACGATCGAAACGACGCGTCCAGACGTCCTATTTGGCATCAGTCCAATGGGCATATGGAAAAATGCATCCTCTGATCCGACGGGTTCTGCGACAGCAGGCAATGAAGCCTACTATTCGGTTTGTTCGGATGCGCGCACCTGGATTAAAAACGAATGGATCGACTACATATCACCTCAGATTTACTGGAGCATAGGGACTGCGGCAGCGGATTATGAAACACTGGTGAAGTGGTGGTCCAATGAAGTGGCGGGAACTTCAGTTAAGTTGTGGATTAGCCAGGGCATTTACCGCGAGTCGGTAGCCAGCCAAATAGACCAACAGCTGGCTATCAACAGGAAGTATGCAGAGGTGACAGGGAGCATGTACTACAATGTCAGCTACCTCTTAAGTGATATCGGTGCGTGTCAGTCGAAGATTGCTGAATTTAACGGCGTTCCAAAGTCAGTGACGGTAACGGCACCGCAATAATAAAAAGTGATTCAACCCTCGGGATCTTTTCAACCGAGGGTTATTGTTTGTCCATAAAAGCAAAGATAAAAAATAAAAACAGGTACCTTGCAACGCAAGGTACTGTGTGATATACTTTTTTTGAAAAGAGGTGCATATGAACATTCAATTTAAAAAAGGAATTTTGGAATTATGTGTATTATCCATACTCTCAAGGAAAAATTGTTATGGTTATGAGTTAGTGAATGAGATTTTAGAGTTTATGGAAATATCAGAAGGCACAATTTACCCCTTGCTTAGGCGATTGAAAATGGACAATTTGGTAACCACGTATTTGCAGGAATCCAATGAAGGTCCTCCGAGAAAGTACTATCAATTGACAGAGCTTGGTAAGGAAACACATAGTGAGCTTATTCTAGAATGGAAACTTTTTCAGGCATCCATTAACAAAATTTGTCTACCAGAGGAGAGCAAGTGATGACGAAAGAAATGTACATAAAAGATTTGAGGAATTATTTAGAGGGCATTCCAGAGGCAGATATCGAGGAAGCTGTGTCGGACATCGAGGAGTATTTTGCCAATGGCATATCCAGCGGTCGCAGTGAAGATGCCATTGCATCGGCATTATTGACGCCCAAAGAGTTGGCGTATTCAATAAAAGCAGAATATAATATCAACTCTATTTCGACCAAAAACTCTTTCAAAAAAACATTTGTAATTCTGTCGAGCCTATTGAGCCTAGGCCTGATGAACTTGATCCTATTGCCCATATTCTTTGCGGTGGCTTTGCTGGTGCTTTCCTTTTATTTGACGATTGGTTGTCTCTATTTTACAGGCGTCCTATTGTTTATCGCACCGATTTTGAAAATGATAGCACCGGCGTTTGTGAGTATGTCAGCTGGCGTGCCGATGATTGTTGTGCCAATCATTGGGATAGGCGTGGTCATGGTAACCTATGTTTTGCATCAACTTCTGAACAAGCTCTCAAAAAAATCATATTTATTTTTACTGAAATACTTCAAATTACATAGTGCCATATGCTAAAAAATAAAACGCGTCTTCTAAGGTTTGATTTAGAAGGCGCGTTTATTTGTTTAAAGCATGACGGGTTCAAGATCTTCGCTAGTGGACCTATCTTCGGCCAGTGACGCCACTTCCTGGTATTTATCAAGATCGGTGTAGAGTTCGTCAAGGTATGGATTGCGTTTTGTTTGGGTCATTTTATAGAACATATAACCGACAAGACCTATGTTTGAAGCCAATGAAATCGAACTGACGACGAACATGATCACTGGATTATAGGTCGACGAAACCAAAAAGGCGCCTTGATCTTGGAAGGCCGGGAAAGTTTGTGCGAACATACACCAGATGGCAAGGGTTTGGGCTCTATGCTGAAGCCACGCGCCTTTTCCAACCGTAAAGGCACAAAGAGTGGGTGCTAGGAGCAGAGCGAAACCGCAGTACCAAGAGTGACCTGGCAGACAGTTGTAGGTGTAAGCGAAGTTCCAAAGGTCATAAGCGACGATCCAGAACCAGAGCATATCTGGCCAAAGCATGTCCATGCTGCCGTCTTTTTCGGTCTTTTTGCGGATGACGATGCCAAACCAACCGGTGATGGCGATGATGTTCAAGATGCCTGCGATGGCATTCATGTGATTCCATGGGCCGCCAAGCACATACATGGCTTCATCTGTCAGCATACCGCCGCCGATGTAGTGAGTACCGACCTCGAAATCTCTGAGCACCGCTTCCAAGATATTAATCGCTAGAATGAGTGGTGGAAAACAGAGTGCCCATTTCTGATCGGACAGACGCCATGCCTTACCAGTGCGTTTTGAGGTAAAACGGACGTGGCGAATACACCAAAATCCGATACAGCCGGCTGTTGACGAATAGACTTTTGCCAGATGGAACCAGTCAGTGTAAGTAGTATCCTTCATGCTGGTGAACCAAAGTATGGAGAGCATGGCAGGCAGCACGACAAAGCTAAAGAAACCGATCCATTTAGAGCGTCTCGCCACCTCGTTAAAGCCAAATAAAAGTGCGAATACTAGGAGCCATACGCCCCAAACGCTGAGAAGGGTGGCACCTTCTGCGTAATTAAAAGTAAACATGATTGCATTCCTCCCTGAGTAATAAATAATGGTCTCTAAGCAAATTGTATGTTTTTCAGAGAGGGCGTCTCAATAGACAAAAAAAAGAAAGTGTCGGGTTCAATGTCATTAAGTTAATAAAACTAAAGAATTATACATCCATTAAGTTGGGTGTATTTTTTTGCGTAAAAATCCATTTTCCTCTTG
>JAFGTX010000114.1 GCA_016938815.1 Clostridia bacterium | reverse complement strand
ATACATTTACCGCAAGCTGTACATTTTTCTGGATCTACAACGGCAAGACCAGTCGCTTCATCAACATGAATCGCATCGAATGGACAAACCTTAACACATGTGCCAAGGCCCATACAACCGAAAGAACATGATTTAGGACCGCCAAGCGTTACTACAGCCGCTCTACAATCCATTACACCATCATACTCAAATCTGTCTTGGCAGTTTTCTCCAGTACCATTACAAAGTACTCTTGCCACTTGTTTTACCGAACTTCCTGCTTCAAGACCCATAACCGCTGCAATAGCTTGAGCACATTCTGGACCACCAACAGGACAGCCATTTACAGGTGCTCTACCTTCAACAACTGCATTGGCAAAACCGTCACATCCAGGGAAACCACAGCCACCACAGTTTGCACCAGGTACCGCTTCTCTAATAGCAATAACTCTAGGATCAACCTCTACTGCAAATTTTTGAGAAGCATAGGCAAGTCCGGCACCAAATAACAATCCCATTGCACCAAGGCTACCCCCGGCAACTAGAATACTATTCATATCCATAACTTAACATCCTTTCTTCTATACTAAACCTGCAAATCCTAAGAATGCGATTGACATTAGAGATGCAGTGATAAGCGCTACCGGGAAGCCTTGGAAAGGTTTCGGAACGTCTGCAACTTCTAATTTTTCTCTAATACCGGCAAATAATACGATCGCCAAAGAGAAACCTACTGCCGCACCAATAGAATGTACGATTGTTTGAACTAAATTGTATTCGTATTGAATGTTCAATAGCGCTAAACCAAGTACCGCACAGTTTGTTGTGATTAGTGGTAAGAATACCCCTAAAGCTTGGTATAACGTTGGACTGAATTTCTGTAATACAATTTCTACGAACTGTACAAGAGAAGCGATTACCAAGATAAACGCAACTGTTTGTAAGTATGCAATACCAAATTTATCAAGAATCAATTTTTGAACAAAGTAAGTGATAATACCCGCTAAAGTCATAACGAATGTTACCGCCATACCCATCCCAAATGCAGTTTCAACCTTTTTAGAAACCCCAAGGAATGGACAAATACCCAAGAATCTTGAAAGTACGAAGTTGTTTACCAAAATCGAACTTACAAGGATTACAAATAATCCACCTGCACTCATTGTCTATCCCCCTTAAGCTTTCTTAGCTTTCGCTACATTCATACCAGCAAGTAATAATCCTAATGCCAAGAAGGCACCTGGAGGAAGAATCATGATAAGTGCTGGCTTATATGCTGCACCTAATATAGATATTCCGAAAATGCTACCTGCACCTAACAACTCTCTGATTGAGCCAAGGATTGTCAAAGCTAAAGCAAAGCCTAGACCCATTCCAAGACCGTCAAGTAGAGAATCGATTACACCATTTTTAAACGCGAAGGCTTCCGCTCTCGCTAAAATTACACAATTTACTACGATCAATGGAATGAAAAGACCAAGTGCTTTGAATAAAGCTGGTACATAACCTTCCATCAACATACCTACAATTGTAACAAACGACGCAATTACAACGATAAAAGCAGGGATTCTGATTTTATCCGGAATAAACTTACGTAGTATAGAAATTGCCACGTTTGCACAAGTCAATACAGCAGTAGTTGCCATGCCCATACCTAAGCCATTAATAGCAGAGGTTGTAACTGCAAGAGTTGGACACATACCGAGCAACTGTACAAATACTGGATTTTCTTTAAATAACCCATTTGCAAAATTCTTAATGTTCACAACGCACCTCCACTAATTATTTAATGCCTTATAAGCACCAATCGCCTCATTAACACCTGACGTAACCGCTCTTGAAGAAATTGTAGCACCTGCAATCGCCTTGATTTCAGTATCAGACTTAGCGATCTTAGATACGCCAATCTCACCTGCTACCATACCAGCATATTGTCCGTAGAAACCCTCAGTAGTGATAATACCACCAAGACCTGGTGTTTCATTGTGAGAACCGATTCTCACACCTGTCAACTTCCCATCTACATCAATACCAGTGATAACTTCAACAGCACCACCGAAACCACCTGGTGTTGTTTTAATTACATAACCGACATCTGCGCCGCCAGCTTTACCAACAAACGCTTCAACAACTGTTGAATATGTGCTTTGGATTTCCGCTAAAGTCGCTTCATCCACTGGCACGAACTCTTCAGCAGTAGCAAGTACTTCTTGACGCGCTGCCTGTGAAGCCATATCTCTTTGTTGTTGGATCGGTCCTTTTGTCATTTCATTTGTTACCGCTAATAAACTCGCTGATACTAAACAAATTAGAAGTAACTTAGCACCTAACTTCATAATCTCTTGCATTATTTAGCACCTCCAAATACACGCGGTTGAGTATATCTTTCAATAAGTGGTGCAGCAACGTTCATAAGTAGAATTGAGTAAGATACCCCTTCTGGGTAACCACCGTAGATTCTAATGATTGTCGCAAGCACACCACAACCGATCGCAAATACGATTTGACCTTTTGGATTGATTGGAGATGATGCATAGTCAGTAGCCATGAAGAAGGCACCTAACATCAAGCCACCAATGAATAAGTTGTAAACAGCCATGTACAAGTCAAATCCATTTAATAAGAAAGTCATTACAAGTACAGTTCCGATATAAAAAGCTGGAATTCTGTAAGAAATAACTTTTCTGTACATCAAGTAAAGACCACCTGCAATAAGTAAGATTGCAGAAGTTTCACCGATACAACCACCAACATTACCAATAAGTACATCAGCCAAAGATGGTAATTGAACATTAAGACCTTCACCGATAATACCAAGTGGTGTTGGATGAGAAATCGCATCCGCTCCTGGTTTTACCCAGTTCGTCATCTCTACTGGCCATGAAGCCATAAGCATCGCTCTAGCACCTAGCGCAGGGTTCATAAAGTTATGACCAAGACCGCCAAATACTTGTTTTACGATAGCAATCGCAAAGATACTACCGATGATCGGTAACCAGATTGGTGCCGTTGAAGGAATGTTAAGTGCTACCAACAAACCAGTCACCACTGCTGAATAATCGTTTACCGTAACTTTTTGCTTTTTCATTTTTTGGATAGCCGCTTCTGTAGCAACTGCAGCCGCAACCGACGCAATTACAAGGAATGCCGCATTCATCCCGAAAATATAGATTCCATAAAGTGTCGCAGGTAGAAGTGCGATCACAACATCTCTCATAATGTTACTCACTGTATCTTTAGAGCGAATATGAGGCGATGAGGATACTCTTAATTTTGTCTCCATATTAAACCTCCCCCTATTTACCTTTTCTTCTTTGTGCAAGGATTTCTCTCTTAGCAACTCTAATAGAATGAAGCAATGGACGTTTCGCTGGACAAACAAACGAACACGATCCACACTCGATACAGTCTAAGATATGATTTGCTTCTGCTTGTTCATACATATCCTTTAATGCGTAAGCGCTTAACATTGCCGGCTGAACAAAGGCTGGACAAATCTCGACACACTTACCACACTTGATGCAATTTGCTTCTTCCGGTAATTTTGCTTCCGACTCGTCAAAGCAAAGAATACCTGAAGTCGTTTTTGTAGAAGGAATGTCAAGGCGATCAGTAGCAAGACCCATCATCGGTCCACCAAGGATAATCTTGCCTGGCGCTACTTTGAAGCCACCACATTGCTCTACGATTTCATTTAAGTATGTACCTGTCTTAATCATAAGGTTCTTAGGCTCGGCAATCGCACCACCTGTAATCGTACATACTCTTTCGATTAGCGGCATACCCGTCTTAATCACTTTTCCAACAGCCGCTGCTGTTGCCACGTTATTTACAACCGCACCAGCATCCATAGGTAGCCCACCGGATGGTACTTCACGCTGTGTACATGCGTAAATCAATTGTTTCTCAGCACCTTGAGGATATTTTGTGTGTAATCCCACAACTTCGATATCGCCATATGCTCTTGCTGCTTCAGTCATGATCTTGATTGCATTTGGTTTATTATCTTCGATACCGATATAACCTCTTGTAACCCCTAATGACTTCATGATTGCTCTAAGACCCTCAACAACGTCTTCTGGTGTTTCAAGCATCAAACGATGGTCAGCAGTAAGGTAAGGCTCACACTCAGCACCATTTAGAATAACCACATCAATTGGTTTTTCAGGCGGTGGTGATAATTTAACGTGAGTTGGGAAACCAGCACCACCCATACCTACGATACCCGCATCCTTGATGATTGATAGAATCTCTTCCTTAGATAACGATTCTATGTCCCCTTTTGGCTTGACACTTTCGTGTGGTGTATTCAATCCGTCGTTTTCAATAACAACGCATAAATCCGCGCCACCTAGTGTCGGTTTACTTACTACCTCTTTGACAGTTCCTGAAACTGAACTGTGAACAGGTGCACATACAAAAGAAGTGGTCTCTCCGATTTTTTGGCCAACCTTTACCGTATCACCTTTTTGAACAAGCGCTTCACACGGAGCACCGATGTGTTGTCTCAACGGAATTGCAACAACAGACGGTTCAACTGCTTTAATGATCGCTAGTTCTTCAGTCGATTTTTTGGCATGCGGAGGATGAATACCACCTCTAAATGACAGCAAACCCATAAAATTCACCCCTTTTATAGTTAAAATAGATAAGTTATAATGCTTAAATACTAATAATTCTCGACGTATGACCGAAGCCATTTTCTTGATGCAAAGAATTATTAGTATTTAAGTCTTCGAGTCCCAATAATTATATCATAATACTGTATACAAGATGATATAAAAATTAACGCCCTAATATATTTTACTATAATCTTTCCATTAGTCAATGAAAAAATGTCGGGACACGTTGAAAATACTCGCTAAATCGACGCCCCACTGTTAAAAAAATAACAGGGTTAATCACGTAAATTGATTCAGCCCGATTCATAAAAATGTATAAGAAGCTATAATTATTAAGAGAATGTTTCAAATTACACGGTTATAGATATTTTTTGCCTAATTTGTGTATAAAATAGATGTAGAACAATATTAACAATGACAACTAGAAAGACATGGAGAGATATTATGCGATTAGTTCCTACCAATTGTGCCAAACTTGGTACAACGTTAGCTCAAGACATTTATAATGATCGAGGTTCCATTCTACTTAAAAAGGGTGTCGAGTTGACTGAATCCTTAATTACGAAAATTGAAAGTAACGGTATTTATACCATATATATTGACGATGGCTACAGTAGCAAGGTCATCGAAGAGATCATACGCCCTGAACTCAAGCAAAAGGCCGTACAATCCATCAAGCAGACCTTTGATAGCATCACCAAGCTCAATAAAAAATTACTCAGTGACGAAAGTTTACACTTCAAACAAAAGCTAAAAGCCAAAAGCATGGAAAAATACTTAAGCTCCCTACGTGGTGTCTCAGAACGTATCATCGACGAACTTACCCATAACCATTCGCTCATGGTCAACCTGGTCGATATAAAAAACATCGACAACTATACCTATGAACACAGTTTAAATGTAGCGATTCTTTCAACCATCATGGGCATCGAGCTGAAAATGACGAAAAATGAACTTTACAAGCTTTTTATGGGTGCACT
>JAFGTX010000113.1 GCA_016938815.1 Clostridia bacterium | reverse complement strand
TTATAGTAATTATAATAGTTCTACTGTATATTTCGATTTCAATTCATCTACTTTTTTGAAGTAAGCATCGTTTTGTTGCATGATTACCAATTGTTGCTCGATTTGTGCTTTCACTTCATCAAATGGTGATGTGCCTTCTTCAGTTTTATCAGTCAACTTAATTAAGTGGTAACCGAATTGAGTTTTTACCGGTGTGCTCACAGTACCAACTTCCATAGCGAAAGCTGCTTCTTCGAATTCAGGAACCATTTGGCCTTGACCGAAAGGACCTAAATCACCGCCTCTGTCTTTAGATGGACAGCTTGAGAATTCTTGTGCTGCCTCAGCAAAATCTTTACCTGCTTCGATTGATGCGTGAATTTCATTTGCCTTTTCTTCTGTATCCACAAGGATGTGACTAGCAGTTACTGTCATAGGGCGAACAAACTTGTCTTTGTTCTCGTCGTAGAATGATTGCATGTCGTTGTCTGTTACAGCGACTGTATCTAATGTCTTCTTGATGTTCAATTGCTTTAAGATGTTTTGCTTAGCAACTTCCATCTCAGCTTTAAACATTTCAGTTTCTTCTAACTTTGTATCTAAAGCATCGAAGTAAAACAATTCTTGGTTAACCAATTCGTCAACAAGTTGTTTTTGTCCTTCTTCAGATTGGAATTGCATTGCTCTTTGTGGACCAAGTGTTCTAAGCAATAAGTCCATATCTGCTTGTGTGATTTCTTTGCCATTCACTTTTGCGATAATTTTACTCATGTATACTCTCCTTAAAATTTACTCTATTGTTATCATATCAAAAGGATTCCGCACTGTAAACTTTGAATTCTTCTAATATTGTGCATAGCTGCTGGAGATGTGTTTATTCAAGGTCACTGTAAAAGCCGTACCCTTACCTTCGACCGATTGGCAGGATAAAATGCCGCCGTGTTCTTCTTCGACCAATTGCTTGGTAATACTTAATCCAAGTCCAGTGCCAATACCGGCTTCCTTTGTTGTAAACAGTGGGTCGTACATATGTGCCATCACCGATGCCGACATACCACAGCCATCATCGATAATTTTGACCGAAACCGTTGTCGCATCTTCTTCAAAGACAATTTGAATTTTTCCCATACTCTCCATCTCATTTGCTTTAATAGCATGGGTAGCGTTGATAAGTAAATTCATAAATACCTGCTTGAGCTTGGAATTATAGCCTTCAACAATGTACGTTTTGTCTTCATCCCTTTGAATTTCAATATTCGCGTGGTACTTGTACTCATTTTTGGTGATGATAAGCAGTTCCTGTATGCTACTAAATAAATCGACGTCCTCAACAACCGAAATGTCCTTTTTAAAGAGGTAACGTTTCAAACCATCGGCAATTTTTCTGATCTGAACAACTCCAGATTGGATATCTTCAAGTGCCTCAACATAATCTTCTTTATCCGTTTGCGTGAATTCCAAAATACGCTCAGACTCTTCAAGCAAATACTGAACATTGCCTTGAATATAACCGATTGGATTGTTAATTTCATGAATGATACCGGATGTCAAGAGACCGATGGAAGCAATGCGATCTTGCTCAAACAGCCGTTTACGCAAATCTTCGTTCATTGTCATCAATTCCTTTTGCTTTGTCGTGTCCACTTGGAGTTCCACATAACCAATCGTATGATCGTTTTCTTTGATAGGATAAATGGTCGCATCACACCAATAATAGGAGCCATCCTTTTTCTTATTATGGAACTCACCCTTCCAAAACTGACCACTCGAAATGGTTTCCCACAGTGTTCTGTAATAGCTTGGCGTATGTTCACCGGACGACATAATTCTAGTATTGGCGACAATGGCCTCCTCAAAGCTGTAACCCGTCACTTCAGTGAACATCTCATTCACATATTCTATATCCCCTTTGGTATTGGTGATGATAATAACCGACCTACTCTGATCCAGCGCCTTTCGTATTTTTTTCAGTTCAACTTCCCGCGCCGTCTCTTCAGTCATATCATTAACCATGCAGATGAATACTTTTGTATTTTTCACGTGGTCATACAGGGTTCTGATAGACCATCTACAGATAATTTCCTCTCCAGTTTGAGTCGTATTATGCAAAATACTTTCCTCAAAACCCGATTTTGAAACCCGGTTGAAGAGTAGAGCGAAATCAGAGACATTTTCCTCTGTTGCAAGCAATTTAATCAAATTATGCTTTACCACCTCTTTTTTGGAATAACCAAAAATTTTCCTGCTAGAATTATTCCACTTTAGGATTCTAAAATCCTCAGTCAATATAATCATGCCTGATGGTGCTTCGTAAAAAGCTTGGGCATAGGAATGACCCAGCTGCAACATGGCTTCATTATCCGTGTTGGTTGCCATAAATTCGATATAGACGATAGAATGGTTAGAGGCTCCATGGCGCTGAATCGCTATGATGGCATCCATAACCTCTCTGTTCGCCGTAAGAAGCTCTAAGCGCTCCGTTACCGAGTTTCCTGTTCTAACATGCTTTGAAAATGCCTCTATATACTTTTGATAGTCTCTTGCTGAAATCAGGTTGCCTAGGGTCAAGGTGCAATAAGATTCAAAAGTGTAACCCAGCTTATCTGCCAATTGAATACTTGGATTGATAAACTTTTCATTATCAGATACGACTTGGCCAAAAAATCGGCTACCTGGATAATACGACACACCAATCTGGTTGTTCTTTTGAGCCGGAAAGTGTGCTGCTATATGTTGATCCACATAATCTAAATGACTTTCCAAGTCGCTGATCGCTACCGGATGATCAATCAAGAAACCTTGAAGGTAATCACATCCGTTGGCCTCCAACAATGCCAACTCCTCAGGTTTCTCTATTCCTTCGGCGATGACCTTGAGTTCTAAACGACTCCCCATGGCAATAATGGATTTCAAAATAAGAACATCGTTCAAGTTTTGGGTCAAATTTTGAATCAAGGTTTTATCAATTTTAATATATTTGAAATGAATGGCTCTCAAGCGACTAAACCAAGAATAGCCTATTCCAAAATCATCTAAAGCGAATTCAATACCCATTTCCCTCAGCTGCCTAAATGTCTCTGGTGAAATCTCACAATCCGTTTTCTCTGAAAGTTCCAAGACGATTTGAATTTTTGCAAGCACACTCGCATAAGTTTTCAATACCTCTAATAGACGCTTGTCACCCAATGTTTTTGCAGAGATATTGATATGTACATCCATATCATATAATCTTGACATATGCTGAAGAAGAGCCTCCAAGGTGTTTTGAATTACCCATAAGTCAATTTCCTTTATATAGTTTCCCACTTCTGCCATAGGTAGGAAATCTGCAGGTAAAACCACACCCAGTTCAGGATGTTCCCAGCGTACCAGCATTTCTATGCCACATATTTTTCTGTTATGAATATCCAACACCGATTGAAAGCTCAGTCGCAGCTCATTATTGGCAATGCTCTTGATCAATTTTTCGTATTTCATATCTGATCACCTCCAATTGCTGACTTTTCGTCCCGATTTCCTTGAAATTTAAGAGGCAATTGAAAAGTGACTTTAGTGCCATGATTTTCTTGACTGGTCATCCTGATATCACCATGATGCTTATTTACGATGACCTCATAGACGATACTAAGTCCTAAGCCCGAACCTTCTCCCACTTCTTTGGTCGTGAAAAAAGGGTTGTAAACGTCTTTCAGATGTTTCTCGGAAATACCAATGCCAGTATCCGCAATTTCGCAGACCATCCGATCACCTTCCTGCCATGCTGTAATTTGAAGTTCTTTGACATGGCAAGACTCATGAGACATAGCATGTATACTATTGACCACTATGTTCAATATCGATTGGTTGATGTCATCGACGATGCATTCGACAGGACATTCACCAGACAATGTGACTTGCGTTTCTATGCCTGCCCTACTGATTTCAGTCAGTACCATGATATTGTCGATGATTTCTTTGAAACTTACTGCTTCTATACGCTCAGAGGCATCAATTCTCGAAAAGAAACGAATGCCATTGACCACGTCTTTAATTCGAGCAATCCCATCTTTCATATCCTCAAAAAGAACAGGAAAATCATCAATAACATCTTCGATGAACTCACCTTTATAATTTCTGATCGATGCCAGAGTTTCCTCATGGCATATTTCGAGAATGCGATTTTCTATAGATTCACAATAAGAAGTATATGTTCTGAAGTATGCTTCTAACGAATTCAAATTACTGTTGACGTAACCCAGTGGGTTGTTGATTTCGTGAGCGATACCTGCAGCCAGCTGACCGATTCCGATCAACTTTTCCCTAGAAATCATCTGCACTTGTGTTTTTCTAAGAGCCTCGTAAAGTTCTTTCAACTCCCGGTTCTTGTCCGACATTTTGTGGAATTGGTCTCTTAGACTTTCTTCTAAATATTTTTGGCGAATGACACTTTTAAGACGTGCCACAAATTCCACTGGCTCAATTGGTTTATGTATATAATCTGCTGCACCCAGATCAAAACTTTCCTTGAGCGTGCGTTTATCTGTAAGTGAAGTGAAAACAATGACTTTGGTTCTTTTAAGAATGCCAGTGTCATTTAAAACCTTCAAAACATCCAAACCACTGAGTTCATGCATTACCACATCCAAGAGGATTACATCATAATAATTTTTTTTCACAATTTCCAAGCAGGCTTCACCTGACGAGGCCGTTGTCACGTCATCTGCTAAATGGTAAGACTCTACAATTGATAACGCCATCTGCACAATGACATTCGAATCATCCACGATCAATAGTTTCATTTTTCACACCTCACATCTTCCTCTCGGATGTTTTTTCCACCACTTGAATCAATAGGGTAAATAAATAACTGCCATCCACTTTTGAAACCGTGATACTTTCGCCTATATAACTTACTAAGTGATTAAATATCAACATGGTCACCTCTAAGTGCTGAGGACTTTCAAAACAGTACTCCGGTACCACAGCCAAAAATTTAAGCATGGTCTTATGGTCCAAATCCTCTCCTAGTGATGTAAAAGCCACTTTGAAGGGCTTCCTTTCTTTTGACTTTCTTGGACACATCAGCATCACCTCTAAGAGGTATTTCATGCCAAAATAGTCTCCAATATAGTAAACCTCAGGGTCCAGTTTCAAGTCAAAGAAGGTTTCCAACTCATGCTTGTCTATTTTCTCGGTAATGGCAAGGTTACCTACCAGATCTTCCAAAAACATTTTGAATGTAAAAGTCTTGTGGACGGTTGGCAGATAAAGCAAATACTTCCGGACTAAGGTCATACTTTCGTTGAAATGTTTAAAGGCATTCACCACTTGCTCTTGATTATCCGATTGCACCTTTTCAAAAAAATAAGTGCTGAGAGTATCAATCAAGCTGCTGATATTCTTGATATCCTGCTTCATATACTTGATGCGATCATCACTAATCCTGATCAAGTTCTCATAAAGAGCACTCTTTTTTTGAACTATTGCCTTTAAACGTTCATTTTCCCTATAAGTATTATAGTAATCAAGCGCCTCTCTGATAACGCCTATGAATTCCGTTTCCATATCCCAAGGCTTGGTGATAAATTTGAAGACTTTCGCTTCATTAATTGTCAGCAAGACCTGCGGCAGCTGAGTATAACCCGAAAGCACAATTCTAACGGTCTTAGGAGAGAGCTTCATCACTTCTCTCAGCAGTTTTAGCCCATCCATGCCCGGCATTTTCATATCAGTGACAATTACGTCTATTTCCTCTTGTTCTATGACTTTAAGCGCCGCTTCTCCTGATGTGGCAAAAAACTTGATATAGTTTTCGTGGTTTAAACCTCGCTTGAGCGCCCTCAGTATATTTTCTTCATCATCTACGAATAATACGGTATTCTTATCATCCTTCATTTTTCACTCCTATTTCTTAAGTCCTTTTTCAATTTCACTCTCGACAAACTCGCGATCCAACGCAAGTGCAGAAAGTGTGCCTAAATTTAAGTATTCGTTGCTATAGTTGACTTCTAGATACTTCCACGCAAAAAAATTAGCGATGTGTACCACTTGGACCAACTCCTTATTGATGATATTCTCATTCAAGGGGTCATGATGATAGAGTGCCGCCTCTACAATTGGAAGTGGAATTTCCCACCAACTCAGTAAGTAGCCACCCAGCTGTTGATGATTGAGACCCAGTAGTTCCAGTTCAATCTGGCTACTGGTCAACACATTTTCAGTCATTTTCATACGTTTCAGTGTCGTTTCAAAGACTTCTTCATAAAAATGTAATAGGATTACTTTTCCAATATCATGCAACAGTCCCGCAGAGGCATAGACATTAGGAATACGTTTGTTCAAACATTTTTGGTAAATCAAGGTTACAATCTTATTGGATAAATTCACATGCTCCCAAAGGGCTTGTTTATACTCCGACATGCTCCCGTACTTGGAAAAAATGCTGTTGGTCAAAACAATGTTTTTTACGTTGATTAAGCCAATATACATGATGGCCTGAGAGATAGAACCGGTCTTGGCACCGTAAAAAGCAGAGTTCGCCACCTTCAATATCTTGGATGCAATCGACTGATCCTGTTCGATTTTCTTGGCAATCTCTTCTATGCTGGCATCCCTTTCCACCATGAGGTTCAGTTCATGGTAAAGACTAGGAATTGACGGAATTTCATCCAAGTTGTTAATCCTGTCCAACAAATTTTTATTTTTTAAAGTATCCTCTAAGGCAAAAACGCGCTCAATAGTACCAATAAGCACATTGTTATCCCATGGTTTAAACATGTAGAGCTTCGCAAGGTTACTTTCCAAAGCATCGTATATTTTGTTATTGTCGGTAAAGCCACTTAAAGCCAGTCTTAAAGTCAACGGATAATTTTCTTTGACATACCTTAAGAACTCGAAACCATCCATCTCCGGCATGCGTATATCGCTGATGACCAGATCCGGCTCCTCTTCTTCAAGAAGTTCCAGTGCAGTCTTGCCAGAAGACGCAAAAAAGACGTCATAGTCAGAGTTCCTGAATAGGCGTTTCAGCGACTTTAATATTTGAATTTCATCATCTACAAATAATATTTTCTTTTTCATTTTCCCTTTCCACCCCCGTTTTCCATCTTTATACCCATTTGAAAAAAAAATAGTCTAAAAAGGTGTTTACAATTAAAGAAACATTTCGTATAATGAATACAATTTAATAGCAAGTGTGATAATAGAGGTCGCGGTACACCATCAGTACGTAAGGAAAGGGGTTACCGCCGAAATACAGTTTACTGTGTTGGGCATGCATAGAATATGTGCATGACTGTCGATGTGTAGCAACCCAGCTTAACATTGGCGTGCTTTATCATGCGGGGTAAAAGGTATTGCTTTTATAGCAGTTGGTGCTTCCTTTTGCCCAACTGCTTTTCTATTTTTTTGAAGGAGGCATACAATGAAACTATTTGGAACAATGAAGATCAATGACATGGGGAATTTATCGATAGGTGGCTGTGACGCAGTAAATCTCGCAAAAAAATATGGTACGCCACTTTACGTCATGGACGTAACGATGATAAGAGAACACTGCCAAGCCTTCAAAAAGCATTTTTCAAATAAAAAAGTAGATACCGAGGTCATTTACGCTTCAAAAGCATTTTTAACTATCGGCATGTGCAAATTGATTGAAGAAGAAGGCCTATCTCTAGATGTTGTATCCGGCGGAGAACTTTACACGGCAATGAAGGCCAAGTTTCCCGCAGATAAAATCTATTTCCACGGCAACAATAAAACCGTGGAAGAACTCATGATGGCGATTAATTATGGTGTCAACCGCATCATCGTCGACAACGAATTCGAGTTCGAACTGCTCAACTATCTTTGCAGTGAATTGGATCAGACTGTAGAAGTACTCGTACGTATCAATCCAGGTATCGAAGCCCATACCCATGAATACATTCAGACGGCGCATAACGATTCAAAATTTGGAATTTCGATTCACAACCCAGTCCTTTTGAAACTCATCAACGATATCAATGACAGCTATTTTGTGACTTTGAAAGGTTTTCACTATCACATCGGTTCTCAGATATTGGAGATTGATTCCTTTGTCAAAGCGACGGAAGCCGCCTTTGATTTTATGGAGCACCTCCACAGCGAAATTGGGTTTGTCACAGAAGAAATGAACCTTGGTGGTGGCTTTGGCGTTTACTATTCTGAAGAAGATACACCACTGGATATTCCAGCTTGTCTCCAAGCTATGCTGGATACGGCGGTCATATCGGCTCAAGAGCGTAAGCTCAAGATGCCTAAACTTCTAATTGAACCAGGCCGAAGCATCGTTGCAAACAGCGGTACCACCCTTTATAAAATCGGTGCGACAAAAGAAACTTATGGTGGCAAGCATTTTGTTTTCATCAACGGTGGTATGACCGATAATCCTAGAACCGCACTATACAACTCCGTCTACGAGGCTATTATCGCCAATAGAGCGGATGCAGAGGCCACAAGAACTTATACCGTTGCCGGAAAGTGTTGTGAATCCGGTGATGTCGTCATTAAGTCCATCGACTTGCCTATTGCTCATAAAAATGACACTTTAGCTGTATTCAGCACTGGTGCCTATAACTACAGCATGGCCAGCAACTACAATCGCCTTAGAAAACCGGCTGTTGTCTTTGTTGAAAACGGCAAATCCAGTTTGGTCGTAAGAAGAGAAACATATGAAGACATCATAAGAAACGATATAGGATAGGACGTGATGAGATGAGTACTTACGTATTAAAATACGGTGGCACTTCAGTGGGCACCATCGATAAAATAAAAGCAATTGCAAAGCAGCTGGTAAATCGACATGAGGCTGGTGATGATCTTGTCGTCGTCGTATCGGCAATGGGCAAATCAACCGATGAATTAATTGCTAAAGCCCACAGTATTAGCGGCGCACCTTGCACAAGAGATCTGGATGTTCTAATGTCTACTGGTGAACAAGTTACCATCGCTCTTCTAAGCATGGCTATCAAAGA
>JAFGTX010000112.1 GCA_016938815.1 Clostridia bacterium | reverse complement strand
TTAGATTTTCTGGAAAAGGAGCTGTTGATGGGGTCTGTGTCGAAGAAAATCGGATTCTATACGCTGAAACTCAAGCGAAAACGCAAGAAGGAAGAGTACGTTTCGCCAGAAGAATTAAATGGCGTTTTCAGCTTCATTGACGCATTGGCAGACAACGAACGCGTTCAGGACTTTTCGACCGCTCAGGCGAAAAAGTTCCATTTTCTGCTTAAGCAAACTCGAAAAGATGCAATTCAAAAGATTCTCTTTTGCTCTGCAAAGTATAATCATCGTCCGCCACTAGTTGACAAAGACACGGCAAGCCGTCGTTCAAACCCGAAGCTGCTAACTGAGGGTGAAGAAGAGAGGACACATATAGTTTTCAAATATAAAGCCGACGAAATTGTCGCAATAATGGAAGAGCACCGCAGCGGAATTTCAATAAATCGTGTAGCAGAGTACTTATCCAGTTTTGCGGATACGCATTACAAAAATAACAACGACATACGCAACTGGAAATTTGAAATTGGCGTTATCCCAAAAGAGAATTTCTTAGGAGAAATGGAGCGCCTTGAGCGCGTATTATTGGGCGAGGTATACACTGAGAATCGATTGCTTGGTTCGGAGTATCTGAATTACTCCAATCGTACAGAGTCGCTCAGGAACGACTTGGTCATTAGCATTAAAGCTCAACCCAAGAAGTCAATAATCGATGCAATAAAAGATATATACACTAAGTTTACAGGGGGAGGCACTGAAATTCAGAAAATCCGCATCAAGGGTGTAACCGATGTTGGAACAGAAGTTGTTTTGGATACCGATATCATGAAGAAAATTCACTACTTGGACACAGAAATCAATGAGTCGGACGGTGTCGTCGTTAGCAAACAATTTTTCGAGCAGCTTGTCGAAGTGGTGTCGGAGTATTAGTCATGCCACCCTTGCTATACATCGAGTTTATTCACCCGGTTCGAGATTATTTTGCCACCATAAGGTTAAGCGAATTTCTCTTCGACTGGGTAGCGCCTCTAGTAATCACTATACTGCTATACGTGATGGCTTTCGACAACATTCAGCCCGAAACTGTATATTCGATAAACGGCTATTCCATCAATTTATTGGCTATATTGGTAGGGTTTTCGATCACAAGCTTGACAATTCTTACAGCGAACAGCAGCAAAAATATTGAAGACTTAAAGGCGCATCGTACCGGCAGAAGAATCCGTGGACAGCCTGTCACCCTTTACCGCTTGATCGTCTTGAACTTCATCTTTTTGTTGATAATGGAGTTCCTTGCGCTCTTATACAGCTTCGGTTTTTTGTTCCTAATCCAAATTAACCAACTGAAAGCCTCTTTCAACGAAATATTTATAGTAAGTATATTCTTTATCTCTCACGTCGTATTTCTGAACATCAGGAATATTACAAACTTTTATTTCATAGTGACACGAGAAACTGAAATCTAACGAGCGCATCCAGCCGATCGTAAAAAGCGCCGCTCGTTCCTCGCTCTGCTTTTTACGCCGGCTGATGCGTGACGTTAGGCGGAAAAAGGACTGCGAGGTAATGACATCCAGCCGAGTAGGT
>JAFGTX010000111.1 GCA_016938815.1 Clostridia bacterium | reverse complement strand
CTTTAGTGCAAATCTCCACGTCATAAGCATAGGCAACCGTCACTTGTTGTTCTTCGAGACAAAGGTGACGGTTGCCTATGCTTATGACGCGGAGATTAGATAAGAACACAAAAAACTGCGCCCAAAAACGCAGTTTTCAATGATGATTATTATTTTTGAAACTTCCCATAGAGCAGACAATCGTAGTAACGATCGTCTATATAATAATGATCCTTTAAGTGCCCTTCTTTTTCAAAGCCATTTTTCTCAAGGACACGACTGGAGCCTACATTAACCGCAGTGACCTGAGCATGGATTTTATGGAGTCCTAAGACTTCAAAAGCATACTTACATACGATGGTCGCCGCTTCCGTACAATAGCCTTTGCCCCAGATATCCTGATGGAAGACATAACCGATTTCTGCCTTATTGGCCACCTTGTCAAAATTGAAAAGCATGACCGTACCAATCACCTTATCAGAATCGTTTTCGATTACATTCGCGTAGATGTGTGTTCCAGCTTCTTCCTTATTCATCATTTCTTGAACAAAGGCCATGGTTTCGCCGTATGAATGCATCAGCGGCCACCCTATGAATCTGGACACATCCGGATTAGAAGCGTATTCGTGAATAGCATTCCCGTCCGACAGTGTCATTTTCTTGAACCTGAGTCGTTGTGTTTCTAACGTATGAAACGCTCTTTTTTCTTCCATCATCTTCTCTCCATTCATACCTTCTATCCTTGCATCCGTTTAAGGACCGTTTCCATAGGCAGACAGCTTGCATAACGCCCATGCCACATCATTTCATTATAATAACGGTAACCCTGCTCTGCCGTCATAAAATCATTGTCTACTGTTGTGTTGCTGTAGGCCGGTATGATGATGTTGAATCCATGCTCAAAACCACATTTGACCGTCGCATCCATGCAATAATCCGTTTGAAGACCTACCATCACGATTTCCTTCTCTCCAAGACTTTTTAAATAGTCCAGCAGACCTGTATCCTTAAATGCACTGTTCACTCTTTTATCGAATATCTTTTCATCCGCCAAAGGCTGAAATGCTTCGTATATTTCGAATCCGGCCTTTCCTTTCGTCAATTCACTGCCTTCGCCGTCATCATGTCTGACATAAATCAACTCAATTTGATGTGCCCTAGCTTGATGAATGATTGTCTTTACGTTGGTGACAAACTGATCGAAGGCGTATAAATTTTCAGTTGTAATCAATTGCTGCGTATCCACTACCAATAAAACCATCTAACCACCCTTTCCATTGAATTGACATTTCTACTCTATTATACAACGACATCAAATGAATGCGTTTTTTATTTTTCTGACCCGCATATTATTGTATAATGGTTTTTATATGGGGTATAAACAATAAACCTTGATTTTACACTATGGAGGACCTTTTAATGGGATTAAGACGGAAGTTGAATTTATTGACCTTGAGTTTTACATTAGTCGTCATCATGATATTAAGTTATGTACTTTTTATTTTAAGCAATCAAAGCTTTTATACACTAGAAGAGCATCTTTTCATGGAAAATCTGAATACGACTAAAAGTAGTTTTGAAAAAGAATTTATGGATTTAGAATATATCCTTACCGATTGGGCTGAGTGGGATTTGACCTACAGCTATGTTCAAGGCTTGGAACCAGATTATATCGAAGAAAACCTCGGCAGCGACATTCTCGGGGATCTGAATTTAGACTACCTTTATATCTTCGATGAAAACGACAATGTCATCTATAGCCTTACGAAAAACCCTATCTCCTTTGAGCAAATACCTATTAGTCAAAAAAACCTATCCACCTTCAAAGCCTATCCAAACGAGACCGGTATCATCACCTTTAATGACAAATTGGTTATGTTTGCCTCTATGCCCATTACAGACAACGAAGGCCTTCAACCAGCCATGGGTTTTATGGGTTTCGGGCGTATTATTAACGAAAGCTATATAGACACCTTATCCGACGCCAGCGGCATGGATTTCTCTTTTAGCCAAGAAATGTACTTTGCACCGGACAACATGGCCAGTGCCAATTCAAAAACAGAGACTTATGGCCATTATGAGCTCATCGCGAGCCTAGTTCACAGCAAAAATCAATCAAGTACCTTGGTCATTAAAATTCCTGTTAAAAATACCGATCGAGCCTTAGTCGTCAAAACCACACTGGAAAATGCCGTGCAAAGTTTAGGCACTTCTTTTATCAAAAACGTTCTATTCATGGTCGTTCTGATTCTCGGTTTCTTTGGCCTTCTACTGAATTTCGCCTTTGGTAAAATCGTCATCAATCGATTGATTAAGCTAAATGCACAAATCGCCTTCATCAGAAAGATGCGCAATACAAAAGAACGACTAGATTCCCATGGTCACGACGAGATTGGAGAACTTGGCGAAAATATCAACCTCATGCTTGAAGAGATTGATGAGATCCACTCTGAAATGTCTCATTTTGCAACCTTTGATCAAATGACCGGTGTCTACAATCGCAGAGTCGGTCTAGATATGCTTTCTGAAGTCATCAAAATCCATGCTGAGAGTAACGCACCCTTCTCGGTTATCTACATCGATATCGATGGACTCAAAAACGTCAACGACCGTTTTGGACATGCCATCGGTGATAAAATGATCAAGAATGCCATCCGTCTCGTAGTGAATGAGGTGCCTGAACCTAAATGCGTGGTCAGACTGGGTGGCGATGAATTCTTAATCATCCTGAAAAACCATAGTTTCAAAGAGGCAAAAGCCGTTGAAGAACTGATTTCTGAATCAATTTCCAAATACAACAAGGAATCTCAAATGCTATACAGTTTGAGTTTCAGCATGGGTACGGTAGAATATGAAAAGACCATGCAACTGGAGGAAATTCTGGAAAGAGCCGATAAAGAAATGTACCTATCCAAAGAAAAGAAAAAGCGCTCGATATTGGACTAATACTCTATATCAGCCCATAAAGAAAGAGACCTCCAGCG
>JAFGTX010000011.1 GCA_016938815.1 Clostridia bacterium | reverse complement strand
TCCGGTCTTCGACAGTTGAAGAGATTGATAAAGAGCTAAACCGTTATAAACAGCGGTTTAGCTCTTTTGTATAGGGATTTTGAATGTTGTACGGGAGGCCTACTACAAAAGTTTTTTTATCTTTTTATTCAGTTCCTTTGGTTGGTAGTACTTCTTGTCCAACCCAAGGCCATATAGGCCGTTCAGTGCCGTGCACACTTGGCTTCCCCTATACGTCGAGGCATAATACATGTCCTGCATGTTCACCACATTCATATTCTTTAAGGTGTCGATAATGTTGTCTGTTGTGAAGTGCGTGCCATACTGATCCAACTTGCATTCCAATAATCGGTAAATCAACAACGCTGTATAACAAATCATGAAGTGTGCAGTGATGCGGTTTTCTTTGCTATGGTAAACGGGTCTTGCGCTGAAATTGGTTTTCAGAATTCGGAAACAGTCCTCGATTTTGTAGCGTTGTGAATTGATTTTCAAGATAGCTTTTGCATCATCATCCAAGTTGGTGGCTATCGCATAATAACCGTCATACTTTTCCTCTTCATCAATAACAGACTGGTCTATCTCGTAATGATCAATAGCTGCCTGGCCCTCGTGAGTCACCGACGTTCTTTTTATAAATCGGGAAACGTCATGTGGTCCCTTTTTCACATTCTCCACATCGCGATACTTCAGAATATTACGAGCCCGTTCGATTTGTGCGTTTCGGATGTGCCGCTGATATTCCATTGCTTTTCTGGAAAAGGTGATGATGATGCGCTGCTTCAAGACAGCCTTAGACTTCACTTTTCTGGGTTTGCCATTCTTCTGAACGATTTCATCATACAGCCCCAAATCTACGGCATTCTCCACATCAAGTACTTTGTAGGCCAAATCGTTATACAGGGGTAGATTCTTCTTGTCAAAGCGGTCGAAATCCTTCATGTGTTCTATTGTGACAGGAGAATCCGTTGACAACAGTTTATAATCATAATCATTGAATACGGCTTGTTTTAACGGTTTCGAAAGTTTCTTG
>JAFGTX010000110.1 GCA_016938815.1 Clostridia bacterium | reverse complement strand
GTCAATACAATAATCCCAAGTGTCGTTGTCTTGATACCACCTGCAGTCGATCCAGGTGATCCTCCGACGAACATGAGTACCATCGTGATCAACTTCGATGGTGTTTCCAATTGATCGATTGGAATGGTGTTGAAACCCGCCGTTCTCGGTGTAACCGATTGGAACGCTGCTCCAAGAACTTTACCGGACAAACTGAGTTCACCCAGCGTTGCCGGATTATTCCATTCGATCGCCAGAAATAGTACAAAGCCGATAAGCAACAGTATCCCACTGGTCACCAATACCAGCTTGGAGTGGACTGACAACTTTCTATAACGCTTATTCCTCGCAACATCGATGATAACAGAAAAACCAATACCACCAATCAGAATCAACCCCATGATGACGATGTTGACCCACGGGTCAGAAACAAAGGCCGTCAGGCTGGTATAGTTCCCCATGATATCGAAACCGGCATTACAAAAGGCACTGATCGAATGGAAAAGGCTGAATACAATGCCCCTTCTCAGGCCAAATTCAGGTATGAATCTAAAACTCAAGAGAAGAGCACCTACCCCCTCTATGGCAAAAGTCGTCATAATGACATACTTTGTCAATCGCACGACGCCAGAAAGACTCATCTGATTCAACGCTTCCTGCATGATTAGCCTGTTTCTGAGTCCGATTCGACGTCCCATGATGAAGGCGCCTGCCGTCGCCATGGTCATGAAACCCAGACCGCCAATCTGTATCAATAAAAGAATGATGCCCTTACCGAACATGGTCCAGTAAGTGCCCGTATCTACAACCACCAGACCTGTTACGCAAACAGCAGATGTTGCCGTAAAGAGCGCATTGACCAGGCCGATGGAATGGCCATCCCTCGAAGCTATAGGCAGTGCTAGGAGTAACGCACCTATTAATATGATGAGAGCAAATCCAAGACCCAGTACTTGTCCCGGACGCAGCTCTTTTCTTCTTATCTCACTTTTCATATCGTCACCTTTTAGTATTTGCTTTCATCATTATATCATATTTCTCGTATAAACCGTTTGATGAACTTTTTTCTCTAGCTATGTAATAGACCTATAACGTAAGAAAGCCGCTAACCATTCCGTTAGCGGCCTATTTATCAAAACTAATTAGATGTTAGCTTTTGCCATCTCTACTAATTTTGCAAAACCTTCTGAGTCATGGATTGCCATTTCAGAAAGCATTTTTCTGTTGATATCAACATTAGCTTTTTTAAGACCGTTGATGAATTTGCTGTAGCTAAGACCATTTTGTCTTGTACCAGCGTTGATTCTAGCGATCCATAATTTTCTAAAGTCTCTTTTTCTTAATTTTCTACCGATGTACATAGATCTCATAGATCTCATAACTGCTGGATTCGCACATTTATAGATTTTACTCTTAGCGCCGTAGAAACCTTTAGCTAATTTCAAAATTTTCTTATGTTTTTTCTTTGCATTAACTGCACCTTTAATTCTAGCCATTTTGCTGACCTCCTTTACGTTCTAAATTTTATAAATATGGTAATAATTTTGCAACTCTCTTCATGTCGCTTGTTGATACTAAACTAGCTTTTCTAAGATTTCTCTTAGTTTTAGGTGATTTCTTATTTAAAATATGACTTGTGAAAGCATGACCTCTCTTAAGTTTTCCGCTTGCAGTCATTTTAACTCTTTTAGCAGCACCTCTATGCGTCTTCATTTTAGGCATATCGTGTTCCTCCTCTCCTGCTCATTATTTATTTTTTGGGTGTGAAAAATACCACCATGCTACGTCCTTCCATTTTAGGCTTGCCGTCCATATCACCTGCATCTTCGATAATTGCAGCAAATCTGTCAAAAACTTCAAACGCAAGGTTTGTATGACCCATTTGTCTACCTTTGAATCTCAATGATACTTTAACTTTATCGCCGTGTTCTAGGAACTTCGTTGCATTTTTTGCTTTAGTCTCGATGTCATGCTTTTCAATGTTAAGACTAAGTCTTACTTCCTTGACACTCATGATCCTTTGTTTCTTTTTAGCTTCTTTTTCTTTTTTAGATTGCTCATACTTATGCTTACCATAGTCCATAATTCTACAAACTGGAGGTTTCGCATTTGGAGCAATTTTCACTAAATCAAGTTTCTTCTCAAGTGCCAACTTATACGCATCTTTAGCAGACATAACGCCAAGCTGTTCACCATCTTCACCAATTAGACGAATCTCTCGATCTCTAATATCCTCATTGATTTCTGTTTTTTCCTTTTTATTAATAACTTACACCTCCCCATGTTGCTTCAATAACTATTCACATAAAAAAAACGGTGGATTAAAAAATCCACCGTCAACTCACAATTAATAACCATCGTTTGTCGTTACCATACGAACGCTTGTTGTATGGTGAGAAAGGATTTTCTACTTGCAACTGTTTTATTCAATTCTTACCTGAACAAGTGTATCATCCTTCGATGTCCCTGTCAATACTTTATAGCGATCTTTCACGAATTTCTTTTGAAAGTCTGTTAATAAAGTCCTCAAGTGTCATTGTTCCTAACTCGCCTTCGTCTCTCGAACGTACAGTCAAGTCGGCGCCTTCAACTTCCTTGTCGCCAATGACCAACATATATGGGTTCTTTTCAAGCTGAGCTTCTCTGATTTTGTAACCTACTTTTTCACTTCTGCTATCAATCGCTACACGCAAGCCGGCTTTGTAAAGTTCTTCTTTTAAACCTTCTGCAAACTCAACATGTCGATCAGCTACAGGAATCACCTTCACTTGTACCGGTGCCAACCAAGTTGGGAATTTGCCTGCAAAGTGCTCAATCAGTATACCAAGGAATCTCTCGATACTACCAAAAGCAACCCTATGGATTACTACTGGTTTATGCTTCTCACCATCTTTACCGATGTAGTTTAGATCAAATTGCTGTGGCAATTGCATATCCAACTGAATTGTACCACATTGCCATGTTCTACCGATACAGTCCTCTAAATGGAAGTCGATCTTAGGGCCATAGAACGCGCCGTCGCCTTCATTCAAAACATACTCAAGGTTCAATTCCTCAAGGGCTGCTTTAAGCGATGCCTCTGCATATGCCCAATCTTCGTCACTACCCATTGATTTTTCAGGTCTTGTAGAAAGCTCAACATGGTATTTGAAACCAAAAGTCTTATAGACTTCATCAATCAGCATAGCAACACCTTTGATTTCATCCTTGATTTGCTCTGGCAACATAAAGATATGCGCATCATCTTGTGTGAAGGCTCTTACACGCATCAAACCATGTAGCGCACCTGAAAGCTCATGACGGTGTACACGACCTACTTCACCCATTCTAAGTGGTAAATCCTTGTAAGAACGCATTTCACTATCAAAAACCAACATCCCACCTGGACAGTTCATCGGTTTGATTGCATAATCTTCTTCGTCAATGCTGACAGTGTACATGTTTTCTTTGTAGTGATACCAGTGACCTGAAGTTTCCCAAAGATGTCTGTTCAAGATAAGCGGTGTTTCAATCTCAACATAGTTCCAACGCTCATGCACTTCTCGCCAGTATTCCATCAATTTATTTTTTACGACCATACCTTTTGGTAAGAAGAATGGGAAACCTGGACCCTCTTCCCTAATCATGAATAGACCTAATTCCTTACCTAATTTTCTATGATCTCTTTTCTTTGCTTCTTCCATTCTTTCTAAGTACTCTTCAAGCAATTTTGCTTTTGGGAAAGATGTACCGTAAATTCTCTGAAGCATCTTTCTCTCTGAATCACCACGCCAGTAAGCACCAGCAATACTTAAGAGTTTAATGGCCTTAACCGCCTTAGTCGATGGCACGTGCTGACCTGCACAAAGGTCCACGAATTCGCCTTGCTCATAGAAAGAAATGATGGCGTCTTCCGGTAGGTCATTGATCAGCTCGACTTTATAGTCTTCACCTCTACCACCCATGTACTTAAGCGCTTCTTCTCTGGATAATTCAAAACGTCTTAAGACAAGGTCCTCTTTCACGATTTTTTGCATTTCTGCTTCGATTTTTTCAAGGTCTTCTGGTGTGAAAACATGCTCTGTATCAAAATCGTAGTAGAAGCCGTTATCGATTGCAGGACCGATCGCCACTTTTGTGCCTGGGAACAAACGAACAACCGCTTGAGCCATGATATGGGCACTTGTATGTCTAAAGGCATGCTCTCCTTCTGGATCTTCGAATTTCAAGATATTTACTTCTGCTGGTTCATTTATTTCGAATGACAAGTCTTTGACTTCGCCGTTAACTTCACCAACGATTGCTTCCTTGGCAAGACGACCACTAATGGACTGAGCTAATTCAAGAAGTGTCGTACCCTTAGCCACCTCTCTTACCGATCCGTCTTTCAGTGTTACTTTAATCATCATAATCCCTCCTTATTTTTTAAATTGATCTAATTAGTTTTTATCCAAAAACTAAAAAACTCTCGTCACTTATGAAATCATAAGGGACGAGAGTATCACGCGGTTCCACCCTAGTTGAGCCGAAGCTCCACTTTTGTCGCTTTATCGCAGCGCTACGTCGGCATTTCACTTACGTTATTCAACCGATGCTCAGGAGTAGTTTTCACATACTTTATCTAAAATGCTTTCAGCCGTGGCATTTCTCTCTATAAGACAGGCGTATATTACTCGTCTCCATCGTCACATTGCATGTATTATAACTTAATATAACCACATTCTGATCTTTTGTCAAGCCCTACATATTCAACACGATTAAGCCTTGTAGAATCCCAATTAAGAAACCAATGACACCGCCAAGGTACTCAATGTGTTTCAATTCCTTCTTGGCAATTTCCATGATGATGCGTTCCAGTTTTTCCAGTGGGAACTCCATAATCTTTTCTTGAATCAACAAGGAAATACTCACTTTTTCCGTCGCATGGTGAATCAGCTTTTCGCTCATCTCATTCATCATGGTCTCCGCATTATCATCGATAGCTTCGTTAACAAAACCGATGATCATGTTGCGCATGGTCGGCGGTACCAAAATCGGCATTTTCTTATCGACGATGCTCAGTATTCTGCCTCTAATCTCATTGATAATCATCTCTTTATCCGTCTGCTCAATCATTTTATCAACGATCTCTTCAACAGATACCAATTCCTTCTCAACGGTCTCGCCAATACTCTCTGCGATATCCGCCTTTCTCTTAGGAATCAAGCCTTGGAGTTTGAAACCTAAAATATTAATGGGCTTTAACGGTCTAAACAACAGTTTGATCGCAAAGACATTGGTCATCCAGCCAATAAAAGCGCCAATTATGGCAAGCAGTGCCAATTTTGCAAACATATTCTTCACCTCTTAATCATCTAAAAAAGCCAATCCATAAATGAATTGACTAAAAAAATCGTTGGAGGCGGCGACCAGATTTGAACTGGTGAATCAAGGTGTTGCAGACCCATGCCTTACCACTTGGCTACGCCGCCATAACTTAAAAATGCGAAAAAAAATGGAGCAGAAGACGGGATTTGAACCCGCGACCCTCGCCTTGGCAAGGCGATGCTCTACCACTGAGCCACTTCTGCACACTTAAATGATTGATTATCTTATTCGACGGGAACCCCCCGCCGAATATTATAATACAACAAGCTTTACTTCTCGTCAAGGCTTGAAATGAGATTTTTTAAATTTTCTGTGTCAAATTGATACTTTTTATTGCAAAAATGGCAAGAAAGCTCTGCATGTCCGTCTGTTTCCAGCATATCCGTAAGTTCATTCTTACCTAAGCTTATTAAGGCTTTTTCTACGCGTTCCCTTGAGCAGTCACAATAAAGCGCTACAGGCTTTTCACTAATAATTTCCACTTCAAATTCTTTCAATGCAATACGCGCGATATCTTCAACACTATTGCCTTCTGAAATAAGCGTTGAAATAGCAGGCAAGCCCATAATCGAACGCTCGATTTTATCGATAACATCGTCATCTGCAAATGGCAATGGCTGAATGATGATACCACCAGCCGCTACGACGCCGCCGATTTCCTGATCCATCAAAACACCTAAAGAAACAACCGATGGCTGCTGCTCCGATTGCATGTAATAGGCGGCCAAATCCTCTGCGATTTCACCGGAAACCAGTTCACTTCTTCCGATAAATGGTTCTTTCATGCCTAAATCCTTAATGACAATAAGGTGGCCTTCACCGATAGCGCCGCCAACGTCAATTTTACCTTGCGCATTTGCCGGTCTAACCACATCCGGATTAGAAATATAGACTTTGACATTACCCTCCGCATTGCCGACACCGATAATGGAACGGATTTCACCGTTGCCCTTCACCTGAATTGTTAAACTCTCTTTTTCACTTTTCAACATACGACCCATAATCGATGTCGCCGAAATCACACGACCTAGTGCCGCGGTAGATAGCGGCGTTGCTTTATGAATCATTCTAGCCTGCTCTACCATTTCCGTACTGTCCACCACGTAAATACGTACGGATTTATCCGATGTAATACCACTTATAATCTTACTTCCCATGTTTCCTCCATTACCTTTTACTTTTTCTTCAAAACGAAAAATACCCTTTCATTTGTCATGGTCTCTTCGTCATAATTCTTTACGTCTATCACATCAAAGGTGTCCGTTACCACCGTCATCCATTCAAAATAATCCTCAGACAATCGCTTGATATCCGCGATTTTGTATGCCCGCTGCTCATGTACCTCATCACTGCGCCTGTAAACGCCATTTTCCTCTGTGAATACAGTCAGTTCAAAGCTCAAAATTGATTCGTCCTCATCGTAGAAATTCTCCCAGATGAAGGCACTATCCTCTCTCGACTCGGCAATCGTCGACTCGCCTAGAATATATTTCAATTTGTAGTAAGTACTGATATCAAAAATGAATAGACCCTTGTCTGTCAGAGAGTGATGAACACGTTCAAACACCGATTCTAAATCTTCCTCTTCCAGCACATAATTCATACCATCGCATATGCAAAGCACCGTATCAAAGGTATTGTTCAATTCATAGTTTACCATATCTTGCTGAAAAAAGCCTATCCTAACACGTTCTTCCAGCGCCTTGTCCTTAGCCACCATCAGCATTTCTTCCGAAATATCCAGACCGATCACATCATAGCCCTGTTTGGCCAAGAGTACCGACATGGCACCCGAACCGCACGCCAGTTCCAAGACATGTTTGGTTGGCACACCGTATTCTTTTATTAAGGCCTGAATGCCCATCAGCCATCTGTCATAATCTTCCGCTTGCATGTAAGCATCGTATATTTTAGCAAAACCACTGTATGCCGTCATCTTCCTTCTCCTTTATCCTGTGTACGTTAAAAACTGATATAACAAATACACATACAGACATACCACGCCTACCACCGGTGCAAATGCCTTTGCATCGACGGTTTCTCCATAGGGCTGATTCGCCCATATGTCATGGATACGTCTTGGTCGCCTAGCGTTTAAAACGCGCCAAGACATGTGTTCTTCCGCCTCTAAATTGTATTGGTCGCCATCAAAAGCCGCCTCTCTTGGGATGATCGTACCATAGCTCAGACTTTTCCCCACCAGATAGAAGCGCTTGTCTTCCATGATAAAAGGCTCACCAAGGGCATAGTAAAAAGTATCACGTTTTAAACCATTAATCAAGAGCTTAATCAGAATTAATCCAATGAAGGCCATCACCATCATCACGCTGATAGTTGTCATAAGCTCTGCTGTACTGACATTTAAGGCATTCGCCGAGTTTGAAACTTCTGTAACCTCCGTCATATAAAGCGTCGATAGATAATCCGACACCACAGCAATGCCATTGTTGGCCATATGTACGGCAATGGCGGCATAAATCGAGTTGGTGATTTGCATGATGTAAGCCGCTAAAAGCCCAATAACCATGGGCCCGAACAGATTCTGTATATTAAAATGGAAAATGCCGAAGAGCACAGCGGCTACAATGGCACCTATTTTACGGTTGTAAGCGGTTTCATAGGCATTAAGCACAAGCCCCCTAAAGAAAACTTCCTCACAAATTCCCGGTGAGATGGCAATAACAAAAAATGAAATCAAAAAATCAACCGTCGTCGTCGGCGATGGAATTTCCGGTAGCATTACCTTATCGAAATGATTCAGAATCGCTATAGGAATCAAGTTTACTGTTGCTACTGCTGGAATCGCTAAAAAGCTGATAAATACAATCTTTACGATGGTGCTCATCTTGATTGGATTAAGTTTCAACGCACTTTTCAAATCCACTTTCAATATAGCCCCCGCCAAAAGCACAGGCAAAAAAACGATGATGTATTCCGTGATCAAAAGTCCAATATGAATGTGCCAAGATTGCGCGCTGGCACCCACGGTGATAAAAACAATGGCCAGCAAGAGAAACAAAATATTTGCTTCATGAACTTTAAAGTATTTACGTTCCATGCCGCCCCCCTAAATTTCCGAAACACTGTCATAGCGTTCTAGTAAGCTTGCATAGACCTGAACCGCCTTAAGCAGTATCGGCGTCGTGAAATTGAACTTTTCATGATGTAAGCCGTAAGTAAATCCCTGAGCCTCATTCCGTGTACCCAAAAAGAAAAATAGAACTGGCGCTACCCGGTCAAAGAATGAAAAGTCCTCCGCCAACATTTGCGGTGGCACAATTTTAGCTTCATCGCCTACAATCGCAAGAAAGTCTTCCGTTAAAGCTCGATCATTGATGACTGGTGGATACTCTCTTCTCAGCTCATAAGTCACCTGACAATCGTATGAGGCTTCATAGGCGATCACCAATTTCTTCAATTCTTCCTCAATCACATCGAAGACTGCGACATCAAACCCTCTAACCGTACCTTCCAGTCTAGTTTTCCCCGCAACGATATTACGTCTTTCTCCACCTTCTATTCTACCGATGGTAATGACTGCAGACTGAATCGGATCGATGCGTCTGCTTACAATCTGTTGCAGATTCTGCACTATATTTGCCGCAATAACAATGGAATCGACGCCCAAATGCGGTTTCGCACCATGAGCAGAGCATCCGACAACATGAATATCCAGTTCTCCCGTCATAGCCATAATAGGACCGTCTTTCACGCCAAAAACACCTTCTTCCAGTTCAGGAAAGAGGTGCAAACCAAAGATGGCATCTAATTTGTAAGGCTCCAAAAAACCTTGAGATACAATCACTTCCGCCCCGCCTGGGCCCTCTTCCGCTGGTTGGAAGATAATTACGATATCGTCTTTTATTTGTTCTTTATGATCGCTCACCCACTTGGCAAAAGTAAGAGCAATCGCCATATGCCCGTCATGACCACACGCATGCATGTAACCCTCGTGGACGGATTTGAAAGCTACACCCGTTGCTTCTTTGATTGGCAATCCATCGATATCCGCTCTAAATCCAAATGTCCGTTCTGCCGCATACCCTTTAAAATAAGCAATCCAGCCCGTATTGACAACTTTTGTCAATTCATCAACCCTCAGTTTTTTCAAATAGGCGCCAAGCGCCTCTGACGTTTTATATTCCGATAAGCCTTCCTCCGGAATTTTATGCAACATTTCTCTTAATGTTACGACTTCACTTTCCAGTGCCCCAATACTTTTCCAGTAATTCATCGTCATCCTCCTTCAATGCTTTTTTATATAGTCAAACGAATTTTTTCGATCATGCATTTCCATACTATTATATGAAGAAATAATCATAGTCATTATAACCAATTAATGACGGTCAATCAAACGGTATTTATTATATTGACACCCCAAAAGCTTAATGTTAACATAGTTGTAATTTATAGCGGATATCCATTGAAATTCAATGTATTGAGATATACAAAAGAAAGTAATCAATATATCCATTTAGGGTTATTACTGGGAAGCATTTTTTTTAGGAAAAGCTGGTTACTTTTCCTATACAACTATTTTAAGGAGGTAAACGTAGTGAAAAAAGTGAACATTGCCGTAGTCGGCGCAACTGGTATGGTTGGTAGAACATTTTTAAAAGTACTCGAAGAAAGAGATTTTCCATTTGCAAACTTGTACCCAATGGCATCAAAGAAGTCAGCAGGTTCAACAGTAACATGCAAAGGCAAAGAATATGTCGTTGAAGAATTAACTGAGTCTTCTTTTGATAAAGATATTGACATCGCTCTATTCTCGGCAGGTGGTGATACCAGCAAAAAGTTTGCACCAATCGCCGCTTCAAAAGGCGTTATTGTCGTTGACAATAGTAGCGCATGGCGTATGGATCCTGAAGTGCCTCTTGTGGTTCCTGAGGTAAACCCAGAGGATATTTTCAAACATAAGGGCATCATTGCCAATCCAAACTGCTCCACAATTCAAGCGATGGTACCATTAAAACCATTGCATGAAGCTTACAAAATCAAACGTATCGTTTATTCAACTTATCAGTCCGTATCCGGTTCTGGTGTGAAAGGCGTCAGCGACTTGCAAGAGGGTATGAAAGGCAATGAACAGTTCTTGGCCTACCCACACTCGATTGCAAAAAACTGTATCCCCCACATAGATGTATTTACAGAAAACGGGTATACTAAAGAAGAGATGAAAATGGTTCATGAAACAAGAAAAATTCTTCACGATGAAGATATCCGTATCACGGTGACTTGCGTTCGCGTTCCAATCTTAAGCAGTCATAGCGAAGCTATCAATCTTGAATTTGAAAAGCCTTATAATTTAGAAGATGTGGTTAATCTTTTCAATGAAACAGACGGTCTAATCGTTCAAGATGACGTAGCCAACAACGTCTATCCGCTGGCAAACAATTCTGCAGGAAAAGACGAAGTATTTGTTGGAAGAATTCGACGTGATTTCAGTGTTGATAACGGTCTTAACTTATGGGTTGTCGCTGACAACATCAGAAAAGGCGCGGCGACAAATGCTGTTCAAATCGCTGAAAAAATCGTTGAAAGCATGTAGTGCACTGAGTATAAGGAGCTGATCAAATGACTTTATTCAAGGGTTCAGGTGTTGCAATCGTCACACCTATGAATACCGACGAAAGCATTAATTACGAAAAATTAGGCGAACTGATTGATTATCAAATCGCCCATCATACCGATGCCATCATCATTTGTGGTACAACAGGTGAAGCACCTGCCTTAGATGACGATGAGCATAAAGAAGCTATTAAATACACCGTAGAACGTGTGAACAAAAGAGTCCCTGTCATTGCAGGTACAGGTAGTAACAACACATCACACGCTATCATGATGAGCCAATATGCAGAATCGGTTGGCGCTGATGGCGTCCTATTGGTTTCACCATATTACAACAAATCGACACAACGTGGTCTCGTTAAACATTTTACTGCAATTGCCAACAGCATCAGTATTGATTGTATCCTTTATAATGTACCTGGCAGAACTGGTATCAACATTGCGCCTGCTACTGTGGCGGAGCTTGCAAAAGTTAAAAACATTACTGCTGTAAAAGAAGCAAGCGGTGATATCGCACAATGTGTGGAAATTGCAAGACTGGTTCCAGATGATTTCTATATCTATTCTGGTAACGACGACATGATTACCCCACTTTTATCGATTGGCGGTCATGGTGTTATTTCAGTCTTGGCAAATGTCGCACCAGAAGAAACCCATGATCTTGTTATGAGTTATCTTGATGGCGATGTGAATAAATCAAAAGAGTTGCAATTACAAGTAAAATCCCTTGTAGACGCTTTATTCTGTGAAGTCAACCCGATTCCAGTCAAGACAGCCCTTAACCTTATGGGCTATGAAGTCGGCAACCTGAGACTACCTCTATACGAAATGGCAGATGAAAACAAAGCCAGACTCGAAAAGGAACTTAAGGCCTTTGGTCTTTTGAAATAGGTGACCTCATGACAAAAATAATTTTATGTGGCGCTAACGGTGCCATGGGTAAAAATCTGATTGAGATTATCGGTGAAGATCCAACGTTGGAAATTTCCGCAGGCATTGACCACTCACCTCAAGAAGGGTCTTTTCCTCAATACAAAACTTTTGACGATGGGGTTCAAGGTGATGTAATTATCGACTTTTCCCACTTTTCCATGATTCCGAATCTGTTGGATTATGTCGAAAAGACAAAAACACCTGCAGTCATCTGTACAACAGGCTTAAGCAAAGAAGATGAAGCTCGAATCGAAGCTTTATCAAAAGAAGTCCCCCTATTCAGATCCGGCAACATGTCGCTAGGCATCAATCTACTGATCGCCCTTGCAAAAAAAGGTGCCGAAGTCTTGGGAGAGAACTTCGATATCGAAGTCGTTGAGATGCATCACAATCGAAAAATCGATGCCCCAAGTGGCACCGCTTACATGATTGCTGATGAAATCAACAAAACACTGGATAACAGCAAAGAATTCAACTACGGTCGCTATGGCAACGATACGAAAAGAAAAGCCAACGAGATCGGTATCCACGCACTTCGCGGTGGAACTGTCGTTGGTGAACACACCGTTGTTTTTGCCGGCACCGATGAAATGGTTCGCATTGAACACCGCGCAACTTCTAAAAAAGTGTTTGCACAAGGCGCTGTCCGAGCGGCAAAATTCATATTGAACAAAGAAAATGGTCTGTTCAACATGAATGATATGTTATAAATTGGAGGAAAGCATGTCGAATTACGATTTAACGAATCCTTATGAAATTGCAAAATTCATTAAGGACGCAAAAAAAAGCACACCTGTGAAAGCTTATGTCAAAGGTGACCTAGACGGTCTTAAATCGGATGATTTCAAAGTATTCGGTGAAGGCAGATTCTATGTCTTGATTGGCGAAGCGGACGCTATAATGAACTTTTTAGAAACGCATGAAAGCATCATTGAGGATTACCATTTAGAAAATGACCGCAGAAATTCTGCTATCCCGATGCTTGATTTGAAATATCAAAATTGTCGTGTCGAGCCAGGTGCGGTGATTAGAGACAGAGTTTCTCTTGGTAAAAACGCAGTCATCATGATGGGCGCAGTCATCAACATCGGTTCAGAAGTTGGCGAAGGCACAATGATCGATATGAATGCGGTACTGGGTGCAAGAGCAACCATCGGTAAAAATGCACATATCGGTGCAGGCGCTGTTATCGCTGGTGTCCTGGAACCACCTAGCGCAACACCGGTTATCGTTGAAGACGATGTACTTGTCGGTGCCAATGCGGTCGTCCTTGAGGGCGTACGTATCGGTAAAGGCGCAGTTGTAGCTGCAGGCTCAGTTGTCACAGAGGACGTACCCGCTGGTGCCGTTGTAGCCGGTTCGCCTGCGAAAGTCATCAAACAACGCGATGCAAAAACGGATGAAAAGACAGAAATCCTAGAAGACCTTCGTGGATAAACAAGGTATTATTCACTAAATGGTTACAATTTAAACAATAAGAATCGTCTCCTTTTATGCTATACTATCTCTATAGCTTGAAAGGAGACTTTTTTAATGGAAATAGACAAGGTTAAAAAGCCCATACGTATCGCCCATATCCTCATGGCGCTCAACATAAGCATTTTTGCATTAGTATTTATAATAGATCCTAAACTTTCAACCAGTACCCTCATCCAGTTTGGTGCCAAAATCAATTATAAGATTGTCGAAGGTGAATACTGGCGATTGTTGACGACCATGTTTCTTCACGCCAACATACCGCATTTGCTTTTTAATATGATGGCACTGAACATTTTCAGTCGAGATTTGGAAGTCATCTATGGCAAGAAAAAATTCATCGCCATCTACTTGATTTCAGGTTTCATCGGTTCCTTTGGCAGCTTCGTCTTCGACGACAACGTAGCCGTCGGTGCTTCAGGAGCTATTTTCGGCTTACTAGGCGCCAATCTCTATCTTTTTACAATTAACCCTGAAGCCTATAAAAAAATCTACGGTAGCGATATTTTAGTCCTGATCGGTGTCAATCTCGTCTATGGCTTTATGACGCCGCAGATTGACAATGCGGCTCATCTCTGTGGTCTTGTAGGCGGTTACTTTGCTTCTTGGTCTCTCGGTATGATCACCGAACACTGGAACGCTAAAAAAAGATTGCCATTTCAGGCCACGCTGCTAGCGACCATACTCGCCTTCTTTTTGTTGGCGGTGCCTAACTATCAGAACAGCTGGCGCTACGATTTACAAAAGGGCATTGAATATTTAAACAACGGTCAGTTATCTGCTGCTAAGACTTATTTCATCCAAGGTCAGGTAAAAGAACCGTCAGTCCATGATTTTAGCGTGTTATTGGATTTTATAGACGATTATGAAAAGCGTCTCACCGAAAGTACGAGCAATCAATAATCAAAGCGGATGAATAATCATCCGTTTTTTCATTATTGACATTCTTAATACCAGCCCCCACGATATAGAAATACAAAATGCCACCAGAGGTCCAAACGGGTGTATAATGGGTTTCGTACGAAAACACTTTAAACTTAGGGGGCAGCATATTATGAATCGTAACACAGCAAAATTGACTTTTACCGCTATGGGTATTGTCATCAACATCGTTTTTGGTACAGTTGTATCAGGTCTTAAAATTCCATTACTGTTCTTGGATACCATCGGTACCATCTTTACAGCAGTAATTCTGGGCCCTGTATACGGCATGATTGCCGGTGGTCTCACAAATATTCTAAAAGGCTTATTGACGAATCCAAAAGGCATTCCATTTGCTCTTGTCAACATTGCGGTTGGTCTAATTGTCGGTCTGATCGCCAAAAAATATAAATTCAACCTTAAAACAGCTATTATTGCTGGTTGTATTCTTGCAGTCGTGGCACCACTGATCGGTACACCGATTGCAGTATGGGTTTATGGCGGTATCACTGGTGATGGAAACGATTTCTTGTACATGTGGCTACAACAATCTGGTCAATCCGTATTCACAGCAGCCTTCATTCCTAGAATTACAGGCAATATCATCGATAAGATTGCAAGCTGCGTTCTTGTCAGCTTCCTTTTGACTCGACTTCCAAAAAATATCACGGAGCGATTCAGCCTTGAAGAGAGATAAAAAATTGGTGCTACTCGCCCACTGTATTATGAACCAGAACTCGGTCGTCTATCCTTTGGCGAGAGCAAAAGGCGGCTTTAAAAACGTCATAACGACGTATCTGAATGAAAATTATGGCATCTATCAATTGCCATGTCCTGAACTAAGATATTTGGGACTGACGAGAAAACCGATGACCAAAGAAGACTATGATTCGGAAGCTTACAGAACACTGTGCCATAAGCTTGCAGAAGAAGTTATGGAGGATTTGCGTCATTATCGTGATGACCAAGTCACCATAGCCGTCCTGCACGGTGTCAATCACAGTCCTACATGCTCTATAACAGGTAGACGCGGGCACTTTATGGACATTTTACTTGAACTGTTAGAAAAAGAAAATTTTGAATTAGAACATAGAGAAATAAGTACTTCTTATGAAGAATAGCATCATTGAACAAACCGATAATCCCGCTACCTTCACCAGTGGCGGTTTTATACAGCAAGAGAGTCACTTGCTAACCCATTTAAAAATGCCAGTGCATACGCACTGGCATTTTGCTTTTCATAATTATTTTACTTTAACGATCCAACCTTCTGGTGCTTCTACATCACCAAATTGAATGTCATAAAGTGTATTGTAAAGATCCTTAGTTACAGGACCAACTTCTGTTTCACTATGGAATACATGAAGTTTGCCTTTGTACTGAATACCACCGATTGGTGTAATTACTGCTGCAGTACCACAAGCGCCAGCTTCTTTGAATTCATCAAGGTTGTCGATAAGAACATCACGTTCTTCAACTTTAAGTTTCAAATAATGCTCAGCTACGTGTAATAGCGAGTATTTTGTGATTGATGGTAAGATTGATGGCGATTTTGGAGTAACGAATACGTCATCTTTTGTAATACCAAAGAAGTTTGCAGCGCCTACTTCTTCAATTTTTGTATGTGTTGCAGGATCAAGGTAGATACAGTCTGCAAAACCTTGTTTAACTGCAAGTTCGTGAGGCATCATACTACCTGCGTAGTTACCGCCTACTTTAGCTGCACCTGTTCCATATGGTGCTGCACGGTCAAAATCAGAAGTTGTGAAGTTAACCGGAGCCATGCCACCAGCAAAGTAAGGACCTACTGGTACACAGAAAATACAGAACATGAATTGAGGTGCTGGTTTAACACCAATATTATCTCCAATGCCAATTACAAATGGTCTCAAGTAAAGAGTCGCACCTGAACCATATGGTGGTACGTAATGCTCATTCGCTTTTACGACTTGGATACATGCATCTATAAACTTGTCTACTGGTACTTCTGGCATAAGAACACGCTCACAAGATTTTGCCATTCTCTTCGCGTTCTCATCCGGTCTGAATAAGTTGATGCTACCATCTTTTGTTCTGTAAGCCTTTAAGCCTTCAAAACATTGTTGTCCATAATGTAATGCAGTTGACGCTTCACTAATTGTAAGCTTGTTGTCTTCAACTAATTTACCGTCGTCCCACTTTCCATTGTCCCAAATTGACACGTATCTTAGGTCAGTCTTCATATAGTCAAAACGAAGTTTTCCCCAATCAATATCCACTTTTTTACTCACGTTGCACCTCCGAAAATTTGTATTACTTACCGGAAGACCCTTTCGAGTCATAATTGTACTACACACTTTCTCCATTCCTATGTTACCTCATTTTCGTAAATAAATAAAGAGTTTCCCGTGATTTTATTCATTTTAATACATTGCAACTGCTCTCACAGGAGATCCATCGGCCTCTAAAATTTTAAGTGGCAATACAGACAATGTGAATGCCTTCTCCAGCAAGCCTTCCAGCTCTTTCAAATTTTCAACGACTACCATGTTTGCCCCTAACAATACATGGTGCACTTCAAAGACCTCAGCAGAAAAGTGGTCAATAGAGATCGTATCGATTCCAACGCCCTTAAGACCTTGATCCGCAAGCCACTGCGCAGCTTCCAACGTCAGTGCCGGAAACTCTTCAAAATAGCGTGGCGTACCCCAGCGCTCCGACCAGCCTGTGCAAAAAAGTACATACTCAGACGCCACAATGCGGTCTTCATGGGTTTTCAACAAACTCAGTTCAATTCTATTCTCTAGAACGTCTCTACAATCAATAACAAGGCCCGATCCAACGAAATGGTCAATCGGCAAGGCATCCAGCGTCTTGCCTGTCGGGATCATATGTGCAGGTGCATCCATATGCGTACCCGTATGGGAAAACATCGTAATCAGTTTTTCTCTTGAGCGGTCCGCTTCTATGGTCAGCGCTTGTTTAATCATAGGCGATTCTGTTCCTGGAAAAACAGGCATCCCTTCCTTTATGATATGAGTCAAATCCATTACTTGCATCTACCATCACCTCTTCATCCATTTTCATACATTGTATCAAAATCGCAAGAGATTTGTATATCGTTTGAATTGTTTAAATTTTCAAATAAAATGTCCTGTTTTGAAGGATTTTACAAAAAAATGTGTAAATCTAAATACAATGGGCAAATATATAAAGGTGGCGACTGCCATTTTATAGAACATGTTTAACTTTTTTGAAAGGGTGGTGTATTAATGTCTGACGCACATGTAAAAACAATGAGTGTGAGTGATTTACCTCAGGAACTCTTTGATGAGCTAGAAAAGTATATTAATACCCTTGAAGACAAAGAAGGCTCGCTTATTCACGTCCTGCATAAGGCGCAAGGTCTTTTTGGCTATCTTCCAAGGGAAGTACAACTTTTTGTAGCAAGAAAACTGAATATTCCCGGTGCAAAGGTATTTGGTGTCGTGAGTTTTTACTCATTTTTCACGCAAACACCTAGAGGGAAACACACAATCAGTGTCTGTATGGGAACGGCTTGTTTCGTAAAAGGTGTCGAAAAAGTCATGGACGAATTTTCGTCACAGCTTGGCATCAAAAACGGTGAAACAACGACAGACGGCCAGTTTACCCTAAGAGACGTACGCTGTATAGGCGCTTGTGGTTTGGCACCTGTTGTAATGGTAGATGAGAAGGTTTTTGGTCACGTTACAAAAGATGATGTCGCACAAATTCTTAAAGATTATAGGGGGGAATAAGTATGGCAATCAAATCACTCGATGAACTGAAAAAAATCAGAGATAATTCACTTAAAAAAGTCAATCTCAGAGAGTCTGGCGAAAATGGTGAAGAAATCATTGAAATGATGGTGGGTATGGCTACTTGCGGTATTGCTGCCGGTGCCAGAGAAACATTAAATGCAATCCTTGATGAAATCGAAGCAAAAGGTATCAAAAATATTAGAGTAGTTCAAGTCGGCTGCATGGGTTATTGCCACAGCGAACCAACGGTGCAAGTCAACATGCCCGGTCACGAGCCTATTCTTTACGGTAATGTAAGTGCGAAAGTCGCAAAAGACATTATCGAGAAACATATTCTGAACGGCGAATTGCTAGATGAGAACATTCTTATCAAGACATTCAACAAAGCCTGATATCAAACGATTTTAACGAGGAGGTACACTATGGCAAGATACAGAAGTCATATCATGGTCTGTGGCGGTACTGGATGTGTATCGGCTGAATCAGAGGCAATTATCGAAAATCTGAAAGCCGAGCTTAAAAGTCACGGATATGATAATGAGATAAAAGTTGTAAAAACAGGATGTTTCGGATTTTGTGGTCAAGGACCAATCGTCAAGGTCCATCCGGAAAATGTCTTTTATGTAAAAGTAAAACCGGAAGATGCAAAAGAAATTATTGAAGAGCACATCATCAAAGGCAGACGCGTAGAGCGCTTGCTCTATGAAGAACCTATGCTCAAAGAAAAACTCGACGAATCCAGCAAAATGAATTTCTATAAGAAGCAATACCGTATTGCCCTTAGAAACTGCGGTCTTATCAACCCAGAAGACGTCAATGAATACATAGCTTTTAGGGGCTATGAAGCACTCGGTCAAGTTTTAACCGAAATGACACCAGAAGAGGTTCTTAAAGTCATGAAAGACAGCGGTCTTAGAGGCCGTGGCGGTGGTGGTTTCCCTACCGGTCTCAAATGGGAATTTACCGCTAAGCAACCGGGTAACGAAAAATACATCATGTGCAACGCCGACGAAGGTGACCCCGGCGCATTCATGGACCGTTCTATCTTAGAGGGTGATCCTCATACAATCCTCGAAGCAATGGCCATCGGTGGTTATGCGACAGGCGCTAATCACGGTATCATCTATATTAGAGCCGAATACCCGCTAGCTATCAAACGACTAGATATCGCCATCGAACAAGCGCGAGAACTTGGATTGCTTGGTGACGACATCTTCGGTACTGGTTTTAAATTCGACATCGAATTAAAATACGGCGCAGGTGCCTTTGTCTGTGGTGAAGAAACAGCACTGATCCACTCTGTAGAAGGCGCTAGAGGCGAGCCAACTAAAAAGCCACCATTCCCTTCTGTTGAAGGTTACAGAGGCAAACCGACCAGCGTAAACAACGTTGAAACCTTTGCCAATGTGCCACCAATCATCCTTAAAGGTTCGGAGTGGTTCAGCAGTATTGGCACTGAAAAATCAAAAGGCACCAAAGTGTTCGCCCTCGCAGGTAAGGTCAACAACGTTGGTCTTGTGGAAGTACCTATGGGGACAACCCTTCGAGAAATCATCTATGATATCGGCGGCGGCATCATGGATGGCAAAGACTTTAAAGCCGTTCAAACCGGCGGCCCATCTGGTGGCGTCATTACAGTAGCCGACCTCGATACGCCGATTGATTACGAAAGCTTGAAGGCAATCGGTTCTATGATGGGTTCCGGCGGTATGATCGTTATGGACGAAGATGACTGTATGGTCAACATCGCCAAATTCTACCTTGAGTTCACTCAAGATGAATCCTGTGGTAAATGTACACCCTGTCGAATCGGTACAAAACGTATGTATGAAATCCTCGCACGTATCACTGAGGGAGAGGGCAAACCAGAAGATATCGACAATTTAAAACAACTAGGTGAAATGATCAAAAATACCGCACTTTGTGGTTTAGGGCAAACAGCACCAAATCCAGTGCTTTCAACACTTCATTACTTCAGAAATGAATACGAAGCACACATCAAGGATAAGCGTTGTCTCACCGGTTCTTGTAAAGCACTTTCTAAATACAGCATTGATCCAGATAAGTGTATCGGCTGTACTGCTTGTGCAAGAGTTTGTCCAGTAGACTGTATCTCTGGAAAAGTGAAAGAAGTACATGTGATTGACGCTGAAAAATGTATCGCATGTGGCGCTTGTTACGATGCATGTAAATTTGATGCCGTTATTAAACCGTAAGGAGGTGTTGTTATGGATATGATAAAACTGAAAATTAATGATATTGACGTAGAAGTACCTGTCGGCACTACCATATTGACTGCGGCAAAGAAGGTAAACGCTAAAATACCAACCCTATGTCACCTAGACTTAGGTGAATTTGGTATTGTCAATCAGGTCGCTTCATGCCGTGTGTGCATGGTTGAAGTGGAAGGTCGTCCAACCTTGGTACCTTCGTGTTCTGAAAAGGTTTACGAAGGTATGGTGGTTAAAACAGACACGATCAAAGCCATCAACGCTCGTAGAATGGCTGTCGAACTCCTGCTTTCCAACCATCCTAAAGATTGTCTGATGTGTCCTAAAAACCTTGAGTGTGATCTTCAAAGACTCGCTCAAGAACTTGGTGTCAGAGAAATCAAATGGGAAGGCGAAATGATGGATTACGCAAAAGACACCTCTTCCTTCTCACTTGTAAAGGATCCTAACAAGTGTATTATGTGTCGTCGCTGTGAGACCATGTGTAACGAAGTACAGACCTGTGGTATTCTATCCGCTGTAGACCGAGGTTTCAACGCCTTTGTAGGTCCTGCATTCAACATGGATATTGCAGACTCCTCTTGTACCTTCTGTGGTCAATGTGTTGCCGTATGTCCTACTGCTGCACTTACAGAAGTCAGCAATATCGATAAAGTCTGGAATGCGCTGGAAGATCCTAAAAAACATGTCATTGTACAAGTTGCACCTGCCATCCGTGTGGCAATCGGTGAACTATTTGATATGCCAGCTGGAACTATCTCTACTGGACAACTGGCTGCTTCTCTCAGAAGATTAGGCTTCGACGGTGTCTTCGATACCGATTTCGGTGCCGACCTTACGATTATGGAAGAAGCCTCTGAATTGGTTCATCGTGTTCAACACGGTGGTACATTGCCAATACTTACCAGTTGCTGTCCTGCATGGGTCAAGTTCTTTGAGCACCAATTCCCGGATATGCTGGATATTCCATCAACCTGTAAGTCACCGCAAATCATGTTGGGAGCGATTGCAAAGACTTACTATGCTGAAAAAATGGGTCTTAAGCCAGAAGATATCTATGTCGTCTCTATCATGCCATGTCTGGCTAAGAAAGCTGAAGCCCAAAGACCTGAATTGACAAAAGATGAAAACAACAATGTTGATACCGTTCTCACAACCAGAGAATACGGTCTCATGTTAAAAGAAGCCGGTATTGATTTCTCCAGCTTACCAAATAGCGATTTCGATTCCATTCTTGGCGAAAGTACAGGTGCTGCCGTTATTTTCGGTACAACCGGTGGTGTTATCGAAGCGGCCGTCAGAACCGCATACGAATGGATTACTGGTGAAGAGCTTCAAAAAGTAGAGTTTAGAGAACTCAGAGGACTCGATGGTATTCGTAGCGCTACTGTGACGATCGGAGATATGGACTTAAATATCGGTATCGCTCATGGCCTTGGTAATGCACGACGCTTACTGAACGATATCAAGGAGGGTCGATCTCATTTCCATGCTATCGAAATCATGGCGTGCCCTGGCGGCTGTGTCGGCGGCGGTGGTCAACCTTACCACCACGGCAATATGGATGTCATCAAGCAACGTCAAGAAGCATTGTATGTCGAAGACGCTGGCAAGAAAATCAGGAAGTCTCACGACAATCCTTTCATCAAAAAATTATACGAGGAATACCTTGGTGAACCATACGGTAAGAAAGCGCACGATTTGCTTCATACCCACTATGCACCAAAGGAAAAAATCTAAGATTCAATATTAAAACAGGACTTCGGTCCTGTTTTTTTGTCACAAAAAAGCAAAAAGCGTGGAGAATTCCACGCCTTTTGCCAATACATAATGTTTAGGGTATATTATAAGGATATACTTAAGCATTCACTTAAGATATACACTTAAGCTGTTTTATGAGTCAAACGCATTGTCGCTCGCTCATATTTATTATAATCATCCTATCCCCTCTTGGCAAGGGTATTTTTAATTTTTATACAATAAATGCCTGTGGTCACTTACTAACGCGTTCTCTAATTCGGCATCCACCAACGACTTCACGTTCTTGATAAAAAACAGCCACTTGGCCTTTGGCAATGGCCCGCTCCGGTTTTTCAAATAAAACCTTGTAACCATCATCTTGAATAATTTTGCAATCCAAATAATAGCCCCACTGACATACCTTCACTTTTAATGGCCGATTCAGTGGCAATTCATCGTAAATGGTAAAGTTAAATGCTTCACCCTCGAAACCAACCGAATAAGTCTGTGCATCATCACCCAAAACCACTTCATTGCTTTCCGGTCTGATATCCACCACAAACATAGGACGATTCAAGGTCACCAACAAACCGCGTCTTTGCCCGATAGTATAATTGATAATACCCTTGTGTTGTCCCAGCACCTCGCCCGCCACCGTGACGAAATTACCCGGCTGAACACTGCCTGGTCTTTTGATTTTGATGAAATCATAATACTTGCCTTTTGGAATAAAACAAATGTCGGTAGAATCCTTCTGATTAGCCAACGCTTCATGAATCGAACGCGCCTCTTCCCGCACCAAGGCTTTTTTCTCCACATCGCCTAATGGCAATATCAATTTACTCAATTGAGCTTGCGAGAGACTGTACAGTAAAAATGACTGATCCTTCCGCGGATCTTTGCCCTGATAAATGCGGTATTTGTCTAGATGCTCATCATAGGCAACCGTAGCGTAATGGCCCGTCGCAAGGTATGTAGCACCATGGGCCATAACCGCATCAAGAAAAGCGCCATATTTGATGGTCGGGTTGCACATGGCACATGGATTGGGTGTTTCCCCACGCAAATAGGCATCAATAAAAGGCGCCACCACCTGCTGATCAAAAGCCTCTCTAAGATCGACAAGTAAATGCTCAATATTCAATTGCTCACAGACCAGCTTGGCATTTTCTATGAATTGGGGCGGTCGCATGACGCCATCCACCATTTCATCATAGTGGTACATGGTTGCACCAAAAACATCATAACCTTCTTCTATCAACATTTTAGCACAGACCATGCTATCCACACCGCCACTGATACCAACGGCTACTCTTTCTTTCATCACTTGCATCCCTTTCCAAATCATCCTTCATTACGCCATAGATGAAAAATACCTTGAAAACTCAAGGTATGTTAATCCGTGATAATTTTCCTATCAATTATTTTGCCCAAAACATAAGTGTTTAAGTACTTATCTTCCTTTACGAAATGGTCCGATTCCTTTTTGCCCTCTATTTTAAAGCCGAAATGATAACAAAAAGCCAAGGCCCTTTGATTATCCTCCACAACTTCCATTTCTATACGTGAAATATCCACTTCTTTCGCCCAAGTGATAAAGCTCGTCATCAAGCGTTTTGCAACGCCTTTTCCCCAATACGCTTCCAAAACGCCTATAGCTAAATGTGCCACATGCTGATTTCTGGAGAACTTGCCTCGACTGCCGGAAAGGAAACCAACCAGTTTTCCTTTGATATAAGCGCCAAATAGAAAACTTGAAACATCATTTCTGTTTTTTCTGATTTCGTCCCTTTGCTTTTCCGCATCGATTTCGACTTCATCTAAAGCCCGCAACAAAAACACGGTCTCATCTGCCAGTCTCATTTGCAATTCAATCATTTGAACCGCATCTTCCTCTTTTATGATGCTTACCGTCAAATCTTCTATGACATCATCATGCATTCCCATTCCCATCACCATAACGATCACCATAACCCCATTTAGTCATTTTATTATACCAAATTAATATGACAGTCACGTTGCACCTATGTTTCAAAGAAATTAAATGTCTGGTGCCTCAACAATGGCAATCCAAGAAAGTCCATAGGACGACGGTTCTTTCGGACTGGCCTGAAAGACAATTCTGCTACCATCTGCCGACCAGCACGGCATTGTATCATAGAAAGAAGCCTCCGTCAGCTGAAGGGTTTCACCACTATATAGAGAAATCAGAAATAATTTGTTTTTATCGAGGGACTCACCGTCCATCGTTTCATCCGACGAAAAGACCACCCAGCCGCCATCTGGTGAAAACGAACCATAAGTTTCATTCCCCGTGCTGTAAGTCAGCCGTCTATGATGCTTTCCGGAATAATCCATCACATAGAGACTCCAATCTCTAAACTGATCATCGTATTGCTCATACAAAAGTACCAAGCCGTCATTCGACCACCTCGGTCGGCGTTTCTCTGTACTGTCATAGGTCATTTGAATCACTTCATCGTTTTCGTCATTCATGATGTAGATTTGCCTTATAGGCGAACCATCGATGCGTGTCTTATCAGACGCGCCGTCAAAAGCCATCTTATGACCATCGGGCGACAGCGAGGGATTCCCTACATCAAGACTTCTTGGAAAATCTCCCAATTCGACCGCTTCAACCACTAGACCTGTGGCGTATACTTTACTTTTGAGCTGGCGTAGCTGAGAAATGCCGTTACTGATTTCCGTATAAAAAATTCTTCCCGTATCGTAGAGCAGCCCATTACCGCTTTCGATTCTCTTATTGTGTTCATGAGTCAAGACACTGATTCTGCTCGTTTTTGTATCCATCAAGCACAGGTTGGAATAAGCACTGCCATAGCTCCCTTTTGACATGGTTAGTAAGACTTCACTGCTGGACGCCCCCCATGTAGGACATTCGAAGCTACCCTCTTGATCTATTTTATTGTACATGACCGCACCATCCGGTCGTTTAATCACTTTTGTCGTCCAAATCAGCGATTCACCGTAAACCGGCAGATTAGCGACTAAAAGTGCAACCGTCAATGCAAGCACCATTATTCTACGACGCATCATCATCAAAAGG
>JAFGTX010000109.1 GCA_016938815.1 Clostridia bacterium | reverse complement strand
GTTTTTGCAAACCCGGCAATTTTAGATAATTTGTCCGCTAAATCGTACATCATCTCTAAACTGCCTTGTACCGTTTCTTCCGGTTGATATGGGTGTAAATTTTTCGAACATGGTAATGCGGCATTGTCTTCATTCATTTTTGGATTGTACTTCATCGTACAAGAACCCAGCGGATAAAATCCCGTCTCCACGCCGTAGTTCTTAGTCGATAAAGCCGTATAATGTCTGATTAAATCGATTTCACTGACTTCTGGAAAGTCGATTTCGTCCGAACGTAAAAATTCTGTAGGAATGACAGAGGACGCTTCTACCAATTCAACATCGCAGTTCGGAAGTTGATAGCCGACACGACCGGGTTTTGAGAGTTCAAAAATCAATTGGTCATAATCTTTCATTAGAGCACCTCCAATACTGACGCTAATTGGTCGATTTCAGCTTTCGTACGTTTTTCCGTAAAACATAATAGCGCGCCATTCTCAACACCTAAGTCACCTAGGTCATAACCACCTAATATATTGTTTTCCAGTAGTTTTGCATTCACATCTTGAGCTGAACGTTCCCCTACCAATGCAAATTCTTTGAAAAACGGCTTGTCGAATGCTAACTTGTATTTACCCGATTCAGTCAGCTTTTTCGCTGCATAATGGCTTTTTGCCAAGCATTGTTTTGCGACTTCTTGCATACCTTGCTTGCCCATAGTTGACATATAGATGGTTGCTCTAAGCGCAATAAGACCTTGATTGGAACATATGTTGGAATTCGCCTTGTAACGTCGAATATGCTGCTCTCTGGCCTGCAATGTCAGAACAAAGGCTCTTCGACCTTTTGAGTCCACACTCTCACCACAGATTCTACCAGGCATTTTTCTAACTAACTTTTGAGAGGAAGCAAAGAAGCCAACATAAGGACCACCAAAGTGGAGGTCATTTCCTAGACCTTGACCATCGCCAACGACGATGTCAAATCCAAGTTTACCAGGTGCCTCAAGAACCGATAAGGCAATCGGATCCACATAATTGATCGCCAAAGCCTTTTTATCATGTGCAATGTCAACGCTGCGTTTCACGTCCTCTATAACGCCAAAGAAGTTCGGATTTTGTACCAGTACGCCTGCCGTACCATCATCGACGATGCCTGCTAGGGCTTCATAATCGGTTTCGCCATCCTTCATCGGTGCAATGACAAGTTCAGCACCACTATAGCGCATATAAGTCTTCAAGACATTAATCACCTCTGGGTGAACGGTCTCAGAAACAACGATTTTATTTTTCTTTTTGCCTGAAGCAATGGCCATCGCCGCTGCTTCAGCACAGGCAGTCGGCCCATCGTACATGGAGGCATTGGCCACTTCCATGCCGGTGAGTTCCGCAATCATAGTCTGAAATTCAAAGATGACTTGCAAGGTACCTTGACTGATTTCCGGTTGGTATGGCGTGTATGCGGTTGCAAATTCTTGTCTGGAGGACAAATGGTTGACGACCGATGGCACATAGTGATCATAGGCCCCCGCGCCTAAAAAACACACCAAATCGTTGGTACTTCTGTTTTTACCAAGCGTTTCATGCATGATTCTCGAAACTTCCAACTCCGACTTGGACATTTCAAGGTCCAAATCACCTTCTAATCTCACTTCTTTTGGAATATCTACAAATAGCGCCTCTATGTTCTCTGCGCCGATGGTTTTCAGCATTTCCCTTTTATCTTCTTCGGTACTCGGGATAAATCTATGCATTGTCTCCCTCCTTATTTGCTTTTATCGTATTGCGTCTATTCTGCACAAAATGCTTTGTATGCTTCTGCATCCATTAGATCGTCTAGCTCAGATTTATCCGACATTTCGATTTCGAACATCCAAGCGTCATAAGGATTAGCATTGACAGACTCTGGTGCATCTTCTAAGTCTTCATTAACAGCAACCACTGTACCAGATAGCGGTGTGAACGAATCCGATGCCGCCTTAACTGATTCTACAACGCCAAAAACATCCCCTTTTGAAAGTTCATCATCTTCTTCAGGTAATTCTACATATACGATATCACCTAGTTCATGCTGCGCGTGATCTGTAATACCGATTTTCGCTCTATCACCGTCTACCTTTACCCACTCGTGATCTTCCGTATAAAATAAGCCTTCTACTACTTTCATAATAATACCTCCTAAAATTTTTTATTATTTTTTATAATTTTTTTGATAGAATCGTTTGCTGATAATTTTAGCTTTTGCTGCATTTTTACGTACTTGAATTTCAATTTCAGCATCCATCTCAGCATACTCTGCGTCGATCAAAGC
>JAFGTX010000108.1 GCA_016938815.1 Clostridia bacterium | reverse complement strand
AGTTTTTCATGATTCCCCCAGCACCTCACCCTTGATTTTCCAGGTTGAACGGTGTTCTTTGTAAGCACGTAACTGATGCATTTGAACAGCTAAACCCATGGCCGCAAAAAGCCATCGGTTATTATCATCGTTACGCATCCAACAACGGTCTAAATCAAAAATCTCTTTCACTAATCCTTGCATAGGCTCAACTGTGTGGCTTCGTTCTTTGTAATATCTCTGGCATCTCTTAGAGCTCATGGCAGCAATCATTTGCCTTCTGCCCTCCGTTTTGTTTTTTTCTTTGCAGCAAGAGGTTACCAGACGGATATCGTATTGCTCTTTTAAGTTACGAAAGAGGCTCTGGTCATCAGCTTTAGAATCCATTACCAGATAATCTAAACAACCTTGGTAATAGTCAGCCTCTCGATACATCTTTTTAGCTTCATTGCCGGAATTAGGCATCCACAGGAAACAGCCTAATATACACTTTTTATGCGAGACGATACTAAAACTACCGTGACCATAGACCCAGCCGTCAGCTTTGGATTTGCTCCAGGTGGCTTCTTTGTCGATACCTGTAAGACCTTTGGGAATTTCGCCTTTTTGCTTTTGTTTCTGATGCCATACAGGGCCTTTGGATTTAATCATCATCTTGTCAGCGCTTGCTACTTTGTCTTTGCTCCAATTCAGGAAACACTTGAAAAATGAACGCTGCTGGCTTTCCAGGGAAATGGCAGATTTTTTTTAAGCGGTCCCTTAATTGGCGTTCACTGATTAGTCTTAACTTTAACCCTTGGGATATCACCTCCCAGTATTCTTTGACCATACGATGAATAGCTAAATAATTCTTGAGCTTGCATTTAACCGATAAAATGGCAATAAACATAATAAGCCATTCAGGGTAGACAAAGTCAGGACCGCGTTCTCCTAACCGAACAGGATTAGGAAACTTAGTTTCTTTTAAGAAAGAACGAAAATCTTTGCGTGCTTGAGAAATCCATTGAGCTGAAAGTTTCTTGATCTTATTTT
>JAFGTX010000107.1 GCA_016938815.1 Clostridia bacterium | reverse complement strand
GATACAGGGTCCGTAACTTTTACCTCAGTTGCACCTGTATCTTCTATAACATCGACATTGCCAAGAAGGGTCATGACATCACCGTTAAAATCGACTTTTACATGAAGGTTAGAAATGTTGTTACTATCAAATACAGCATCTAATTTACTGTATTCTTCTAAACTATCGGAAGATCGCCATCCAGAAATCGAATCGACATCAAGCGCCCTTGTATTCTCATAATACGCCACCTCGGCAAAAGCGATTGTTGAGCCACTCACAAAAGTACCAACACCTTGACCGTTAGAATCTAATGCAACTTTTGTTACCCTTGGCACTACAAAATGAACTAACTCCACGTCCTCCAAATCCTTTGTGGTGACAACATTACCCACTTCATCCTTTAAATCGTCGCCAGTATATTTAAATACTAGACCCGAATCCTCTTGATAGTTATCAAATCCTGTGACTTCAAGAACAAACTTGTCTTCATCTTGATTTCTATAAGCCCTAGTAACGCTTGCACCATCTAGGCCCGTAAAGCTGAAGTCCGCAGGATCTACCGTGGTTGTTCCATCAAGATCTTCATCAAAATCCAAGACAATCTTGGACTTGTCTATCGATAAGAAGGCATGACGTGCTTCTGGCGCTACATTATCCAGTGTTGACGTTATAAGACCTGGGGAAATCACAACCGTCGGTTGTGCCGATATTGAACCGCCTTGGTCAACAACAAAAGCAGAACCAATCAATCTATTGTGTTCACTTGTTTCAACGCCTGTATTGAATACATGCTCATCTGTGTCTGATAGACTCGCCGTCTTATAATAATCAGCAGCATCAAGACCGCTATCACTATAACCTAAGTGACCATGTAAGACACAGGTCGTATCCGTATCATCCATATAACGGCTGAACACCATAGAAACCTTCGCCGGAGCCGCATCTGCCAGTTTCACCTTAAGCATCCATGTATCATTTACAAGTTCCATCTTAGGATAGCCTTGAGCAAATCGGTCATCCCTCACGAGTAGTGGGTCACTCGAATAACGCTCTGTCTTTAAACTCCAGTCCGCTACGAGTTCAATAGACGCCGTAATCGGCGTATTATCAATATCAAAGGCACTGCCATTCAATAGCCAACCTTCAAAATCATAGCCATAGCGGTCTGTATATGTACTGGATGTAATTTTGTCACCAGCATCCAATAACTGAGCTGCAACTTTTGAACCGTAGTCTCCAGTATCAAATGTCACCGTCACTGTGCCTGCCGGTGGTACTGGTGGTGTAGGTGTCTCCGTCGCACTGACTTCCACAGGCAACATTGCAACCGTTTTCGAACCATCCTGTGCAATAACCACCACAGTGGATGCTCCTGTCGTATTTCTAGCTGTCACCAAGCCATTTTGATCGATACTGATAACGTCATTC
>JAFGTX010000106.1 GCA_016938815.1 Clostridia bacterium | reverse complement strand
TTGGTGGAGCCGAGGGGAATCGAACCCCTGTCCAAAAGCATGTCACAAAAGCTTTCTCCGAGCAAAGTCATTGTTTAAATTCTCGTTAGCAATGCGGTCCAATGACAGGCAACACGACTAACCAGTTCCTAAAACCCTAACACCCCGGAACAAGAGTGAAATTCGATCCCATGCAAAGGTTGGTCCAAACTCAGGCGGCACAGGACGAAGGCCTTGAGTGGACGGCTGCAACTAGGCAGCTAACGCGTAATTATTGTTTGCGTTTATATTTAGTGGTCCAGTTCTTTTACGTGTACCCCAAACCAAGAAACACGGCTCGCTTACTAATGCTCTACACCCCTGTCGAAACCTGTACGGCCCCTAGTATTTTCCGCTTAGAGCTTGTTTGATTCTTCTATCAGAATCCTTCTTTGCAAGTGACTGACGTTTGTCGTAGAGTTTCTTACCCTTGGCAACTGCAACTTCCAGTTTGATAAGGCCCTTCTCCGTCAAATAGATATTGAGCGGAATTAACGTGTAACCGTCTTGTGTCGTATAGCCGATCAATTTGCTGATTTCCCTTTTGTTAAGCAGAAGTTTACGCTCTCTTAAAGGATCAACATTTTGAATATTGCCTTTCTCATATGGGCTGATGTTCATACCGCAAACAAAGACTTCGCCGTTTTTAACTTCAGCATAAGATTCCTTGATATTCACTTTTCCCATTCGAATGGACTTGACTTCCGTACCTTTCAAAACAAGACCAGCTTCATACGTATCTTCAATGAAATATTCGAAACGCGCTTTCCTGTTGTTGGCAATAATCTTTCGACCCATCGGCTACACCTCCTTACCCTTCAGTCTGTTTAAGATTGTAGCACCTATTTCAACACAAGTCAAATACAGCCCTGACCCTGTAATTTTTTTTTAATATTCTTTGGCCTGCCAATACAACTGCAATCAATTTATCTGCCGTGAAAGGCTAACAAATTATTGATTTTTTCTCTGACTTCATCAGGCAGGTTGCAACGCATCATTCTTTTTAATAATTCAGGTTGTTTGATGCCCTTATCATGCAGATAATGCTCGATCATCATCACTTTTTCCACCCTTCCAGGAATCAACTGATAGATGACATACCAATCTTCCATTGAAGTAAAAGGAATGGCAACACCCTTAATTTTCACCCAACGAGAGACAGACGCCTTGTCGAAGGTGTATTCAAAGGTACCCTCTGAATGATGAATGGTCAGTCCCGCCATGACATCGACATCTATGCCGTTAATCACATACTCTAAAAAAAACTTGGTCGCATAGTTTTCATCTGCTTCCCAGGGTTTTCTCTCCCCTAGAGAAGACAAGATTTCATCTACCCTCTCAACATCATCGACGGCAACTAGAATATCAATATCGTTAGGTCGATTTACCAGTCCGTATTGAGATAACAAGATGGAAGCACCCACACCCCAAAGCACGCCATGGTCATTTAGTTTTTCACCAATTACGCTCAGTGTATTCAACAATGCCTTCCCTCCTTTTAAAAAATGCCATTTATTTCTTTTTTTCTTAAAGATTGTTTACCCTTAATCCTTCCCTCCCACACATGCTTTGTGTTAAAGTATTATTAGTGAAAGGGGATTGATTCATGAAAACGAGATTGATTACTTCCATTCTTTGTCTAGCTTGCCTATTGCAACCAAGTTTTGGCGACGCGACAACATCGAGTGTTTATTATGACGACAACACGGCAACTTACGGTTTGAAATCAGACGAAGGCGTCGTATTGACAGAAAAAACTTATGATGGTATTTCTGAATTCCACAATGGGGTTGCCATTGTAAAAAAAGACGGCTTATTTGGGGTGATCTCCGATACTGGAGAAGAACTCGTTGTACCAAATTATAAATATATTACAAACTATAGAAATGGTTACGCAAGCGCTTTTATCGGCAATCTTGCCGGTGCACTCAACACAAACGGGCAGCTGGTCGTCCCAGTGGAATATGACAATATTTCGCATTTTATCAACGGTCACGCTTTGGCCTACAAGGACAATAAACTCGGTTTGATCTCCAGTACCAATCAGGTTATCCATCCTTTTGTTTGGGATGAAGCTACCATGCTGGACTTTGACCATGATTACAATACATTCGTATTTAAGCAAGGCGCAACATACGGCGTCGCTTCTTTTACAGGAAAAATCATAATACCGGCTCAGGAGAAGCAACTTTTCCACCTCTCTGATTCACAAATCGCTTTTGTCAGTGATAACAAAATTGGCGTCATGAATCACAGTGGTGATGTGATCATCGCACCAACCTACGAAAGCATTTATGTGGCAGGCAAAGGTTATATGGGTAGCAAAGATGATCACTACTATTTCTTCAACATGGATAACGGATTGATCAGCGCACCTTATGATGCTATCAATGATGCCGGCAATGGTCATTATCTCGTTAATGAAAACGGACAGTATGGCATCTATGATACGACACTGCACAAAGAAGTGATTGCACCCGAATATAACGATATCAGCTTGCTTCAAAATCCTCACGATACGACACAATTTCTATTTCAAGTAACCCGCTTATCAAGTATCCGCGATAACCTCAGCTACCTAGGTGTCGTCTCGATGGATGGTGATATCTTATTGCCTGCACTCTATACGAAACTCAGCTTCTTAAGCGATCAACTGCTGATCTACCAAGACCCACAAGGCACTATGGGTATTTTAAACGTAATCAATGGTTTTGATAGCGGACTGATTTATCATAGCATCAAATATGATCCTGACAGTGGCCTTTCCATCGTTACATCCAAAGAGAAAGCCTATGGGCTAATCGATAGCGACGGTCAAACCTTGATCCCTATGACCAACCATTATATCTATGAGAACGGTAATTTCATGATTGCTGAAAAAGATGACAAGAAGGCTTTGTTCTCCAAAGAAAAGAAAACTTTATCGCCTTATAAGTACGATTCCATTTTCAGTTTCCAAAGCATCGGCGAAACAGAAGCAGCCATCATCTCCATCAACAATTTATGGGGACTCCTTACACCGGAGGGCACTTATCTGGTACCACCTGAATTTGACGCCATCAACGAATTTGTCAATGGTTATGCCATCGTATCCAAAGATAACAAATACGGCTTCATCAATACAAAGGGTGAACTTGTCGTTAAACCTCAATTCGAAGACGTCTCCTCTTTCAACGACGGTTTTGCCATCGCTAGAAAAGGCGGCAAGTATGGCTTTATCCAATCAAATGGAAAATTTGTTGTTCCAGCAATCTACGACCATGTTAAACCTTTTGACGCCAACGGCAAATCCCTAGTGGATTACAAGGGACGCATGGGCATGATCAATAAAGATGGTAGCTATTTCTTGAATCCTGTTTACGCATCAATCAAACCAGTTGAAGATAAAATCATCGTCGTACAAGACAGCGCTACAAAGAAATACGGCATTTTAAAACCAAATGGCGAGGAAATCTCCAAACTGATCTACGATGATTTCGGATCCTTTTTTAACAGTACCGCAACTTATGTTGAAATCAACGGAAAGTTTGCCGTCATCAACAACAAGGGCGAGGTGCTGACACAGTTCATCTTCGACGATATGACACTATTCAACAAAGGCTTTGCAACAGTTACCATTGGAGAACAAAAAGGATTCATAAATGTACGCGGTGAATACATTCTCGAATAAAAAACAAAGTAAAAGCAAGGTTTTCAAAACCTTGCTTTTTTATGTGCCTATTCCGCATCGAATATGAACTTTTGAATCACCTGTAAAAGGCCATCTTCTTCGTTGGTACCTGTTACATAATCCGCAGCCGCTTTGGCCGACTCGATGGCATTGCCCATGGCAACGCCGAGTCCTGCGTAACGAATCATATCAATGTCGTTTTCGTTATCCCCAGAGGCGATGGTCTCTTCTCTCGGAATATCATAGTATTTGTTCAGTTGAGCGATTGCATCTGCCTTACTGACACCCTCCGCCATGACATCAAAGGAGTTGGCAAGTGATTTATAGCATGCAATCCCTTTCAGGGCCATGATCTCTTGAATCAATCGATCGGAGGCCTCACCATCATCACAATAAATGCCTATTTTATAGAGTGTTTCACCACGATCCAAGAAGTCCTTATAGTTTGCCAATACTTCCGTAGGAACCTGCTTGCTTTCCGGCAATTTTTTTGAGAGCTCCGCATATTGCTTCATGATAAAGTCATAGCGTTCAGAATGGATTCCATCTTCGGTGTAATAGTGAAAATAGACGTCATGGGCCTTGCATATTTCACTGACTTTACGCGCTAGGTCCAAATCCAAAGCTCGTGAGTAGATGATTTCTCCCGTTCCTGTATCCTTAATCAGGGCACCATTACACGTAATCAAAGGTCCATCAATGCCTAAGTCCACATAGGGCCATTTGCCTGCTGTAAAGACACGACCCGTAGCAACTACAAATTTCACACCCCGATCAATCATTTCATGAATGCCCTTATGGGTAGCTTCTGTAATTTTCTTTTCGTTATTCAATAATGTGCCATCTATATCGGTCACTACTAATCTATACATGTTTATCCCTTTCTGAATCTAAGCCTCTAACTTCTTCACTATCACAAAATCCACGGTTCTAGCATCGATATCCACCTTGTCTACCACGATGATCACTTCATCACCTACCGTGTAGCGTTTCTTCGTACGCTCACCTGTCATGGACATGGTGTCCTCATCATAAATGTAATAATCATCCATCAAGGACTTCACGTGTACCAAGCCTTCGCACATATTTTCAAGTTCAATGTACATACCGAAAGACGTTACCGTCGATACAAAACCGACGAACTCCTCGCCAATGAAACCACTCAGGTATTCTGCCATCTTTAAGTCATCTGTATCACGCTCTGCCTGCTCTGCCAATCTTTCCTGCTCGGAGGACTGAAGGGATGCTTCCGCAACGATCTGTTCCAGTCTCTTGATTCGCGCTTCATTCATCGTGCCTGCTAGCACCTCTTTGATGATTCTATGAATCTGCAAGTCAGGATATCTTCTGATCGGTGATGTGAAGTGACAATAGTATTCCGAAGCCAAACCGAAGTGACCTTCATTGATTGGAGAGTACTTGGCTTGTTTCAAGGAACGTAGCATCAACTTACTGATCAAATGCTCCTCTTTTTTGCCCTCCAATTTTGTCAGGAGGTTTTGGATGGCTTTGGGATGAATGTCACCATGCTGTCCTTTGACAAAGTAGCCGAAGTTGTGAATCACCTTGTTAAAAGCGGCGATTTTTTCTTCACTCGGCATTTCGTGGATTCTATAGACAAAAGGAATTTCTAGCCAGTGCATATGTTCCGCCACTGTTTCATTGGCTGCTAGCATGAATTCTTCAATAATTTTATTGGCAATACGGCGTTCCTCTTTGATGATGTCAATGGGATGTCCCATCTCGTCCAAAATAATTTTAGGCTCTGCAAAGTTAAAATCGATCATACCGCGGCGCATACGTTTTTCCCTGAGGATGCCCTGTAATTGCGCCATCAGTTTGAAGTTATCCACCAAGTAGTCATATTTTGATAGTTCCGGTCTTTCCACCTGCTCTAGAATATCTGATACATCTGTATAAGTCAGTCTTTCTACAGTCTTAATCACCGATTCATAAATTTCATGGTTCACCACAGTCCCCATTGAATCTATTTCCATATTCACACTGAGAGTCAATCGGTTGACCTGAGGATTCAAACTGCAGACACCATTTGATAGTCGTTTAGGAAGCATTGGAATCACTCTGTCAATAAGATAAACGCTAGTCGCTCTTTTTAAGGCTTCTTTGTCCAATTTGGAATTTTCTTTGACATAATGGGTAACATCTGCGATGTGGACTCCTAAAAGAAAGTTGCCATTTTCAAGCATTTTAAGCGAAACCGCATCATCTAAGTCTTTGGCATCCGAACCATCGATAGTAAATACGATGTCGTTTCTTAAATCTCTTCTGCCTACAATATCTTCTTCTAACACATCGACAGAGATACTTTCCGCCTCTGCCACTACCTTCTTAGGAAAGGCTTCCGGTAATTTGAACTTTCGGATAACCGACAAAATGTCCGCTTCATTGCTGCCCTTTTTGCCCAGATTCTCTATGATCTTGCCTTCAGGGTTCTTTTTACCCGTTGGCCATTTGATAATCCTTACGACGACTTTATCGCCACTCTCAGCACCGTTTACTAAGCTCTCAGGCACATAAACGTCTACGTTGATCTTTTTCTCGTCTGGCACAACAAAGCCAAAGGCGTTGCCTTTTTGGAAGGTCCCGACGATTTCAGTATTCGCACGTTCGATAATCTTCTGTACTTCGCCTTCTTCACGTTTACCCTCTACCGATGACGATGTTACGGCGATTTGCACAATGTCACCGTGCATAGCACCATTTAGCGCCTCCGATGGTATGAATACATCACCGCTGGCATCTTCAGGGATGAAGAAAGCAAAACCTTTTTGTGTCCCTTGAATCTTACCTCTTTTCAATCCGTAAAACTCCGGTACCGCATATTTCTTCTTTCTTGTGATCATGATCTCGCCATTGCGTTCCATCTCGTCCAGAACAGCGAAAAACTCACCAAGCTGTTTCTTATCAATATTGAAAATTTCAGCCAACTCTATATCCATAAGTGGTCGCTCTACTTCTTTAAGCAACGCGATAATCTGTTCTTTTATTTTCATCTGGTGCCTCCTTAGCTCCATAGTCTTTATCACTCATATACCCATCTTTTATTATAACAAATGTATCTTAGCATAGATATATGCTAAGGGGATTAATATTTGGATTTCTGTTTGTTAAGTTTGGGAAAAGTATACTCGCTTTAGAAAAGCCAGCAGTACTAACTTTAGAAAAGCCAGCAACGTTGCACGTTGCCTGGCTCGTGTTACTCGCCAAATGTTATTCTCCATTCAAATCTCTAGCGAAACACGAGTGTTCCACTAGAGGTTCAAACAAAGAATAACGCTTTTCTACGTTTATCACGGAAAAAAACTCCCGACACGTTATCGGGAGTTTTGGGAAGGTTTATGAAAGGTTTTGAAAATCAAATTTTCTAACCTACGTCAGTATAACATCAAAAAATCACTTTGAAAAGATATTTTTTTAACAAAATCTATTTTATTTTTAAAAATATTTTTTCACGTCTAAATGCAAGCAAACACCTACAAAGACAACGTTTTCCTGAAAATTCCGTTGAATATTCTCACAATTGCAATGCATATTCATGATTCCAAGCAAGAATGTTGGTTAATTTTTTGACGATATCTATTGTTTACTCGATTTATTCCATGATGGCATCTTCTGCCGATGGGTATTTTTCTTTTGCCTCTCTCTTTTTAAGGCGTACATCCGGTTCGCTTGGCAACTTGAATAATGGAATAAATCTGTCTAGTCCAGTCAAAGTCAGTAGTAAAATCGAACCTACGGCAATCATCGCTGTGAAATTGTACTTGATGAGAGACATCGGTGTGAACTCATAAAGAGGATACACCATGCTGGCAATACCAACATAGAAAGCAATATAAACATGCCAAGGGATTAATTGCGATCCAAATACGCCTAATGCATCCCCAAAAGTCGCATTTCTAAGTCGTAATGTATACATATCCTCTTCAGAACCCTCTACGTTATCTTCTAAAAGTTCCTTAATGATTGGTCCAATTGTTACGATTTGAGCCATTTCATCCGCTAAAGCCGCGTTCCCTGCGATAGATAAGGCGCCATTCCAGAACATTAACTGACGCACATTTTTAGAGATATAAGCCACACCTTTTGAAAGTGGTGCAAAGGCTTGCATTTTGCCCATGATACCACCAAAAGCACCAACCCACATCATCATAACGATAACCCAAGAACCAGCACCTTCAAAACCAGCATACATCAAATCCAAGAAACTTGAAACACTTTCAACTGTACCTGCAAATAAACCAAATGCCAACGACGAAATAATACCAAGACCCAAACATGCTACTGTTGGAATGCCTTTAACCGCAACAATAAGTACTAAAACCAATGGAATAATCATGTACATTGGCACACCATTTTGAACTTGAATTAATAAATCCACCGCTGAAGCACGCGCTTCTCCAAGTTTTACCCATACTTCTTCTGGAATTTGCTTAATAGCTTCTGTCGCACTACCTACTTCCGTCGGTAATCCAAATCCAACACTCACCGCGTAGAAAGTAATTGCCGCGATCACTAAACATAATAGAGACCATACACCTTGATGTCTGATTCTCTTGATGACTTCGACACGTTGAATCCCAGAACTAACAACGGTTGTATCTGAAATAAGCCCGATATTATCACCGAAGCAAGCACCGCCAGCAATAGCCGCAGTCGTTAAGGCTACGTCACCGCCAACAATATGGTTAAGCCATAGGAATACAGGCGCACATGCAGCAAATGTTCCCCACGATGTTCCCGTGGCAACGGATAGAACAGCTGTTACAAGCAAACCTGTCACTGCAACGGTTCTTGCAGTCAAACCCAGTTTTAAAGCCAAAATTACAATTGAAGCACCAACACCAGTTGCCATAAAGCATTCTGCCATAGCATATGCCAACATCAAAATAAAAAATACCAATTGCATTTCTTTTACATTCTCTACTGCTGATTCTAGCAAGTGATTGAAATTCATCTTTTCAGTCACCATCGCGACAATGGCTGCATAAATAGTTGCAATAGGTGCTGCCAAAAGTGCGTCCATGCCAGAAATCATCAAACCTGCCATTAAAAAGACCGGTGATAATTTTAATACTGCTGTCATAATTGTCATTAATTGATACTCCCCTTTTCATTATTGTGTCCAGTACTGTTTTGCTTAAGCACCTTGATTATAACAGAGTTCATTTTTATAAAAAAGATAAATTTTTCACAATCTTTAAAAAGTTTTTTTCGCTCTAAAAACGCCAAAAAACTACTAAATAACTCACTTTGAGTACAATTCACAACTGCGTATTTTTGAATCAAGTTGAACGAGAAAAACGCTGATTTTTACATTAATATGTATAAATATCTATTTTTTTTTAAAAAAATAAGAGGTATGAACAATCACTTGTCCATACCTCGGTATTTGTCTTTCTATATCTTATAAAAGTGATCCCATAGATGCGAACAATGGCGCAAATACAAGAGACACGATTGTCATAAGCTTGATTAAGATGTTGATTGATGGTCCAGATGTATCCTTGAATGGGTCACCTACTGTATCACCAACAACTGCTGCTTTATGAGCTTCTGAACCTTTACCACCATGGTGACCTTCTTCAACGTATTTCTTAGCATTATCCCAAGCACCACCAGCGTTTGACATGAAAATCGCCATAAGAACACCAGTAACAAGAGCACCAGCTAACATACCACCAAGAGCAGCCGCTCCTAGTAAAAGGCCAACAATGATTGGCGATGCAACAGCCATAATACCAGGAATCATCATTTCTTTTAAAGCAGCACCAGTTGAGATGTCAACGCATTTAGCGTACTCAGGTGTACCTTTACCTTCCATGATGCCGGGAATTTCTCTAAACTGTCTTCTTACTTCTTCGATCATTTCAAATGCAGCCTTACCTACAGACTCCATAGTCATCGCTGAGAATAAGAATGGTAACATACCACCGATGAATAAACCAACAACTACGTTAGGGTTCAAGATATCGATTTTAGTCAAACCAACTGCTTGTGAGTAAGATGCGAATAGACCAAGAGCAGTAAGTGCTGCCGAGCCAATCGCAAAACCTTTACCGATTGCAGCTGTTGTATTACCTACAGCGTCAAGTTTGTCTGTGATACCTCTTACTTCTTTTGGTAATTCACACATTTCAGCAATACCACCAGCATTGTCTGCGATCGGACCATATGCGTCAACCGCAACTGTGATACCTGCTGTAGAAAGCATGCCTACCGCTGCTAAAGCAATACCGTAAAGACCAGCAAACTTATAAGACACTAAAGTCGCACCTGCAATGAAAAGAATCGGCCATGCTGTTGAGTACATACCTACCGCTAAACCAGAAATAATTGTAGTCGCAGGACCGGTTTCAGATTGTTGAGCAATCTTTTTAACAGATTTGTAATCACCCGAAGTATAAATTTCAGTAATTTGTCCAATCGCCAAACCAGCCACTAGACCAGCTACGATTGCAAATGCAGGGTTCATTGTACCAAAGAACTTAGTACTTAATGCGAAAGCTGCAACAACAACGATAAGACCAGAAATATAAGTAGACATTTTCAAAGCTTTATGTGGATCAGAACCTTCTTCACCTTTAACGAAGAATGTACCGATGATTGAAGCTACGATACCAACTGTCGCTAAAGCAAGTGGGAACATAGCACCAGCAGATTGGTAAGCCAATGTACCAAGTGTAATTGCAGCAATGATTGAACCTACATACGATTCGAAAAGGTCAGCACCCATACCAGCAACGTCACCAACGTTGTCACCAACGTTATCTGCGATTACAGCAGGGTTTCTAGGGTCATCTTCAGGAATACCCGCTTCCACCTTACCAACAAGGTCAGCACCAACGTCAGCAGCTTTTGTATAAATACCACCGCCAACACGTGCAAATAAAGCGATTGAAGAAGCACCTAAACCGAATCCCGTCAAAATTTGTGGATCGTTAAATACTTTAAATAGTACGCCTAGACCTAAAAGACCTAAACCAACTACGGACATACCCATTACGGCACCACCAGAGAATGCTACTGATAATGCTTTGTTCATACCGCCTTCTTTAGCGGCATTTGCAGTTCTTACGTTCGCTTTTGTAGCAACTTGCATACCAATATAACCTGCTAGCGAAGAGAACGTTGCACCTACTAAGAATGCAAGTGCGGTTGGAATACCTTTACCATCTTGGTTAAGACCAAACGCGATGATACATGCTAGTACTGCTGCGAAGATAACAAGTGTTTTGTACTCTCTTCTCAAGAATGCCATCGCACCTTCGTGGATGTAAGTAGAGATCTCTACCATTCTTTCATTACCAGCACTTACTTTGTTGATTTTAGCGTTAACTAGGTAGTATGCGAAAAGTAATGCCAACACACCCACACCAGCTGCTACTAATGTTAGATCGAAATTCATGCTTATCCTCCTAAAAAATAATAAATAATAATTTCATCAAAAAACTGCTATTTTCATAGCAGTATTTATACTATTGAAGATATACAAGTGCAATTGCACAAATGATGAAGGCAATAGCGGCCACTTTTGTGATTTTATCAAATAACTCATCATATGTTCTGCCTTTTTGCTTACCCCAGATTTGCTCAGCGCCACCGCCGATAGAACCTGATAAACCAGCTCTGCTTCCCGATTGCATCAAAATACTGATAATTAATACAATACACGCAAGAACAAAGACAACTGTCAAGAACGTGCTCATTTCACGACCCCCTTATTAGAAGTTTAACAAAGTAATTTTAACATAGCGGTTTTGATAATACAATAAGTATTTTCAACACTTTGCTATGAAAACCTTTTCCCATTTGTCATTAAAAAATGTGATTTAATTTACTTAAATCACATTAAAAACTTGATGGAAAGATAAGCGAATTTCATATCTATTTTATCGCAATTTTTTTCATCTGTCTATTCATTCTTAAATGGATTTTAGCATCATGAAAAAGGACGGCTTACACCGTCCTTAATAGACCTTCTGAACCAATTACTTCTTTAAATTGTAGAATGATTTGATACCATCGTATCTAGCAGTTGTAGTTAAAAATTCTTCGATTCTTAGTAATTGGTTGTATTTTTCAACTCTGTCGATTCTAGCAGGCGCGCCTGTTTTGATTTGTCCAGAGTTAACCGCTACAGCAACATCAGCAATTGTAGAGTCTGATGTTTCACCAGATCTATGTGAGATAACAGTTGTGTAACCAGCTCTTTTTGCCATTTCAATCGCATCAAGTGTCTCAGTTAAAGAACCGATTTGGTTTAACTTGATAAGGATTGAGTTTGCAGTACCAGTTTCGATACCTTTTGATAATCTTTCAACGTTTGTAACGAATAAGTCGTCACCTACGATTTGAATTTTGTTGCCAAGTTTTTCAGTCATTAACTTCCAACCAGCCCAGTCTTCTTCATCAAGACCGTCTTCAATTGAAATGATTGGGTATTTTTCAACAAGGCCAGCGTAGTAGTTTACGAATTCTTCTGAAGTCATCGTAATACCTTCGCCTGCTAAGTTGTATTTACCAGTTTCTTTGTCGTAGATTTCACTTGCAGCAACGTCTACAGCAAGCATAACTTCTTCGCCTGGCTTATAACCAGCTTTTTCGATTGCTTCGATGATTACTTTAAGTGCATCTTCGTTAGATGCTAAGTTTGGTGCGAAACCACCTTCATCGCCAACACCTGTTGAAAGGCCTTTGCCTTTAAGAACCGCTTTAAGTGCATGGTAAATTTCAGCACCCATTCTCAACGCTTCTTTAAAGTTCACTGCGCCTACAGGCATAACCATAAACTCTTGGATATCCACGTTGTTGTCAGCATGAGAACCACCGTTAAGGATATTCATCATAGGTACTGGTAAAGTTTTAGCGTTTGTACCGCCAATGTATTGGAATAATTGTAAGCCCATAGACTCAGCTGCTGCCTTAGCTACTGCCAAAGAAACACCTAAAATAGCGTTAGCGCCTAATTTAGCCTTGTTTGGCGTACCGTCTAATTCGATCATTAATTGGTCGATACCGATTTGATCTGTTGCATCCATACCGATTAATTCTGGAGCAATAATTTCATTAACGTTGTCTACGGCATTTTGAACACCTTTTCCAAGGTATCTGTCTTTGTCGCCATCTCTTAATTCAACTGCTTCAAAAGCACCAGTTGACGCGCCTGATGGGATACCTGCTCTACCCATTGTACCGTCTTCTAAAATTACCTCTACTTCAATCGTAGGATTTCCTCTTGAGTCAAGAATTTCTCTAGCAAATACATCTGAAATTGTAATCATTTCGAATTACCTCCATTTTTATAAATAAATTTTTGTCCTATTTAACAAGACTTTCTCCCGTCATATCCGCTGGCTTTTCAACCTTTAAGATCTCTAAGAGCGTCGGTGCTAAATCTGACAATTTACCATCACTTCTTAATGCGACATCGCCAAGACCTGCTACAATAAGCGGCACAACATTTGTCGTATGTGCGGTCATCGGCTTGCCTGTTTCATAGTTCACCATTACTTCTGCATTACCATGGTCCGCTGTGATAAGAACAGCGCCACCTTTTTCAACAATCGCATCTACAACCTTGCCAAGACAAGTATCCACCGTTTCAACGGCTTTCTTTGCCGCTTCGAAGACGCCTGTATGGCCAACCATATCTGGATTGGCGTAGTTTAGGATAATCACATCGTAAGCATCTTTATTGATTTCATTCAACAATTTGTCCGTTACTTCAAAAGCAGACATCTCTGGTTGTAAATCATAAGTCGCTACCTGTGGTGATTGAATAAGCAATCGGTCCTCACCCTCATTCGGTGCTTCAACACCACCGTTAAAGAAGAAGGTTACATGGGCATATTTTTCGGTTTCAGCAATTCTAAGTTGCTTCAACCCTTTCTCACTAAGCACCTCACCAAGTGTATTGTGAAGTTTTTGCGGTTTGAAAGCCACCTTCACATTTGGTAAAGTCACATCATAAGTCGTCAAGCAAATATATTCTGTCTTGAAGAAATTGCTTTTAAAGCCGTCAAAATCAGGATCTACAATCGCTCTTGTAATTTCACGGGCCCTGTCCGGTCTGAAGTTATAGAAAATGACACTGTCGTTTTCCTTCAGCTGACAAACCGCTTTGCCGTTTTCTTCAACAATCGTCGGTAAAACGAATTCATCGTTCACGCCTTTGTCATAAGAGGCTTGCACAAGATCATGGGCAGAAGTTGCCTTTTCGCCTACAGCATTTACAATAGCATCGTATGCTTTTTCAACACGATCCCATCGCTTGTCCCTATCCATCGCATAGTAACGTCCTGAGACAGTTGCAATCTTACCAACACCAATTTCCGTCATGTAGGCTTCAAGTTCATCGATGTAGCCTAAAGCACTGGTTGGCGGTGTATCCCTACCATCTAGAAAAGGATGTACAAACACGCGATCAAAATCATTATTTTTAAAGAAAGTCAACAGGCCTTTGATGTGGGTCATGTGAGAATGCACGCCCCCATCCGATAATAGACCCATCAAGTGAATATCAGAATTGTGCTTTCTAGCATTTTCAAGAGCGATAACAAACTCTTCCTTTTCGAAGAAATCACCATCTTCGATCGACTTAGTAATTCTCGTTAATTCCTGATAGACGACTCTCCCTGCTCCAATATTTAAATGGCCTACCTCAGAGTTACCCATTTGACCATCAGGTAAACCTACAGCCAAACCACTCGCCTGAAGTTCCGTATTAGGATAGTTTGAAATATAGCGGTCAAAGTTATGAGTATCTGCCGCGTAGACAGCATTGCCCTCATGCTTATGATTTACGCCCCATCCATCAAGTACGATTAACGCAACCGGTTTTTTCATAAAAAATCTCTCCTTAAAAGTTTACAAGCTCTACAAAGCTATCTGCTTTAAGACTTGCACCTCCTACAAGCGCACCATCGATGTCGCTTTCATTCATAATCTCTTCCACGTTGTCAGGTTTTACGCTGCCACCATACTGAATACGAATTTCTTCAGATTCTGCATCGCTGTATAAGCCTTCAACCACTTCTCTAACGTAAGCGATGATTTCGTTTGCTTGCGCACTCGTCGCTGTTTTTCCAGTGCCAATCGCCCAGATTGGTTCGTAAGCGATGACTACTTTCGCCACATCACCTGCTGGAATACCAGCAAATGCAGCTTCAACTTGAGTCTTAACGATTTGTTTTTCTTTTCCTGCTTCTCTCTCTTCAAGAGATTCACCACAGCAAAGAATAGGTGTAATACCTACTTCTAAAGCTTTTTTCACTTTCTTGTTACATGTTTCGTCCGTTTCATTGAACATCGCACGTCTTTCAGAATGGCCAATAATAACATAATCAATGTCCAATTCCTTTAACATTGCCGGTGCGATTTCTCCAGTGAAAGCGCCACTCTCTTCAAAATGCATATTTTGCGCACCAATTTTAATGTTGGTTCCTTTTGAAGCTTCCTTTAAATCCTTTAGCAATGTTGCAGGTGCACAAATAACGGCTTCTACGTCCGTACCGTTCACTTTGTCCTTGATTTCATTTACAAATGCAATGCCCTCAGCAATGGTCATATTCATTTTCCAGTTGCCGGCAATAATTGGTTTTCTCATTATAATAGCCTCCTGACTTTATTTTTCAGAAATTGATTCAACACCTGGTAATACTTTGCCTTCTAAATATTCTAGAGAAGCGCCACCACCAGTCGAAATATGTGTAAATTGATCCGCAAAACCTAGGTCCATTGCAGCAGCAGCAGAATCACCGCCACCGATAATTGTAATCGCGTTTTTGAGGCCTGCAATCGATTCACAAATGCCAATCGTGCCTTTAGCGAAGTTTGGCATTTCGAATACGCCCATAGGACCGTTCCATACTACTGTTTTTGCGCCTTCTAGTTCTTTTGCAAATAGTTTAACCGACTCTGCGCCGATATCAAGACCCATTTCATCCGCAGCGATATCCGCTACAGCGACTGTTCTGAACTCAGAATCGTTGCTGAATTCTTTTGAAGCCACTACGTCGATTGGTAAAAGCAATTTAACGCCTTTTGCTTCCGCTTTTTCAATCAACGATTTTGCCAAGTCTACTTTATCTGCCTCGAGTAAAGATTTTCCGATGTTTTGGTCTAATGCTTTAAGGAAAGTGAACATCATACCGCCACCGATCAAAATCTTATCTGCTTTTTCGATCAAGTTCTCAATAACACCGATTTTGTCGGATACTTTAGCACCACCCAGAATTGCCACAAGTGGTCTTTCCGGTGCATCTACAACACCACCGATGAAGTTGATTTCCTTTTCCATAAGGAAGCCAGCTGCAGTTTCAAGATGCGCTGCAATACCCTTGTTAGAAGCATGGGCTCTGTGAGCTGTACCAAATGCATCATTTACAAACAAGTCACCAAGCGAAGCCCAGTACTTACCAAGTTCAGGGTCATTTTTTGTTTCGCCTGACTCGAATCGTGTATTTTCAAACACAAGAATTTCACCATCGTTCATAGCCGCAATCGCATTTTCAAGGGCCTCACCTCTTGTCTCAGGCACAAATTTCACATCCTGATCTAAAAGTTCACCCAAACGTACAGCTACCGGCTTTAACGTTTTTGTCAATCTGTCTTCTTCTGTCTTAACTTTTCCTAAATGTGAAAATGCAATCACTTTTGCACCTTCAGCCAACAAATGCTTAAGTGTTGGTAGCGCTTGTACAATACGATTATCGTTTGTGATAGCACCATCCTTCATAGGCACGTTGAAATCAACACGCACAAGTACTTTTTTACCTTTAACATTCAAATCAGTTACACTTTTCTTCGCCATTCCATTCCCTCCTAAATATTTGGTTCATTTGTATAAACAGCGTAATAAAAATCAATCTTCACCGTGCTAAAATTCATTGCCTTGAAAATTCATTTCTATCACGTTATCAAAAAGCCTGAAAGCCAGATATTTAAAAGCATAAGATAATAGCGGAACTTTACTAAGCTCCGCTATTAAGTTTAAACCAAATTATTTAATAAGTGAAGCAAATTTCTTTGCTAATCTTACAAGCTGTGCTGTGTAAGACATTTCATTATCATACCACATAACGACTTTCACCATTTGTTTGCCGTCAACATCAAGTACTGTTGTTAAATCAGCGTCAAATAATGAACCGTTTTGAAGGCCAATGATGTCTGTTGAAACGATTGGATCTTCTGTGTATCCTAATGTTTCATTGGCAGCAGCCTTCATAGCAGCATTGATTTCTGCTACTGTTACAGTTTTTTCAAGTTCAACTGTTAAGTCAACTAGAGAACCAGTCATTGTAGGAACACGCATAGCACCGCCGTCTAACTTACCTTTAAGTTCAGGTAATACAAGACCAACCGCTACAGCTGCTCCAGTTGTTGTTGGAACGATGTTTTGAGCCGCTGTTCTACCTCTTCTAAGGTCTTCGTGCGGTCCATCTAAAGTATTTTGGTCATTTGTATATGCATGGATAGTTGTCATAAGGCCCTTAACAATACCGAAATTGTCATTTAATACCTTTGCAACTGGCGCCAAACAGTTCGTTGTACAAGATGCACCTGAAAGCACTGTTTCTGAACCATCAAGGATATCATCATTTACGTTATATACGATTGTTTTCATGTCGCCTTTTGCAGGTGCAGAGATAATAACGCGTTTTGCACCAGCTTTGATGTGTTTTTCAGCTGATTCTTTCGTTCTGAAGAAACCAGTACACTCAATAACAACGTCTACGTCAAGTTCGCCCCAAGGTAAATTTTCTGGATCTCTTTCAGCAAAAATCTTGATTTCTTTGCCACCAACTACGATAGCACCGTCTTTTGCTTCAATAGCATCTGCCATAAAACGACCTTGAGCACTGTCGTATTTCAACAAATTTGCAAGTGTCTTAGCATTTGTCAAGTCGTTCAATGCTACGATTTCGAATTCCTCGCTACCGTACATCAATCTGAATGCCAATCTACCAATTCTACCAAATCCATTAATCGCTACTTTTACCATTCTTAATCCTCCTTAAACTAATTCATTAATTTTATTTATGGTTGACTCATCAGAAATTAAAATCAGGTTCGGATTCAACTTCGCAATCGAGATGATCGCTTCCGCCTTTTCTGGACCCATTGCTATGGCAACCACCGTACGAAGCCCTTTGTACACTTCTAAACTAATGCCGATCGTACTGATTTCATGTACAATCTCGCCAGCTTTGTTGAAGTAGTAACCAAACCCTTCTGAAACAGCGCCTTTTGCTTCTAGCTTCTCAATCAATTCCGCAGGTAAGCTTCGACGTTTTGCCATTGTTTGTGCCTCTCCAACACCAAACAAGAGCACGTCAATTCTTTCCATCAGATCGATAATCTCTTTAATTTCTGGTTCGTTTTTCAACGTCTCAATCGTTTCCTTAGACAGTACATCCGGCGTATACAATAGTTTGTAATGACTGTTAATCTTGCCAGCCAGCTTTTCAACCAGTGTATTGGCCTGATATTCGGTTTTCTTTCCTAAACCACCCCTTGCAGGAATGACGTAGGTGTCCGGATAACTGTATTCGTCCTCGGCAAACTCTTCTACCACCGCGTGAACCGTTGTACCACCGGTAATACCGATTGTACTATTATTGGTCAGATGGGAAGCAAGCACTGCTGCTCCACTTTTACCCATTTCTTTCTGGGCTAACTCATCATTACCCAAAATTGTACTGCCCACAATCACTTTTTTAATGTTCAGCTTCTCAGCCACCACTTGTTCCATATGACGAATGCCTTTAAGATCTCTAAAGAAAATTCGTAAAAGTTCAAGGGCTTCTTCACCGTTTTCAGTCATCGTCATGCCGTCAAGAGTGAAGTTGACCAAACCTTGCTGCTTCAAAGTATTTGCTTCCTTGCGAATCACACGCTCTGTCATATTCAGTTTGGATGAAAGCATCCTTCTGCCTATGGGCTGAAGAAAGCTGACCACACTCAATATGTTGTATCGCGATTCAATTAAATCAACCATTTCGGGTGCCACTCTTTTTAGAAGAGAAGAAATGGGATCAATTTCTCTTTCTGTCATTTTAGGATTCATAAATCAACACCTCTCTGGGACGTTTGTTAACCACGTGATTAATTTAGTGTCCCGCCATAGTCAAAAAAATATCTCCACGTAAAGTATAGCACTTCGGGAGATATAATTCAAGGCTTAATAACTTTTGCGCTTTGACGTTGCCAGAATACCCAGTTCGTCTCTGTATTTCGCAACGGTTCGTCGAGATATTTGAATGCCTAATTTATTCAATTCATCAGAAATATGCTGGTCGCTTAATGGCTTTTTAGGATTTTCATTATCAATCAGGTCCTTAAGCACAGTTTTTATACTTTCTGCCGATACGCCGTCGCCATAAACGCTGGAAACGCCACTCTGGAAAAAGTACTTAATTTCATAAAGTCCCCTTGGACATTGCAGATATTTGCCATTGACCGCACGGCTGACCGTCGATTCATGGACACCAATCTCATCAGCAATATCTTTCAGCGTCAAAGTCTTAAGATGCACCGGTCCTTTTTCAAAGAAATCATACTGCGCCTTTAGGATCGCATTGACTACCTTGTAGATGGTATTTCTTCTTTGCTCAATGCTCTTAATGAGTTTCAACGCATCCACTAGCTTCTTGTTGATATATTCAAGGGCATTCTCGTTGACATCCCCTTCTGTCAGCATCTTTTTATAAAAATTACTAATTCGAAGTCTTGGTGCCGTTGTATCATTGACAACAACGACATATTCACCGTCCATCTTCTTGATGTAGACATCAGGCGTAATATAACGCACACCTCTAAGAGACGCAAACATACGTCCCGGTTTAGGTTCCAAAGTACGAATGGTCTCAATGGCTTCCTTCACCGATTCAATGTCTATATCCATTTCCTTAGCAATTTTACTTAATTTATTTTTACCTAAATCTTCTAGATAGTTATCTACAATCTCGCGCGCAACCGGATCTTTGATCGTACCATTTGATAATTGAATCAATAGGCATTCACGCAAATCCCGTGCACAAACACCAAGGGGTTCAAAGCTTTGAAGGAAAAATAAGACGTCTTCCACCTTTTCTTCCGACAAGTGAAAACGCTTTGCAACTTCATCAAGGGCCACATCAATATAGCCGTTGTCGTTAAGCATTTGAATAAGAAACATACCCACTTCTTTTTCGACACCGCTTAAAGAGGATAATTCCAGCTGCCCCATCAAATAATCCATCAGCGTATCTTCGCTTGCGACAAAATTATCATAATTCATTTCGTCTTGATCATCTTGGTAACGCTGGTAACGTTCATTGCGGTAATCATCTGTGGTATCTTTCCAATCTATCTTTTCAAATATTTCCTTAGCGTCTAAGCTCTTGTTTTCTTCTTGAGGTGCCGGTGCGTCCTCGCCATGCGTATTGGGTTGGTTTTCACTTTTCAGCACAGGGTTACTCAGCATCTCATCTTGAATAAACTCGTTTAATTCCACCGAATTGAATTGCAAGATCTCAATAGCTTGCTTTAACTCAGGCGTCATAACTAATTTTTGAGATTGTACCAGATTTAAATTAAAGTTCATTTTCATAGATACACCTTGCTCTTTCTTCACTAACCTTTTACATTATATCAGATAAATTCTCATCCTCATAGCAAATTATTTATATCCCAATCGCTGGAAATGTGTGCACGACTTGAATACAGCATCTCTTTCAAGTATTTTTCATTAAAAAAGGGGCTGTTGCAAAGCAACAGCCCCTCCTAATGATATTGTTGGTTTAATGATTTATCTATGACCTTTTTCGTAAGGTTCACCACTTGCAGCTGGAGCAACCGCTCTACCTACAAGACCTGCAAGTGCTAATACCGTCGCAATATACGGCAACATCTGCAAGAATTCAGACGGAATCCATCCTAAACCTAATGAAGCAGCCTGAATTTGGATCGCTTCAGTAAGACCAAAGAATAAACACGCGGCGAATGCACCCAACGGATGCCATTTTCCAAATATAGCAGCAGCAATGGCAATAAAGCCTTTACCAGATACCATACCCTCTCTAAACATGTTAACGGTACCAAGTGAAAGCGAAGCACCAGCTAAACCTGCCAAAGCACCAGAAATCAATACACAAATGTGTCTTACTCTATAGACATTAACACCGACTGTATCAGCAGCTCTTGGGTGTTCACCCACGGCTCTGATTCTAAGACCGAACGGTGTTTTATACATCACATAGTAGGAGACACCTGAGAATATGATTGCTAAATATACAAATGGTGTCAATCCACTAAACAAAGAGCCTAATACTGGTATTTTTTCTAAAAATGCCAATGTTTCTGGGTTTTTAGTCAAAGCATTTGCAACCGTATCCGTTTGACCCGAACGGTGCCATACCATTTCTAACAAGAACGCCGTCAAACTACCTGCCAAAATATTGATCGCCGTACCAGCAACAACTTGATTCGCTTTCAAGTTAATTGCCAAGAAACCTAATAGCAGGGCTGTGATAGCACCTACAATCATTGCAACCAATACCGCAATCCAAGGATTGGATACAAATTCCATCGCTAAAATAGCAAAGAACGCACCCATAATCATAATACCTTCAAGCGCAATATTAACCACACCTGATCTTTCCGTAAAAACACTTCCTAACGCAGCAAAGATAAGTGGTGTCGCTAAACGAAGAGCCGAGGCAATAATCGCAATAAATATAACTAACATTATGCCACCTCTCCTTTCTCTTCTTTCTTCTTACGCGTTGTCATGAACTTCAACATCGCTTCACCAGCAATAAAGATGATGATGATACCTTGAATAATGCCAACAACTTCCTTTGGAATACCTTCAAATTGCATTTTTCTTGAACCGTTACTCATAATACCGAATAACAGCGCAGAAGCTAAAACACCTAGTGGATGGTTTTTACCTACAAGCGCAACCGCAATGCCTGTAAAACCATATCCAGGTAAACCTGAGGATTGGTCCACTTTGAAAGTCAGACCCGCAATTGTCATCGCACCACCAAGACCAGCCAAACCACCTGAAATCATCATCGAAAGGATAATATTTTTTGAGATGCTGATACCACCGTATTCTGATGCATAAGGGTTATGACCTACCGATCTGATTTCGTAACCGATTGTTGTTTTAAATAACAAGAACCATATACCAACGGCACAAGCGATAGCGATCAATATACCTACGTGTAAACTGGAATATCCGAAAACAGGCATGAATTCATTAAATTTTAAAAGTCTTGCATGCTCTGGAATCATTACAGAATAAGCTTTTTGCTCAGTTCCTTGTAAAGTTGATGGATTAAGCGTTACTCTGACTAAAAAGTTAGTCAAGAACAAAGCGATATAGTTTAACATAATGGAAACGATAACTTCATGCACGCCAAGTTTAGCCTTTAAAAAACCTGGAACACCGCCCCAAATAGCACCACCAAAAGCACCTGCGAGCAAAATAATTGGAATAAGAATAAATCCTGGTAAATCTTGTAGTACCCACGCAGCAGTAACTGTTGAAATAGCGCCTACTAAATATTGACCTTCACCACCGATATTGAAAAGACCCGATCGGAATGCAAAAGCAACAGCCAGACCAGTCATGATCAGTGGCGTTGTTTTTAAAAGCGTTTCTCCGAACTTCGGAATGTTACCCAAACTACCATCCAACAACGCCGAGTAAGCTACAATCGGACTATTGTCGGTCAAGATGACAAAAATCGAACCAATTAAAAAGGCTAACGCGATAGCTAGTAAAGGGTATTTTACATTTTCAAGCAAATAATTTATTTTCTTTTTCATTTGTATCCTCCTTTACTGCTTCTTTTGGCTTCCGCCAGCCATCATAATACCAAGCTCTTTTTCAGTTGCATCTTTGCCATTTACGACACCAACAATCTGGCCATCGTAAACAACTGCAATTCTATCTGCAAGTGCCATAACCTCATCTAATTCTAAAGAGACCAAAAGCACAGCCTTGTTTTTATCTCTCTCCGCCACAAGACGCTTATGAATAAACTCAATGGCACCAACATCGACGCCACGTGTAGGCTGTGATGCAATCAATAATTCTGGATTTCTAGATAATTCTCTCGCTACAATCAGCTTTTGCTGATTACCACCAGAAAGTGATTTAGCAGCCACTTTTTCATTTGGTGTACGCACGTCGAATTCATCGATAAGTCCCAAGCAGAACTCATGAATTTTGGGATAATCCAACACGCCTGATTTCGAAAACGGCGCTTTTTTATGCGATCCAAGCACAGAGTTCTCTGCAAGTGAATGTTGTAATACAAGACCTCTCTTATGTCGGTCTTCCGGAATATGCGATACACCGGCATCAATGACATCACTTGTTGGTCTATTCGTGATGTCCTTACCTAATAGCGTTATCGAACCGCCTGTTGACTTTCTTAGACCTGTAATTACTTCAACAAGTTCTGACTGCCCATTGCCGTCAACACCTGCCACCGCAAAAATTTCACCGGCCCTAACATCAAACGATACGCCCTTTAACGCTGGAATCCCTCTATTGTCAACAGCTTGAAGGTCTTTAACAGACATAACCACATCGCCAGCTACCTTGTCATCTTTTTCAACGACTAAGTTAACCTTACGTCCGACCATGATTTCAGCAAGCTCATCTGTATTCGTATTCTCGTTTTTCAGTGTTTCTATTTTTTCTCCACGTCTGATTACTGTCACGCGGTCACTCATCGCCATAACTTCTTTTAACTTATGAGTTATCAAAATAATAGATTTGCCCTGTCCCGTCAAGTTTCTTAATATTTTACCCAATTCGTCAATTTCCTGAGGTGTAAGTACTGCCGTAGGCTCATCAAGAATCAAAATGTCCGCACCTCTATAAAGGGCTTTTAGAATTTCAACTCTTTGTTGCATACCTACACTGATGTCTTGAACCTTTACATTCGGATCTACTTTCAAACCATACTTCGCTGATATTTCTTCAACATCTTTAATCGCCTTGTCCATATCCAATTTCAACCCGCCACTGCGCGAAGGCTCTGATCCCAAGACAATGTTCTCAGCTACAGTAAAAGGTTCAACAAGCATGAAGTGCTGATGCACCATACCAATTCCCATACTAATCGCTACATTCGGATCTTTGATTTTAGTCAACTTTCCATTAATGTAAATCTCTCCAGAAGTTGGTTCATATAACCCATATAGCTGATTCATCAATGTTGTCTTTCCTGCACCGTTCTCTCCCAACAGTACATGAATCTCGCCCTTTTCAAGCGCGAAGTTCACATTATTATTTGCTACAACTCCTGGGAAAACCTTTGTAATGTTTTTCATTTCGACTACATTAGCCATAATTTCCCTCCGTCTTCCCACCGTATAAACGGCATTTGTGTTTAATTACTATCATTAATACACCCGTAACACCTTAAAAGGGGTCAGTTGTCCCAGACGAACTGACCCCAATTATTTACATGTGCATTATTAATTATTATATTTCAGGAACCTCAAAAGCGTTGAATTCTGCTTCTGTTTGTGGCACTACAAATGCGCCAGTAGCGATTGCTGCTTTCCACTTTTCAGCTGCAGCAACTTGCTCTTCAGTTAAGTTACCAGCATTGTCAGAGTAGCCAACACCTTCGTTAGCGATCGAGAATAAATGAACGCCACCTTCGAAGTTTCCGTCGATTACTGATTGACCAACTTGGTAAACACCTTCGTCTACTCTTTTGATCATAGAGCAAAGAACTCTCTCTGGAGAAATGTGTGATTGATCTTGGTCAACGCCAATAGCCCAGAATCCTTGTTCTTCAGCAGCTTGGATAAGACCAATACCTACACCACCAGCTGCGTGGAAGATTACGTCTGCACCTTGTTGATGTTGTACAGTTGCAATTTCTTTACCTTTTGCAGCATCTTCAAACGAGTCAGCATAGTTTGAAATAACTTCTGCATCTGGGTTAGCAGCTTTAACACCTGCTTTGAAGCCGTACTCGAATTTTTCAATTAGAGGGAACTTCATACCGCCAATGAAACCTACTTTGTTAGTTTCAGTTGTCATACCAGCAATAACACCAACCAAGAATGAACCTTCGTTCTCAGCAAAAGTAATTGAAGCTACGTTATCAGCTTCAACAACTGAGTCGATGATTGCAAATTTTTGATTTGGGAATTGTGCAGCTGCTGCTGCCATTGATTCATTGAATAAGAAACCAACGCCGTATACGATGTCAACTTCTGCTTCAGCAAAAGAAGTTAAGTTTGGACCGTAATCGTCAGCGCTTTCAGACTCAAGTACTTTTCTTTCGATACCGTATTCTGCTTCAAGTCTTTCAAGACCCATCCAGCCAGAATCGTTGAATGATTGGTCACCAAGTCCACCAGTATCAGTGATCATACCCATAACCATATCAACTTTTGCAGTGTCCTCTGCAGGTGCTTCTTCAGCAGTAGCATCTTCAGTAGTTGCTTCAGCAGCTGGCTCTGCAGCTGGTTCAGTAGCAGGTTCTGCAGCAGGTTTTGAACAACCAGCGAACATAGCCATTACCATCATAGCAACTAATAATAAAGAAATTATTTTCTTGCTCATTTTCTTCCTCCTCAAATTTGTTTTCCCTGTCTCTACTTTTAATATGTATCCACTACAGGCCACATAGACAGTAATACCCCGTTTCTATTTGGGGTAACATGACAAGCGAGACAATTCTTGTTTTCTTTGATTCCTTTTTAGTAATTATGCACATACCTATTATACTCAAATCCTTGTGGAACTTCAATCAACAATTCTATTTTTATATAAACACTACAAAAAAAGCCCCTGAGAATACTCTCAGGGACCATTTTTTTTTAATGTTTTAACATGGCGTTGCTTCTTTAGATACGTATCCTTTATCAGCAAGCTCGCTCATAGCCGCTTCAAGCTTAGCTTCGTTGACCAAAATAATCGGTCCCGTACAGCCCATACCACTTTCAGCATAGATACCCACTTTCCAAAGTACATGTGACGCATCTTCCAAGTCCATGATATCAATGCCTGAAATAGAGGCTGTAACCACTTCTTTAGCTGGCATAACGACTTCTTCTGCACATACTTTTTCATGGCTTTCTCTAACAAGACTGTTGATGACATCTTCTAAACCAACTGCTTTTACAAGATCCAACTCATGTTTTGCAATAGCTTTTACTTCGCCTTTAGCAAGATCTGCCGCATACTGAATCGCATTGGCAACCACTGGCGTACCAGATGCACGTGACAGAATCAAAACTGTACGATTGTAGTCAAAGCCAATGCCTGGACCATAGCCATAGCCAGTTGCTTCATAACTGCCACCTGTGTTGAAAGATGAGAACATCTTCATGAGAATGTTACCTGACAAGGTATCCGTAACCATAACGTCACAAGATCCCATCAATAAATCGTTGCCTCTCATCACAGAACCACCGTCTGCTCGACCAGATTCACCAAATTTAATTGGGAAACCTTTTTTATCCAGTTCTTTCAGCGCTCTTTCAACAGTTCTCGCATTATCTACGTTTAAAATACCCACTGTAGGTTCTTCAATACCGATAGATTTTGCTGCAACAATACCGTAAATCGCATTTTTAATCATCGCTTCAGTTCTATTTGTAGCAGATGTACCCGTTGTAGTCGCGATAATCATCTCTTTTCCAAGTGCAGGTGTTTGTACTCTACCTACAGTTGAAACACCGATTGGGAAGCTGTAATGCATAGTGACACATGAATCTAACTCACCACTATCAAGAAGTTCTTCCATTTTCTTATGTGCATCTTCTTCCGATGCCACTTCGACAACGCGTAAAGACGTTTCGCAAGGTGCGCCGATTAATACGATTTCAACATCCGAAAGACGTTTTGCAGCAAGTTCAGCACCTTTAATCAAATTTTCAGGACCATGCTCACTACCGAAAGTCGTCAAACCAACTTTTGCCTTACTACCGAAATTACCTGTTTCAATAGCATTTGCGATATCCATAAATGCGTTACCTAATATCTTTTTTACATTTTCATTCGACATAGTAACACCCCTATTCTCCCATTAACTGAGTCGCAAATCCTCTCATAGCTTCAGCTATCATAGAGTTAATTTCAGCCTTACTCACACCTGAAGTTGAGTTGTCTTCTCCATTATTTCTTTCAATTATTACAGACACACCATCGAAAAGATTTGTCATTCTTCCTAAGAATAATGAACCCTTACCAACAACCATCGCTCTATTCAAGTTACCAGTTGTCAAATCTTCTCTTGCAAAACCAAGGTATGGTACACCTGATGGAATATGACCTTGAGTTGGTGCCCAGCCTTGCATACCATGTTTAGCAGCAAATGTTGCCAAGTCTGCTCTTTCTAATTCTCCACGTTTTACACCGATTGCAGCAATCATCTTGTAGTTTGCTTCCGGTACGTCTCCAGCACCTGCCGGTTTTGTAATGTCAGGGTTCTGCATTTCTACAGAATACTTATCTATATCTGTAATCTTGAGGTTTCCTTTATCAAGTGGTGCAGTGATCAAAGAAGTGATAACCGCTTGTGGTGATGAACCAGTACCTACTGTATGTCTACCGACTAAGTCAGTTCTGATAACAGGATTCACACCGTCGTTTTGGCTAATTAAAATCGCAAAACCACCCAATACGTCCTCTAAGATTGGAAGTTCTTTCTTAACGTGATCTTTTCCGTTCATACCTAATTTCGCAGTCGCACCACCCGCTACGATAACAACATTGCTATACGTACCAGCTTGTACTAAAGATGCTGCTGAAATAAGTGCATGTGTAGGCGCTGCACAGAATCCTCTTAAGTCAGATCCAGTCGCATTTACCGCACCAACTTGCTCAGCGATTGACTTTGCAAAGTTACCGCCACCACGTTGGTTCATGTCACCACACGCTTCTTCTGAACATTCAATAACATATTCAATATCTTCAGGATTGATATTGTTCTTTGCAATCAAGTTTTTAAATGCTAAAATACCTGACGCTTTTACAACTAAGTTTTCAAACATGATGTGTGATGTCAAGTTAGAATCTACATCATGTGCTCTTTTAACACAACCGATTAATTTACCGTCGTTATAAATACCTTCAGCATGTTCATCGTTAACTAGATGTTCCAAGTCTGAAGCTGGAATGCCTTTTCCAAGTCTTTCAATTTCTGTTTCAGTTGCTAACGGATGAGCAGTATAAGCTTCTTTAACTTCTTTTGCAAAACCTTCTTCGATTTTTACAACGTCAAATACGTCTGCTAATTGCAACATAGCAATAAATTCAATTTGTGGCATGATCTCACCAAATTTACCGAAACGGTCTGGTGATGCTGTCGATTGGCCTACCCAAGGCTTTTCAAACTCACCTAGTTCAGCTGGTGTAATATTACCGATGTAAGTCTGGTTTGGTGGATACTTCACCACTTCGTCAAAACTTCTTAAATGCTCGTTTACTTTTTTCAGATATTCAGATTCCGGGTTTATCAATTTCTCCGTTGTTTGCGTTGTACCATTGTGGAGAATCATGTCCGGTGTATGCACTAAAACATAACCTGAACCTTTTACAACAGAATAGCTCATCTCATTACCTCCGCATTTTTTACTTTTAAAGAAAGGCGACAGCAAATGCCGCCGCCTCCATTAACTAGTTTTATTTAAAAACAGTTTGTTCAGTAACTTCTACAGTAAGCGCTTTTAATGCCTTTTCTACAATTGATCTTCTCAATTTCTTTTCTTCGCCCGCGTCTAATGCAGGGTTGCCAAATGGATGAGGAATCGCAATCGCAGGAACAATTCTATTCGCACCTACAGTTAACGAAATAGGTGTAACTGTACATACGTGAACTACAGGAATACCTGTCGCTTCGATACCTTTTACCATCGTTGCGCCGCAACGAGTACAGGTACCTCAAGTAGAAGTTAAAATTACCGCGTCTACACCATCAGCAAGTAATTCTTGAGCAAATTCATCTGCAAATGCTCTTGAATTTTTTACCGATGTACCATTACCTGTAGTTGTGTAGAAATATCTGTGAAGCTCGCCGATAGCGCCTTCCTTTTCAAGATCTCTTAACACATCTACTGGTAATACTCTATCAGAATCTTCATTAGCGTACACTGGGTCATAACCACCGTGAGCAGTTTCATAAGTTGCTTCAGTGAGATCCATTACGCCGTCGATGTCATATTTGCCATATTTTGAAGCAGACGATGACTCGATCTTATCTGGATTGCCTTTTGGTACAATACCACCTGAAGTTACTAATGCAATCTTAGCTTTAGATAAGTCAACGATTGCCTTACCAGGTTCAACGTTGTCGAACACAGGCATTGGGTACTCAGTTTTAAACTCTTCCCCTTTTAACTTTTTAACCAACATATCAACAGCACGTTCAGCACCGATCTTGTCAGCGAAATAGTTAACTCTTACACCCCTCTCGATGTAACCTTCTTCTGAAGGACCACCGATTGTTTCATTGTTTATTAATTTGAGAGCAAGCTTAGCAATTGCCGGTACTGCCTTACGCATAGCAGCTGCTGAATTACCTGTCTCAACGATAAACAAATCTTTTCTATACATGTCTACACCAGGGTTTTCAATGTACATTGCAGTAACAGATTTGATACCAAGGTTGTTTTGAACCGCTTTTGCAATTGTACCACAAGCTGTACCATATCTACCTGCGTTAAAAGCAGGACCAGCAATAAAAAGGTCTGGGTTATGCTTCTCAACCATTGCTAAAACTTCTTTTTGCGCTTCTTCTAAATTCTCATTGAAATAAGAGTCACCGCAAATGATTGTTGCAACGATTTCAACATCTTCACCCAGTGCACCTTGAAGTGCCATACCTGGACCAACAACACCTTCTCTAAGTTCTGGCTTAATATCAGCTTTTTCCTCTCCACCTATTCCGGCGAAGAATTGATTTATATAGTGAACTACTTTAAATTTACTCATAATTTGTCCTTGAGCTAAAATACTCTAGGGTACCTCCCTTCGAATACATCTAATAAATTAACAGTTTTGTTTGAATCTTCTTTCAATTTTGGGCGCAACCTGCACCCCTTTATGGTTTTTTGGATTTTGGATATTTATTTTATGTGGGTATATAAAATAAACTAAATTATTATTTTAAGTTTGCGGATTTTAGTATTTAGAGAATTGCTCTCTAATAGAACTCATTTCAGATACGATTTCTTCTACATCAAGTACCATTTCCATCATACCTACTTGTTCGTCGAATACGTCAGCATCAACGATTTCTTTGAATTGAGGCTCAACTGCATGATATACAGCAAGGCCTAAAGCTACACCAGCAAGACAACCCGCAAATGTTGGGTCTCCAGCTGTTACAGTTTCTGCAGCAAGTCCTGCTGATTCCGCTTCAGCAGCACCGAATAATACAACAACGTTTTCCGCTCCGTGTTGATCAGTTAAATCTTTTACCCTTTTTTGATTCTCCAAATCCATTGCACCTGCAGCGGTTCAGACAAAACACTCTGTTGAAGAGAATACTACCTCTGCAGACGCTATTGTTTTAACACATTCTTCGATCGCTTGGCCAGGGATACCATCTCTGTCGCCAATGATGATAACTTTTTTGTTTTCTAAAATACTCATTTAGCGTCACTCCTTCATTTTATTATTTATTTTTCGATACATTTGTTTTTCATTTTTTTTTACTTTCTCTTAGAAAGTTTGAGCAGTTAATTTATTAAATCCTAATTCGTTAGTAGCACCTGTAATTACTTGAATTTCAGCTTCAATACTACCATCAGGTCTTAAACTGCCTGCAAAACCACCTGCAATTTTATCAGTATAATCAAGCATACCGATTACTTTTTTCATTGGTGGCAGAACGATTAATTGGTTAGCGTTACCGCCAGTAACTACTGCGTTAGCAGCTGGATCAGCATCTGCAAGTGATTGAGATGAACCATCTCTACCTGCGTACTCATCTGTTACGATAACAGTCTTAACGCCTTCCGCTTCAATCTTCTTACAGTTCATAATCAAGTCAGTATCAGGGTTACCGAAACCTTCCTGAGATACAATAGCACCATCTAAGCCGAGGTACTTAGTGAACTTTGCAGTCCAATTTGAAGATCTGTGTTTATCAGCAAGATATACGTTTTCGTTCGTAATAATTACACCCATGAAATTGATTTCTTTACCATGTTGAGCGTAAAGACTCTTAATGATTGGGTTATTCAAGTGGTGATAAGTTGTGTTTTTATCACATGCAGATACGCAGTTTCCACTTAAAATCGCGCCATCCATTATTTCAGTTGGATATAACACTGTAGGTACAATTTTCTTCGCATCAACGCCATATACATACGTATCATGTAATAGACCTTGAGTTTGAAGCATGTAAACGTATCCAACCTTAGGTAGGTCTGGATATTCATTCGCTTGTTCAAATAAAGGTTTTGTTTCGTACACATCGATCTTATCTGGAGTCAAGTCTCTAGCCAACTCACCCAAGAACGCCGCTGTCTTAAGGCCAGCCATTCTAGCTGCACGCTCATAGTCGTGTTGTTTCAAGCCTTCAACAGGCTCAATAACCATTACAACGTTGTTCAATTTGCTGAAAGGTGTATATTCAGCACCAGGACCAGTCATGTCGATAATTCCCTCTTGGAAACCTACAATCTTACCACAAGTAACAACTGCAGCTCCTTGAAGTACATGTGTTCTACCTTCCCCAACAGTTTCAACCTCAGAAATTACGCCAGGGAAAATACCACCTTTACCTTCAACTTTCACTCTTGGTTGAATTACATCTTTAACAGGTGTAATTCTAACTTCTTCACCAGGCTTAGCTAAGTCAATTTCAACACTTTTAATGTGTTCGTCTTCAAGCACCAATGCAGAAATTTCTTCCTTACTTACATACAAAATACCATTTTCAACCTTACATACGTCGCCAAACTGAACATCACTGATCAGTATTTCACCAAGTTCTAAACGCAAAAGGTTCACCTCCTAACCCATTTATAAAAACACACAGTGTGTTTTTAGCTTAACAAATACAGTGATTGATACATGAATTATAAGTTTGCTTCTAACATTGCCTTAATAGCTTCTTTGTTTGTTTCTTTACCAGTCACCTCTGCAACTTTTTCACCATCTTTGTACAGAATGATTGTTGGTAAACCAAGAACTCTTTGAGAAATAGCAAGTCTTCTCGCCTTAGTTGTGTTCAATTTACCGAAAGTTACTCTACCTTCGTACTCAGCAGCTAATGCTTCTACATCAGGCATTAACGCTTTACATGGCTCACAGCCATCACCCCAGTAATCTACGATTACATGGCCTTTTGATTGTAATACTTCTTCTTCAAAATTTTCTTTAGTAAATTCTAACATTCTTAAATGACCTCCTTAATGAAATTTCTCATCAATATACTTTTCTGCTTGAATTGCTGCAATCGCACCATCAGCAGTTGCAGTAACAACCTGACGTAATGACTTAACTCTAACGTCTCCAGCGGCAAATACACCCGGAATATTTGTTTTCATATCAGCATCTGTTGGAATGTAACCAGTCGCATCCATTTCAACTTTATCTTTGAATAAAGCTGTTTGAGGTAAGTAACCAACAAATACGAAAATACCAAAAGTCCCGTCATCTTCGTCTGCTTCTACTTCTGTTAATTCACCAGTAACTGTATTTTTGAAAACAATCGATGTAACGATACCGTCGCCTTTGATTTCTTCAACAACGCTGTTCATCAAGAATTCTACTTTTTCGTTTTTCTCAGCTTTTTCAATGATAGATTTCGCTGCTCTAAACTCATCTCTTCTATGAACAACCGTTACTTTTCTTGCAAATTTAGTTAGGAACATCGCTTCTTCAAGCGCTGTATCACCACCACCAATTGCGAAAATTTCCAAATCAGTAAAGAAGTCACCGTCGCATGTTGCACAGTATGAAACGCCTTTACCAACGAATTCTTTTTCTCCTGGACATCCGATTTTTCTTGGAGATGCGCCAGTTGCTATAACAACCGCTTTAGTTTGGTATACTTCACCACTTTCAGTAGTCAATGTTTTGATGTCGCCTTCCAATGAAAGATCTACAATACCATCTTTCTTGATTTCAGCACCAAATTCGTTGCATTGCTCTACCATTCTTGCAATCAAGCTTGGACCAGTTGCTTCATGGATACTACCTGGATAGTTTGCTACCTCATCTGTAGTAACGATTTGTCCACCGTTTTTCTCTTTTTCAAGAATAAGTGTAGACATCTTAGCTCTAGCTGCGTAAAGTCCAGCTGATAAGCCTGCAGGACCTGCACCAATAATTATTACGTCGTAAACTTTTGACATGGTTTGCCTCCTTAAAAATTATTTATTCCTTCTAAACCACTTCTTATTAAATCATAATCTATAAGCCTGAAGTCGTCCAATATACTTTCAGGAATAGTTAAGGCTCTGTTTTCATTGCGCTTGAACTTCTCCGCCATCAAGATGGCGTCTCCGATAATCGAAAGAGATTGCATATCCAAAGTGGCTGGGTCAACACTAATGGCTACCGACTTGAACGGTGTCTCTACGGGCTTCACACTGCCTGATAGGGGATGCGTAAGTAACTTATGCCCCTTGTGAATGTAGTTGCGTACCGTCTTCATCACTTCAATGATATCTAAAGTATCCATGTAAATCACTTCGTCGATATCGAATGTCTTCAACGCATCTGCTTCAAGAAGCTTGGCGTTATTCGTAATTACTTTACACTTCATTGATTGGCTCCTAATGACTCCACATTTATTTTATATGATAAATTCACATAAGTAAACATGTTTATTTTGTAATCGTGTTTATAATTTCAGAATATAATAAAAAATTTGTATACACAAATAAAAAGAGGTGAATGGCTATACCATTCACCTCTGTTTTAAACCTGAGAGATTCTCCTTTTTGTAAAGAAAAGGATTGCACCTTGGGTGTCTGCATATTACGCAGACTTTTCAGAGTTCTGTCAAAGCCCGGTCCTTTTGCCTGAGAATTTCGTTGTCATACGGTTTTTATAACAACTTTTTCCTTCGGCGATCAATTTAATGATTCTCTCCCTGACTCATCATCCAGCGACTACATAAAGTAGCTTAGTTATCAATATACTTAATACTGTTGACTCTATCTATAGAAATTATATATGATAAATCCCAATAAATCAATATCTTTGTTGTTTTTTTGTTAATTCCTTATCAAGCCTTGAAAACGCTTGCACAAGCATATAAAAAAAGTGATATTTAATAAAAAAAAGTGCAATTTTATCATTGCACTTTTTATGAACCCTATAAACTTTTTAAATACTTCCTTATGATTCTGAAACGTTATCAAGAACAGCTAATGCAATATTAGAAGCATGATCGCCGATTCTCTCAAGGTTACTGATGAGGTCTAGGAACAGGACACCTGAACTCGGCTGACAATCGCCTGCGTTAAGACGCTTAATATGCTTTTTACGCAAGTTCTTTTCAAGAAGGTCAATTTCCCCTTCTCTTTCCAGTACCTTTCTTGCTGCTGAAATATCACCTGTTGCTAGGGAATCGATCGCGTGATCGTAAGACTTGTAAACACGCTCACTCATATGCTCAAGCTCCTTGATGGCATTTTCTGAGAAATCAAGGTTCTTATCAATTTTATACATAGCCAGTTCCGCCATGTTGTCCGAGTGGTCTCCCACACGTTCAATGTCATTGATGGTACTAAATAGACCGTCAATCTGCTCTCTTTGATGCACCGATACATTGGTATTGGAAAGCTTGATGAGGTATTCCATAATTTCGCTTTCCAGCAAGTTGATTTGCTTTTCCAATGCAAAGGTGTGTTGTGCTCTCTCTCCATCTCCGTTGATAAAGGCATCAATTGCCGCAACGTAAGATTCTTTTGCAACATTGGCCATATGAAGAGTTTCTTTGACCACCTGACCAAGGGCAATAGATGGCGTTTCCAAGATACGTTCGTCCAAGTATTTTGAAGCCTTCAATTCCAAATCGGCTTCAGGACCACCAGGTACAAATTTTTCAGCCAATTTGACCAATAAGCCTGCAAATGGAAGCAATAACAGTGTATTGGTGATATTGAAAAGCGTATGGGCATTGGCCAACTGTCTTGCAGAGTCATTACCAATGCTCGTAACAAAAGCAATTGTAGGACGCGCGAGAACCACCGCAAAAATGATCGTACCAATGATATTGAACAACAAGTGAATAACCGCTGCACGTTTTGCCGTTTTGCTTGCGCCAATCGATGAAATCATCGCTGTTACACAAGTACCAACGTTTGTTCCAAGAAGTACAGGTAGTGCTGCTTCGATAGGTAATAGCCCTTCACTTGCCAAGGCTACCAAAATACCAGTTGTCGCACTGGAACTTTGAACCACCGCTGTAATTGCAAATCCGGTGAAGATAGCCAAAACCGTATCCATTGCCTGGCCGCTACCAAAACTGCTAAGCAAGGTTGTAAAGCCTTCGTAAGATCGAAGCGGCTTCACGGCATCCTTCATGAAATCCATACCAAGGAATAAGATACCAAATCCAATTAAAATCTGAGCATATTTCTTGACGTTATCCGATTTGGCAACCAAGTTGATCAAAACACCCATTCCAATCGCAATTGGGGCTATCGCGTCTAATTTAATAGATACCAACTGAGCCGTAATCGTTGTACCGATATTTGCACCCATGATGATTCCGACCGCCTGTGTCAAGTTCATGATGCCTGCGTTCACAAAACCAACAACCATAACCGTCGTTGCACTGGAGCTTTGTACAATCATCGTTACAACCGCACCCACAAAAACACCCATGATCTTATTCTTCGTCAACATCTCGATGATTGACTTCATACGATCGCCTGCTGCCTTCTCAAGACCTTCCGACATGGTATTCATTCCGTAAAGGAATAGTCCCAAGCCACCAAAAAGTGCCATCATAATCGACACCATTTCCGAGTTACTCATTACTCTATTAACCTCCCAAAATAATTTACATTTTACTTAGATTCCATGATTTTATAACACGAATTTAAGAATAACAGTCTTTTGTTAAGATTGTGTTAAGTCACAACACAAAATAAAAGATTTTCTACTTTTATTTCAAAGTTGGAAAATCTAATTGTCTCAATGCTTCATAGATGATAATCGCTGCAGAGTTTGACAGATTCAAGGATCTAGCAGCTTCATTCTGTAGCATTGGAATCTTTATTCTGTTTTCTTTATAACGCTCGTGCAATTCAGCAGGCAGACCCGAGGTCTCTCTACCGAAAACAATAAAGCACTCATCAGAAAAAACGACTTCGTCGTAATACTTCTGAGCCTTTGTCGTTGATAGAAAAATTTCTTTGTCCCCGTATTTCTCTAAAAAATCACCTAGGGATTCATGTACTTCCAAGTCTAGTAAATGCCAGTAATCCAGTCCGGCACGCTTCACACTCTTATCGTCAATGGAAAATCCCAAAGGTTTGATCAAATGCAGTTTCGAACCCGTAATGGCACAAGTACGCGCAATATTGCCCGTATTCGGTGGAATTTCAGGTTGAAAAAGCACAACGTTAATTGCCATACGTCTTCTACTCCTTCGTCGATATATTTAGCAACACCTCGCCGACAGGACAATTAAGCGGCACAGTAATCGTCTTCATGCTACCCGTAGATACTTCAATATGCTGTCCGGTCATCAAAGTCGGTGGTGTAATATCTACAACAACACCCTCATTAAACAGCAGTGTCGCTGAATTCCCCATAATCATATTACTGAGTTCTTGCAAAGCACTTTTGCTCATGTCATCTAATTTTTCGACAGGCATACCCATCATCATAGCCGATGCCAAGCTCTTTGCCGTTTCTTCAGTCATACCGATCACCGCTTGACCTTGAATCTCACCAGTGATACCCACAATAATGACCAAATTAGTCGCTTCAAACGGGCTCGGCATTACATAAGGTTTTCCAACAGATAAATCTATATTTGCAATGGTCTTAAAAACCTGCGAAGTGGCTTTAATAAATGCATTAATGTATTCTACCTTCATTCAATCTCCCCCTTAAATATGATTATAACATACTTACAGTCTATTTTAATAATATAACCAATATTCCTAAAATTATTCTATAATATGCGAAAATTTTTAAATCTCTTTTCTTGATATAATTCATAAAAAAGGCAATGACATAGTACGCCACTACAAAAGAAACAACCGAACCCACAAGTAATAGAATAATCTCATGTGACGTAAATACCAACTCTGATTTTATAAGTTTAACCAATGAAGCACCCATAATCGTTGGAACAGACATAAAAAAGGAAAATTCTGCTGCAACACTTCGCGAAAAACCAACCACCAAGCCACCGACAATGGTAGAGGCCGAGCGAGACATACCTGGAATCATCGCTAGACATTGAAAACATCCGACAATCAGTGCCTGTTTTACTGTAATTTGATGTTCATCATCTACGGTTACTTTTCTACCCTTGCGATCTGCGAAAAATAGCAGTCCTGCACCTAAAACCAGCGCAATTGACACGGTTGTCGTGTTAAATAAATACGCTTCTATCGCACTCTCAAACGGAATGCCAACAAGTCCAGCCGGAACAATTGCAATACAAACCACCGCTATGAATTTTACGTATTTAACGAAGGTTTCCTTAGAGTCAAATTTCGGCAACAACTTGTCTCTGAAATAAATGATGACTGCTAAAATCGCCCCGCTTTGAATGACCACTGAAAATAAATTGGCAAAAGCGCCTTCAAAAGCCAAAACTTTATTGGCAATAATCAAATGACCGGTAGACGACACCGGTAAAAATTCCGTCAAACCTTCGATGATACCCAGTACAATCGCTTTAATAATCTCTACAAACACGTTTTACCCTCCAATATTTGTGATCCACCTTCGATCACTTTTGCCATATATCTTTTTTTATAGTAAGAACCACAAGGATTGTTTGTCAATGCCACTTTAAGTGCGTCGATATCTACCTTGTTTCTATCAAATAGAATGGCGACAATGCTGCCGCTATGAGCTACATTAATGCCATAGCAGTTATGTTCAAGAGCCATATGATAAAGTTCTTCCAAATAAGGTTTTTCCAAAATTTCCTGGTTTTCCTTCGCGCTTAGATAGGTGCTCTCACACAATTTATAATAACATTTCGCCTCTACCGCCGCTCTGAATAACTCCAAGGCTTTGGAATCATGGTTCTTTCTCATGATTTGCTCTTTATTGGCCCTTCTAAAGTCTGTCGTATTGATCTGATAATCCGGCTCAAGAACGAGAACATCACATTCCAGCTGCCAATCGAAAGATTCCATCTTGATGCCATTGATGTGATCAAAGAGCGTCAGCGATTGGAATACGGTACTATCTGTCGGTTCAACAAGACAACAAAGCCTTGCAACTTCCTCCTCAGCCAATTCCAACTCATAGAGATGACAAAGTCCCTTCAAAACACCGCAAATATCTGCCGTACTGCTAGCCATGCCTTTTCCAACAGGAATATTGTTCATAACCGTCACATGATATTGATCCAAAAGATGCCTGTCGGCACCTGTTTCTTCAAAAAACAGCTGTACCGCTTTCTCCGCCTTCCAGCCTAATGCCTCGCCATCACTTTGTTTCCCTCTTGAAAAGGTCACTTCACTGAACAAATTGATGGGATAGGAAATCAACATTTCTTGCTTGCCGTAAAAACCTTGAATCAATTCTCCACAAGAAGCGGGAGTCCTTACCTTAATCCACTGTTTCATCGATAATCTCCTTGATGCTTGCCACCAAGCGTTCATTTTGCGCTTGCGTCTTGACTGCGACTCTATAATACTGTTCATCCAAACCATGATAATTGTTGCAATCCCTAATTAGGATACCCCTCTCCTCAAGACTTTCCTTCAAAGCCGGCGTACCTGTGTATTTCAGAAAAATATAGTTACCCATACTCGGATGGGGGTGGATATGGTCGATGGTACTTAAGGCCTGATAAAGGTGCTCTCTTGCCTCCATGACATAATGTTTGGTGTCATGGATATATGCCGCATCCTCCAAAGCACCAATGGTGTACTCCTGAGCAAAATAATTCACGCACCAAGGCGCTTTTTTTCGCCAGTAGCTTTCTGCAAATGTTGAATTACCTGACAAAACATAGCCCAGCCTCAAACCCGGCACTGCGAAAAACTTGGTAATGGAACGCAAGATGTAGAGTTGATCATAAGCCTTGATTTGATCGATACAAGACTGACTCTCATCCATATCCGTAAAGTCCATAAAAGCTTCGTCAATCACCAAATCCTTACCATGTCTTTTAGCAAACTCAATGATTTGCATCATGTCGCTTTTAGGCACGAGTTGTCCTGTCGGATTATTGGGATTGCAAATCACCAAGCAATCGTGAGTCTCCGCTTCCTTCAAATAACGTGTAAGATCTAAGCGAAAGCCCTCGCTCTCCTTCAGGTAAAAAAAAGTCAACGCACTGCCTGCAATAGTCAAAGCCCGTTCATATTCGACAAATGTCGGCGCCAAAACCAAAGCACGCTTGGGTTTGAGATTTTCCATTAGAAAGAAAATCGCATCAATGGCACCATTGCCTAAAAAAATCTGACTCATACGGCATTTATGAAATACCGAAAGCGCCTCTCTAAGCGCCACATATTCCGGGTCCGGATAATTCAAAAGCCCCTGCCATGCATCTTTGAGCCGCTGATTTCCTTTATCGCTTAAGCCCAGCGGGTTGATATTGGCACTAAAGTCGACAATCGATGCCACATCGATTGCTCTTGTCCTTGCCGCCTTATATACGTTGCCTCCGTGGGTATAGTCCATTTCATCACCTTCTGCTAAAAATAATAATGCAATGCCAGTATGAGTATCACAGCTGTCATTGATGTTTGAATCATAAGACGATTGGTCGCCTTGATATGTTTTCTTTCTATCGGTACGATGGCATCACCCATCGTCGGTTTGTCCTTTGTCACACCAAAATAGGTCGCCCGTCCACCCAGCTGTATCCTTAAGGCACCAGCAACCGGTGCCTCGCTGTAAGGACTGTTTGGACTGCTATGATTCTTGCGGTCTCGGATGAGGATACGCCAAGCATTGGCACCATCATAACCAAATACCGTAGCAATCAGCACAATGAAAAGACCGGTCAATCGCGCTGGAATATAGTTGAACACATCATCCATACGTGCCGAAAACCAACCGAAATACTGGTAGCGCTCATTTTTATAGCCCACCATGGAATCCAATGTATTCACGGCTTTGTACAGCATACCGAGTGGTGCACCACCCAGCGCAATGAAGAATAGCGGCGACGTAATACCATCCACAATATTTTCAGAGATCGTCTCTACCGTTGCCTTGACCACCTCTTCTTCCGTCATGCTTTCTGTATTTCTCGTCACCAGATAACTGATCCATTTTCTTGCCGACTGCATATCCTCCGCTTCAAGGGCATCATACACACGCATGGTTTCATCCCTCAAACAACGGATGGCCAGAATCTGATAGATCACAAAACTCTCAACTGCGACACCTAGATAAAAATGGATCCCATAAGTGATACGCTGAATCATTTTATAAATGAGAAACGTCCCCATCACCATAATCACCCAAAGCAAAACGCCTTTTACGCGTTGCACCGAAGGCGAATCATCTTCCTTTCTTAGCCACTGTTCTACTTTTTCAATGCCTTTGCCAATATAGCGAATGGGATGTGGTAGCCAGTGTGGGTCACCAAAGACCAAATCCAAACACAAACCTATTGCTAAGGCCATCATACTACCACTCAAACTATTTCACCCCTATGATTTCATAGATTTTATCCATATCGAGGGATGCCTTTAATACCTCTGCCAGCTTGTTGTATTCGTTGTCCTTGAATGCTTCGAAATCTTTGACTTGGCTCTCTACATCATCCAAACCTTTTTCTCTTCTAATGATATTCAGGAAGTTACGCGTAAACTGGATATCGTCAAAAATGCCGTGAATATACGTTCCAAAAACATTGCCAGCAAGATTAATGGCACCATCGGATATGGCAACCGTTTCATTGAGTTTCTTACAGATGGTCAGAAATGGTTTAGCCCCTTCTTTAAGCTTAGTTTGTCCCATATGGATCTCATAACCCTTAATCGTTGACGCCGACAATTCAGCAAGTCGACCCGGTATTTCCGCTTCCAGAACGCCCTCGATCTGAGTGGTCGTCTTTTCCTGTTCAAATACAGTTGTCGTTGCCAGTAGACCCAGGCCATTGGTCGATGGAATCGCACTTTCCGTATGGTATGGATCTTCAAGGCTTTCTCCAAGAATCTGATAGCCACCGCAAATACCGACAATGTATTTATTCTTCTTGCTCAGTCGAATGATTTGTTCCTCAAGACCAGAATTTCTGAGGTAAATCAAATCTTCAATCGTATTTTTAGAACCCGGTATAATCAAAATGTCCGGATCGCCGATACTCTCGCCACGCATTACATATCTCAGCTGTACATCTGGCTGTGTTTCAAAAACGTTGAAATCCGTAAAATTAGAGACATGTGGTAAATAGAGGACTTCGATCTTGATCTGTCCCTCGCTTTGCGTCCTATTGTAAAAACGTTCCGCTAAGCTGTCCTCATCTTCTATCTGTAGATGTGTATAAGGCACCACACCCAGTACAGGCAAATGAATCAAATCTTCCAGCATCTTGATGCCCGGCTTCAGTATTTCCACATCACCTCTGAATTTATTGATGATGACCCCTTTGACACGCTTGCGTTCTTCCTCTGTCAAAAGCATGATCGTACCGTAAAGGGATGCAAAAACACCACCTCTATCGATATCACCGACAATGACAACCGGAGAATCCGAAAGTTCTGCCATGCCCATATTCACTAAGTCGTTTTCTCTGAGATTGATTTCTGCAGGGCTGCCTGCACCTTCCAAGACAATCACGTCGTTTTCTGAAGCCAAATCATCGTAGACGGATTTCACCATATCTTTCAGCTCCGACTTGTACTCATGGTACTCGACAGCCGACATATTCTTGAAAACCTTACCCTTTAAAATGACTTGAGATTTTTTATCTGTAGAGGGTTTCAAGAGAATGGGATTCATGTTGACGTGGGCTTTTTTGCCCGCCGCCTCTGCTTGAACAACCTGAGCTCTTCCCATTTCATCGCCTTGCTCTGTAATAAATGAATTCAATGCCATATTTTGAGATTTAAACGGTGCTACCTCATAACCATCCTGATTGAGCACACGACATAATCCTGTTGTTATAATACTTTTACCTACTGAAGAACCCGTCCCCAGAACCATAATTGACTTAGCCATTGTTTCGCTCCTTTACCCCCTGGCACTTTTCTAAAAAATGTACCGGTATCTCTAAATTGTTATAAAAATGAACATGGGCATAGCCCCCTAAAAAATTCTTGTACCGGTAGCCACACTGCCAGCTCTTAATTTCGCCATTGCCTTTATCCTTTTCAACATGATAACAGGTTGCGTCTTCTGTCATCTCCAGGACCTTAGAGCGATGGAACTCATGGGCTCTAAAGGTCATCCCCTTTGAACCAATCGGCGCATCCGCCTCCAGCGTGATATCGACATATCCAAAATGCTGCAGCCTTCCCGTCATCACAGATTCGTTGTTTAGTACCCCCACCATAGGAAAGGCATTGCCCTCAAGATCGACGATTTGACGACACATGTACATCAAACCACCACACTCTGCATAAACAGGACGCTCACTTTCAATGAAATCTTTTATTGAAGCACGCATCGCTTTGTTCTCTGATAATTCCTTGGCAAAAACTTCCGGAAAACCACCACCGATATAGAGACCATCCAATGCTTCCGGCACCTTTTCATCTGACATCGGGCTGAAACAAATCAGTTTTGCACCAAGCTTTTCAAGCAAATCCAAATTATCCTGATAATAAAAATTGAAAGCCTTGTCCTTCGGTACACCAATACGTAAACCACTAAAGTCACCTTCCAAGGCCTTTGTATCAGCACTTAAATCTGGCGCACCTTGCCCCAGCGCCAACAAACCGTCGAAATCGATGCTTTCCTCCATCATATCACTGATAAGGTCTATCTTTTCTTTCAATTTTGTCACTTCATAAGAAGGAATCAGACCTAGATGGCGACTGCTCAAATTGACTTCCGGATTTTTCTTGAGATAGCCGTAGCATTTCACACCGGTTGTTTCTTCAATCGCCTCTTTCAGGATTTCATAATGCCGCTCTGAATTGACCTTGTTGATGATCACGCCTGATACGTCCACATCAGGATCAAAACTTTTGAATCCATGAACGATTGCCGCAGCACTGGTAGAAATGCCACTGCCGTTGAGAATCAACACGACAGGTGCCTTGATGATCTTGGAAAGGTGGGCAGTACTGCCCTTGTCGCGGTATACCGTATGCCCATCATAAAAGCCCATAACGCCTTCTACGATAGAAATATCCTTACCCTCACCGCTTTTCACCATCAATTGTCGGATACTTTCTTCCGATAAAAGCCAAGCATCCAGATTACGTGAAGTATTTTCTGTTACAAAGGTATGAAATGCCGGATCGATGTAATCCGGTCCACTTTTAAAGGGTTGGACATGGAGTCCTTTTCTATGGAAACTATTTAATAAACCAAGGGTAATTGTCGTTTTACCAACACCACTGTTGGTGCCCGCCAGTACAAATCTAGGACACTGCATCATTTTCCCTCCTATTTCTATCCGTTCAACTTGGTCATCATGCAAAATTCTTTGTGATACCTAAGTTCCGTAATACCACAATTATCAATATCAAAACGCCAGTAAGACTCGTTACTGCGTGCAATTTCAAGCGCCAAAACCATTCTAATAACGCCAGCATGAGCGACGATCAAAATGGTATCCTCCTCATCAGCTTCTTGTCTGATGCGGTCAATACAAGCCCTGATTCTACTGCTCATCACCTCTAGGCTTTCGCCACCTGGAAATATAAAATTCCATTTCCCAACGCGGTCACCCTTGAATGATTCCGGTTTAAGTTTTGTCAGTTCTTCATATGTATAGCCCTCGCATTCACCGAAGTTCATTTCCCTAAGACCGCGCTCTCGATCAATCGGCAACTGATGATAATGGTTGATGATCGAAGCCGTTTTTCGTGCCCGTCGCAAATCACTGGAAATCATTTTCGTGAACTTGTAGTCTTTAAGTTTCTCTGCAGCCGCCTCGGCCTGCTGTATACCTTTTTCCGTCAACAAGACATCGGTATGGCCACAAAATAGCCGCGCCACATTAGCGGTTGTCTCCCCATGTCTAACCAATACTATTTTCATATTTTTCCCCTCTATTTATAGAAACAGTGCGCCTACGCACAAAATCACAACGTCAGCCAATTCAGAAAGTGCACCAATCGTATCTCCGGTCATGCCGTCGATATGGCTATAGCAAAAACGTCGAAACAACCATCCGAAACACAAGCCACCTGCAAGCAGCACCAGATGACGGGGTTCAATCAGCGTCGTAATGCCAATAGTATAAATCGTTGCCAAAAGAAAGTCCACACCGGACACCTTGCCTATAAACCAGTTGCCCATGCCATCTTCCCGCGCATATCTCGAAAAAGCCGAGGTAAATACGACCACGTACTTGGACATCATCGGCAATGTCAGAAGCAATTTTCCAAGCGCTGCGGCATCTATTTCATAGAAAAAGGCCACCTTGAGCAGCACGACAAAAACCATGGCCAGTGCGCCATTGCTACCGATTCTTGAATCTTTCATGATCTCTAGAATGCGTTCCTTGGACCGGCCACTGAAAAGACCATCGGCAGAATCGCTAAGGCCATCCATATGCAAGCCACCTGTAATATAGATATAGCTTAGCGTAAGGATGACCGCCAAAGTAAAACCATTAAAATAGGGATGCAAAATAAAATGGATTGCATAAATCAATCCACCGATTATACTCCCTACAACTGGAAAGTATTTAAATCCGCTTGTAAAATCATCATCCGTTACATCTAACGTTACTTTCAACGGAATCCTGGTCAGAAATTGAATCATCAGTATCAACGGCTTCATGTCCTGCCTCCATTATTTTATCTTAATCGGTATACCGGATACGACATAGTAAACGTCGTCTGACTGCTTTGAAATCAGTTGATTCACACGTCCTGCCATGTCTCTAAATACCCTTGAAAGCCTATTTTCCGGTACAATGCCCGCACCGACCTCATTAGTGACGATCACTGCGTTCAAATGATGTTCCCGCATATTTTCAATGAGTTGTGTCACTTCCTCTAGAATGTATTGCTCAATCTCATCGATTCGACTTCTGGATAAAGTTTCCCAATCCATCTCATTCTTGAACATCAAATTGGTGAGCATAACCGTTATACAGTCGAGTATCACCACATCACAGGATGTGCTAATCGTCTGAATTTCTGGGCTGATTTCCTGATAACACTCGTAGGTTGGCCACGTCGCCGGGCGCTGGGAAATATGCTTTTTTATCCGGTCCTGCATCCCTTCATCAAATGGTTCCGCCGTTGCTATATAGCCAATCCGCTCTCCTAGCTGAAGAACATGCTCCTCAGCAAAAGAACTCTTGCCACTACGCGCACCACCCGTTACCAAAACGATTCTACTCTTCATCAACTTCATAGTCTTTGCCTTTTTCCTTTTTATACGCCATACTGGCTTCCGCCCACAAGTCACGGGCATGCATCTCGATGTGACGTTTTTTCTTGATATCCGGTTCCTGAAGCAGCTTGCTGAACCACTTAACCGCGGTATGATAATCAGATAGCCTCCTACTGAGTTCCCCTACCAAAAGCATGGTCAAAAGTTCATTCTCTTTATCGTCTGACAGATTCTCGTTCTGGTACGCATCTATAAATTTGTCCCGTGCATGCTTAATAAAAGCCATTTCCTTCTCATTGTTGCCCTGATAACGATAAAGCCATGCGATTCTCA